>JAZSLF010000113.1:0-12323 GCA_045535205.1 Eubacteriales bacterium
GTTTTTCTTTTGGAACAACATTTTCCCAATCAATGCGCAGGGCGTTGCCCTCAACAATATTTGCATAGGATTTAAGTGGGAGAAAATCGAGGTTAATGTTAGCAATAATCTCTGTTTCCTTCATCATTTGGCTTTCGGCAATCCAAAGGGCAGTTTTTGCAACGGTTACGGCAAAGTCGTTGATTTCAATACCGTAAAATTGACCGATGGAAACCTTGATGATGCCTGTAAAATCAAGAAGCATCTGTCCCTGCGTAATAACCTCAATAGCTTCATTTTCCAAACGGCGCAGAGAAATATAGGTTTCGGTCAAGAAATTGCCCGAACCGCAAGCAGGATCAAAGAAGGTAAGATTACCAAGCTTTTCACGAAAAGCATTGACTTTTGTTTCTCTTGTCTTGGCGACCTTAACTGCTTTAATTTTTTCCAGTTCTTCGCGCAGTTCATCAAGGAACAACGGGTCAATAACTTTATGTATGTTCTCAATAGAGGTATAGTGCATACCACCACTACGACGTGTTTCAGGATTCAATGTGCTTTCAAATACAGCACCGAAAATGGTAGGACTAATATCGCTCCAATCAAATTCCTCGCTTGCGTTGCAGAGAAGTAAATCACGAATCTTATCGTTCATTTGAGGTATTACAATGTTTTCATCTGCAAACAAGCCACCGTTTACATACGGAAAAGAAGCAAGCTGTTCATCCTCGTAAGGATCCCGGTCTTCGGGCTTGGTATCAAGGATTTTAAACAACTCAATTATAGCCTTTCGCATATCACGGGCAGAGAAAGACTTAATATAGTTATGGAATTTAGAATGACCTCCGAAGATACCGGCATCTTCTGCATATAAGCAAAAAACAAGACGGACTATGAGTTTATTTAAACTCTTTAGGGATTCTTCATTTTCGGGATCGTGGTACTGCTTTAAGATTTCATCATACAATATACCAACCAAATTACCCGCCTGAATAGAAACCTCCATTTCACGACGGATATTGTCATCACCAGTATCTACAAGGAACATTAAGCGATAATACTCCTTAGCAAGATCTTTTAGAAAAATCTGCTCCGGTTCGCCGTTTGGTTTTTCCATATCATAAACAAGAAATTCTTCAAAATTACAGGTGATTATCCAACGAGGCCGCTGCGAATATGGCAAAACCGCAGAATAACGCTGTGCCTGTTGAAATGGTGTAAGTAAGGTGCCGTCTGACTGCTTTATTGGTTTCCGAAGGTCTTTGTTACGACCTTTTTGCTCAATAAGCACATGAGTTGCCGGAATAAAACCATCTATAAAACTCGTATGGTCAAGATGTACCTGTTCCTCAAAAATTATAATTTTTTCCGGTGATTCTACACCTAAGACATCACGAAGAAGCGAGAGCCAAAACGGTTGACTTTCGCCCTTTTCATATCCTCTGTCTTTCCAATATTCAGCAAATGCTTTTGCTGCTACACGTCGTTCAGTATCTTTCATAATACTATCTCCAAAACATATAATTAATTCTTAAAATGCGTTTAGTTGAGGTATTCTATTTCAAAAGTTTCTTTTAAAGAGACGTACATATCGTTTCTGCTCTTAAACTGCTCATATGAGATTGAAATGTTTTGTTTGTATTTATAACCATATTGATTCTCCCAAAAGAGAACCAAGCAAACGTCGATTTCTTTACTATTAATTTTTTCTTGAAATTCGATATTGATAGGTGATTGAAGTTCGTTAATATTTGTTTCTTCGAAAAAATAGTTGCATTTTTCACGTTTTGATAAGGCATCATTAATATAAAGATCATAAGCATTTATAAACCCAAATGAATTACCTCTTTTTAAGAAACGAAACTCAATGGTATTTCCCCTAATTATTTGGTTTTTAGGTGGAACAAGATAGGCTATTTTATCTTTACATGACATTTCGGCTAGACGTCGATTAATCATATTTGCATTTTCGTTTTGCCATAATGATACAGCCGCTAATGCAACAGTACCAAAATAAGCCATATATCCATACCAAAAATCCGAGTTATCAAAAATATTTATTCTTAGTATAAAATAAACTGCAAAAATTACAAGCAGTGGCAAAATCAAAGCAAAACTGCCAATTAAATAGATCCATTTTTTCTTCATTTTATCTCCTTCGAAATATATAAATCACAATTCATCCGTCTTAAAGCTTGTATAACCCTCGTAGTAGTAGCTATGGTCGATGCCTTTCATATAGACCTCGCGGCTATGGATATCATCGGTCAGGGCGTGTTTCAGGATATGCTTGATTTCAATATCCTTAATGGAACTGCGCTCCATTGCAAGCAGGTAGTCATCTTTATCTACCTTGCTCCAATCGACCACTTTGCCGATCTCTTTCTTAAAGATGCAATCCAACCAGATGCGTGTGCTTCTGCCGTTGCCCTCTCGGAAGGGATGGGCAATATTCATTTCCACATCCTTCTCCCCGATCTCATCAAAAGTGGACTGGGGCATCTTGTCGATGTTGGCAAGTGCTGCTTCCAGATACATAAGCGGAGCAAAACGGAAGTTACCCTTTGCGATATTCACGGTGCGAAGCTCTCCGGCAAAGTCGTAGATCTCGTCAAAGAGATATTTATGAATGGCTTTCAGCGAGGCAGTCGTGCCGGGCTCCAAGCTGTCCAGCAAGCCGTTTTCGAAAAGCTCGACAGCTTTCTTCTTGCTGATGCGTTCCTCTGCTTCTGCAAGCTCCGGGGAGCCGGTAATACCAAGTTTATTTTCAAGTGCCATAATGCACCTCCAAAATCAAATTAAATAGTAGCTACGATCAAAACAACTACAGCAACGACAAGTAGAACGCCCATAACATAAGTCAAACAACCTGCGGGTTTTGATGTTGTCTTTTTATATTCGGGGTATGTATATTTGTTTGAATGTGTTTGTTTTGGTTTTTGCGTAACCTGTGGATTCCGTGCTTTACGATACATAGCAAGTGGATCACTGGCCGACATAATGCGTAAACGAAAACTCTCTAACCATTCCGCATCGCCAGGTTCGCACATATTGTCCTCCGTGCGATCCGGTTCGTGAACGATTTGGTTTCTAACCCAACGATAATGCTTTAGCTGCTTTAAAACCTCATCCCACCCCGCAACATATCGGGAGCCACTTGGATTATTTATCATTTCATCAATATAAGATGATAAGCCGTGATTATCGCCGTAAATCTCATTGCACAACTTTTCAAGTCTTTTATATGAATCAATAAAACTCATAGATTCACCTGCTTTGCTTCATCGGGGACGAACTCCATAATGTCGTCCACGTTGCAACCGAGGGCAGCACAGACTTTGCCCAGGGTGTCCACCTGAACAGATTCGTTCCTTCCCATCTTTGCCATAGCGTTGGAAGTGATGCCCGACAGCTTTACAAGCTCGGTTTTCTTCATACCTCTATCAATAAGTAATTTCCATAGTTTATTATAACTGATAGCCATAGTAAACCTCCAAGGTTGGTTTTATATGATTAATATACCATAATTTGTGCATTTTTTCAATATTTTTTCATTGAATTTCAAAATTAAATTGAATTTTTCAATTTTTACAACTATTTTCAATAGTTCTATGACTGATTGAAGACTAAAAAAGAGCAGGTGATCTCTCATCTGCTCTTTATTCAGTATATTCAATCTAAAAATTTTAAATTAAGTATATCAATAAGATTTTTCATATCTTCGGGAAGCTTTGCAACTGTACTGACAGTCGAACTGTCTGACGGATGCGGAAAAGAAAGAATGTAGGCGTGAAGAGCTTGTCTGTCTATGTATTCCGACTCTTTTCCATACATAGTGTCTCCACAAATAGCACAACCTTTATGGGCAAAATGAACTCTGAGTTGATGCGTTCTTCCCGTTACGGGAGTTGCTTTGACTACACAGGCTTTTTCGTTTGCACATAATGCTTCATATTCGGTTACGGCAATTTTGGCTCCGATTTCGTTTTCATCGCAAACTCTGCGTTTTACAATACTTCCCTCTTCCCTACACATATAGGTTTCAATTGTGCCCTTTTGGGGAGAAATAACACCGTCAAGTATTGCAATATAAGATTTTTTTATCTCTTTATTCTGCTGAGTAAAATACAATCTTCCTGCAGAAACTTTCCCTTTGGCAATAAGCATAAGCCCGCTTGTATCCCTGTCAAGTCTGTTGACAGGCCGAAAAACAAACGGTTTATCCCTATATCTGAAAGCGAGTGCATTTGCAACAGTATCATCCTTATGGCCAAGTGATGGGTGGGCAGGCATAAAGGGTGGTTTGTTTACAACAACAAAGCTGTCATCCTCAAGGACTATTTCAATGGGAATATCAACGGGAACCGTGTATTCGTTTTCGTCCTCCTCAGTGTCCTCCATAAGAAGCACAAGAGTATCACCCGTTTTCAAAATATATCTGACAGTTACGTTTTCTCCGTTTACGGTAATTCCGTTCTCTCTGTATTTCACTCTTTTAACTGCGGCAACTGTCAGCTTCAGTTTTTTGAATAAAAAATCCTTGACGGTCATCCCGTTGTCAACAGCTTCTATTTTGTATATCATTTAGTTTCTCCGAACAGCTTCAGAAAATCAATATTGGACTTTGAAACAGTAAATTCTTTTCCGTCAAGATAAGAAAGAAAACCCTCTTTCACTTCAAAAACAAGCTTATATGAATACAAAGCCTGATGAGAGTATCCCATTTCTCTGTCCGCTTTATTGTGAGCATATTTGCCTTCTCCGAGCAAAGCGTTACCGATATGGGCAAAATGAGCTCTTATCTGATGCGTTCTGCCCGTATAAAGCCTTACGTCAATAAGCGAGAGATCTTTTTCCCTGTTATAAGCTTTTACTTTATAGCCCGTAATTATTTCCTTTGAGCCTTTGATGTGCCCGTCGGTGACTTTTACGGTCTTTGTTTTGGAATTTTTAAACAGAAAAGCACGAAGGGTATCTTCCTTTTTGGGTAGCCTTCCGTGAACAGCACACAGATAATGCTTATGTGCTCCGCCGCTTTTTATGATCTCATTCATTTCACGGAGTGATGCCGCATTTTTTGCGGCAATAACTATCCCGCCGGTATTTCTGTCAATTCTGTTGCAAAGTGAGGGAGAAAATGAATTCTCTTTATCAGGGGCATATTCACCCTTTTGGTATAGATAAGCTTTTATGTGATATAATAGAGTTTCTCTTTCGGCAGCCTCCGCCCTCTTTTCAGAGCCGTCACCGGTGTGGGTCAGTATTCCGGGCTTCTTGTCGCAAAGTATGATGTTCTCATCCTCATATACAACAGTAATGCGAGGTTTTATTCTGGAAAGCTCAAGTGCATCACCTGTTGGTTTATTTTCAAAAAACTCATCGGGAATGTACATTTCGACAACATCTCCGACTTGAAGCATCTGCTTTTCCTCTGCCCTTTTGCCGTTGACCTTGATACGCTTCTTGCGTATGAATTTGTACATAAGTGAAAGGGGCAGCCCCCAAACCGTCTTTAAGACGAACTTGTCAAGACGCTGCCCGCTGTCATTTGAATTAATGATAAATTCACGCATTATTTTGTTCCGAAAAGCCTGTCGCCCGCATCGCCGAGTCCGGGTACGATATACTTATGTTCGTTGAGCTTTTCGTCCATCGCGGCGATATAAATATCAACGTCGGGATGTTCTTTCATTACTTTTTCAGCGCCTTCGGGAGCACCTACGAGGCACATAAGTCTGATGTTTTTAACGCCTTTATTCTTAAGCATTGTAATTGCATCGGAAGCGCTTCCGCCCGTTGCGAGCATAGGGTCAACTACAATTACGAGTCTCTCCTCGATATCAAGAGGGAGTTTACTGTAATACTCAACGGGAAGATGTGTATCAGGGTCACGGTAAAGGCCTATATGACCAACCTTAGCAACAGGCACAAGACTTAAAAGTCCGTCAACCATGCCGAGCCCTGCTCTGAGGATAGGCACAATTGCAACCTTTTTGCCTGCAATAACTTTAGCTGTCATTTTTGATACGGGCGTTTCGATCTCAATATCTTCAAGAGGAAAATCTCTTGTGATCTCATAACCCATAAGCATTGAAATTTCATCAAGAAGCTGTCTGAAATCCTTTGAACCGGTTTCGGTTTTCCTCATTATAGTAAGTTTATGTGTGATCATGGGGTGGTCGATAATGTGAAGCTTTCCCATACTAATATCCTTTCTCTGATTCATGGTATGTTCTTACTGATAAAACATCAATAATAAACTCAGTTTATATTTCTTCCGATAAATATTGTAGCATAAAACATTCTGAATTTCAAGTACAGAGCATTATTTATCATTAACAGGAATAAATAATCAATAACAGTTTACTTTACACGTTTTTTGTGGTAAACTCTATTTGAAAAAAATTATTGGTGATACATATGAGTTATACAGTTTCTTTTTATACCCTCGGTTGCAGGGTAAATCAATACGAATCTGATGCAATAGCGGAAGCCCTTGAAAGAAAGGGCTTTTGCGTCCTGCCCTTCGGCGAACCCACAGACGTTACTGTTGTAAACACCTGCACGGTTACTGCCGAAAGCGACAAAAAAAGCAGGCAGGCTGTACGCAAGGCTGCAAGAAGCTCTCCTTTTGGGAAAGTAATCGTTGTCGGCTGTTCATCTCAGATCAATTCGGAGCCTTATGAGAAGATCAACGGAGTTTATTATATTTCCGGCAACAACGACAAGGACATGATAGCTGAAATTGTCTCAGATCTTGTTTTATCAGGCTGCGGTGATTGCGAAAAAAAGATAAATCTTACCGATACAGCATCACTCCCCTACGACAAGCTGTACATTACACACGCACGCAGAGCAAGAGCATATGTAAAGATTGAAGACGGGTGTGAAAACAAGTGTGCATACTGTATTATTCCAAAAGCGAGAGGAAATGTCCGTTCAAAAGCGGAAACAGACGTTATTTCCGAAATAACTCAAATTGCACAAAGCTGTCCGGAAATCATTCTGACGGGTATTGAAACAGCGTCTTACGGCAGAGACAGACATGAGAAAAATGCCCTTGCAAAGCTTCTTTGCAAGGTTGATAAAATCGACGGTGTACGCAGACTCACTCTCGGTTCTCTCGACCCAAGCGTACTTACTGACAGCTTTCTTTCAACAGTAGCTTCGCTTGACAGCTTCCTGCCGCATCTTCATATTTCAATGCAGAGCGGCTGTACGTCCATACTAAACAGAATGAGAAGAAAGTACACCGCCGAAAGTGCTCTTGAGAGAATTGAAAAAACAAGGGGGTATATTCCGGAGATCATGCTGAGTGCTGACGTAATCGTTGGATTTCCCGGTGAAACAGATGAGGAATTTGAAAACAGCGTTGATTTTTTCAAAAAAGCACGCTTTACACATCTTCATATATTCCCTTACTCTGTAAGAAAAGGTACGGAAGCTGAAAAATTGCCCGGTCAGGTGCCCGACAACGTAAAACGTGAAAGATGCAAACGGCTTTCTGAAATCCAGGCAAGGATAAAGAAAGAGATACTTGAAGAATACGTTGAGAAATATAGATCCAGCGGCACAGACGTGTTGTTTGAACAACAGCAGAACGGCATCAACATCGGGCACAGCCGACATTACGTTGAAGTGAGAGTACGATGTGACAGAAACCTTTCGGATGAAATTGTTGACGTGTGTCTGACTCACTCAGATGGGGAGGTTTGCTACGGTGAGCTTATCCGACACGAATACAAATAATTACCAAAAAGTTGGTGAGTCAGTTAACATACATAAGCTCAAAGCCGTTTTCACCGCAATATACGAAAATGAGCCCTGCACCGTAAATCTGATTGCCAACAAATGCAGAATGAAGCCTAATGAAGCAAGAGCATCGGTTCATTGGCTTGTTGAGAACGGTCTTGCGGTCAAATATAAAGGACAAGACCTACCGCCAAAGACAAAATCCCAAAAATTTTACTCAATTTCATCAAAACTGTTTTCCGCCGTTGTAATTCGGAATAATGACGACACGGAAATTCAATTGTATTCCTACAAGAAGAAACGAATGCACCCCATAGAATTCAGAGTTCCTGACCGAAGCCTTCACGTCGGAGATGCATATAAAAAGCACTGTCTTTCCGATCTTCGTGCCTTTTTCAGAAATTCTTTTCCGTCATATAAAATAATCGGTGTTGTGTTTATTGACGGTAACGAAAACGAGGTCTCCCTGAAAACCATGCACGTTATCGATGCGGTGTTCTGCGAAGAAATTCCCTATACGTATACTTCTCTCAGAAGCATCATAATATCAGAGTATCTGAATAAATTCAGCGTAAACAGTATTTTGTTTGCAGATATGACAGAGACCCATTGTAACGCATATAATTCATCTACTTCTCCTGCCTACAAAAGATACAAGATAAAGCGTTTGTTTGCAAACGGGAAGTTCAACGAAAAGCTGTTTTGCGAGTTTACAGACAGGTTAATGAACGAGTTCGATTTTGAGTATTGCTTCATTAGAGTTCCGGTCATTTTTGAAAGAAACCTCAGAGGTTTGACTGAGGCCATAAGCGACGGAAAGCACAGTTTTTACGTTTGTCCGAGCGTAGCAATTGACGAGCTGTCGCTTGCTGCTGTTTCTGCATTTTCCCCTGTTTTACCCGCCTCTTATTCCGTAAATGATCTTCATCAAGCAAAGATTGCTCAGCACAAGGAGATAAGCGGCATTTGAACTTGTGTCCCGTACCGAACGGCCACAACAGCATACAGAACGAAAAAACTTACCGAAATTGCCGGTTTTTTAGCAAAAAAACTTTATATTTATTATTGATTTTAATATAACGAGGTGTTATAATTATTTTGGTATAATATGAAATCTCAGGAGGAATTACCATGAAATGTATTATCGGCGGAAAAATAGTTATGCCCGATTCAGTCCTTGAGGGCAAGGCTATTGTTTTCGATGAAAAAATAATTGACATTATTGATGCTTCCGAAGCTGATGCTTCAAAATATGAGATAATTGATGCAAACGGTGCACTTGTTGCTCCCGGTCTCGTTGATATTCATATTCACGGTTACGTGGGTGAGGACACCTGCGACGGTAACGTTGAAGGACTTGAAAAAATGGCAAAGGCCATCGTTGCAAACGGTGTTACATCCTTCTGTCCCACTACAATGACTGTGGCAAAGGATCAGATAGAAAAGGCATTTGATACGGCAAGACAGCTCAAGGGAATGGAAGGCTACCACGGTGCAGAGGTTCTCGGCATCAACTGTGAAGGTCCTTTTATAAATCCTTCCAAAAAAGGTGCTCAGGCAGAAGAACATATTCTCCGTCCCGACGGTTCATTTATCGTTAAGCACGCCGACATCATAAAGCTCGTTACGATCGCTCCAGAAATGGAGGGTGCCCTTGATGCCATAAAGGAAATAAGAGAAAACTCCGACGTTCTCGTTTCAATGGGACACACAAACGCAACCTATGAAGAAGCAAACGCAGGCGTTGAAGCGGGTGTTCGTCATACTACCCACCTGTTCAATGCCATGACAGCCCTCATGCACAGAAATCCCGGTGTTGTAGGCTCTGCTCTTTCAAATGACGAGGTATCATGTGAGCTTATAGCTGACACCTTCCACGTAAACAAGGGTCTGTTTGCTCTCGTATCCAAAATAAAAGGTGACAAGCTGTGTCTTATTACAGACTGTATGAGAGCAGGCGGTATGCCTGACGGCGACTATGACCTCGGCGGTCAGAACGTAACGGTAAACGGTATTCAATGCCTTCTTGCAGACGGTACTATTGCGGGAAGCGTTCTCAGACTCAACCGCAGCGTTCAGAACGTATACGAAAACACAGAGCTTGGTATTGCAGCTTCCTTTGCGGCCGCTTCTCTTAACCCTGCAACCGCTGTAGGTGAAAGCGCAAGAAAGGGTTCACTTGAAATCGGCAAGGATGCTGATATAATAATAGTTAACAATAATTTTGATATACTCAAAACAATCATCAAAGGAGAAATTCGTTATGAAAACAACTGATGTAAAGGCCTACACAAACGGCAAAAACAACGGCATACAAGTATTCGTATGCAAGGATTACGATGCACTCAGCAAAAAGGCTGCTGCTATCGTTTCCGGTGAAATCAACAAGAAAGCAAAATTCGTTCTCGGACTTGCTACAGGTACATCTCCCATCGGTCTGTACACAGAACTTGCTGAACTGAACGCAGAAGGCAAGGTTGATTTTGCAGGCGTTACTACATACAACCTCGATGAATACTATCCCATCGATGCTGCAAATGATCAGAGCTACCGTTACTTCATGAACAAGTATCTGTTCAACAAAGTAAATATTGATATGGATAACACCCATCTTCTTAGTGGCAAGGCGGAAGATCCCGATGCAGAATGCAAGGCATACGACGAAGCTATCGTAAATGCAGGTAACGTAGACCTTCAGGTTCTCGGTATTGGCTGCAACGGACACATCGGCTTCAACGAACCCGGTGATAAGTTCATCATGGGCACACACAAGGTTGAGCTTACTGAAAACACAATTGAAGCTAACTCCAGACTTTTCAATAGTGCTGACGAAGTTCCCAGACACGCTCTCAGCATGGGTATCGGTGCTATTATGAACGCTAAGTCCATCGTTCTCGTTGCTAACGGCAAGAACAAGGCAGAGGCTATCCGTGATGCTCTCGAAGGCGAGATCACTCCTTGGTGCCAGGCTTCCATTCTCCAGCTTCACAAGAACGTAGTATTCGTTATCGACGAAGATGCTGCAAGCGAGCTCAAGGAATACAAGGCTATCTGAATTAAAATTTAAAATATTTTATAAAGGAACATATAATCATGATCAAAGCAATTCTCGATCCCCAGTTTCAGCCTATGGTTGTTGTACTCGACGAGTACATCGAAGCTGTAAAAAAAGCTGAGAACACCGTAAAGCTTACGATCGGTGTTGAAAGAAACAAAGGCTTCGTTTCTACATTTGAACTCGATATTTACGCTGACGGCACAGGTCACGACGAAGAAAACTACGGTATTGCCGAAAGAATTATAAAAACTATGCTTTGGACAAAGGGCGGTTGGAAAATAATCATCCACGGTTCAAAGTACATCGCTGACAGAATAGCTGCTGACTACAAAGAAGGCGGTGCACGTCAGTTTGATGCTGACTTCATGGCAAGAGTTTACGAAAAGCCCTTTGAGGTTGAAGGCCTTTGCTCCTGCTGTCCCGCACCAAAAACCTTTGAAACATCGAACGCTATCGGCCGTCACCTCGACGGTTGCCGTATCGGTTTTGATGCAGGCGGAAGTGACAGAAAGGTATCCGCTGTAATCAACGGTGAATCCGTTTACTCCGAAGAAGTAGTATGGTTCCCCAAAATTACGGAAGACCCCAACTACCACTACAACGGAATTCTTGAGGCTATGAAAACAGCCGCTTCCAAGATGCCCAGAGTTGACGCTATCGGTGTTTCCTCTGCGGGTGTTTACGTAGACAACAAGATCATGGTCGCTTCCCTCTTCCTCAAGGTTTCCGAAGAGGATTTTGAAAAGACTGTAAAGACCATGTATATTGACGTTGCAAAAGAGATCGGCGACGTTCCCCTTGAAGTAGCAAACGACGGTGACGTAACTGCTCTCGCAGGTGCTATGGACCTCGGTGACAACAACGTTCTCGGTATCGCTATGGGTACATCCGAAGCAGCCGGCTACGTTGACGGTAACGGCAACATCACAGGCTGGCTCAACGAGCTCGCTTTCGCTCCCGTTGACTTCTGCAAGGATGCTATGGTTGACGAATGGTCAGGCGACTACGGCTGCGGCGTTAAATACTTCTCTCAGGACGGCGTTATCAAGCTCGCTCCCGCTGCAGGTATTGAGCTCGACGAAAATGCTTCTCCCGCAGAAAAGCTCAAGGTCGTTCAGGGACTTATGGCAGAAGGTGACGAACGTGCCGCTAAGATCTATCATACCATCGGTGTTTACTTCGGTTATGCTATCGCTTACTATGCTAAGTTCTATGATATCAAGCACGTTATCATTATGGGCCGTGTAACATCCGGTGAAGGCGGTACAATTCTTCTTGCAAGAGCTAAAGAGGTTCTCGAAACAGAGTATCCCGAACTTGCAAAGAAGGTAACTCTCCACATTCCTGATGAAAAGAGCAGAAGAGTCGGTCAGTCCGTTGCGGCTGCAAGTCTTCCCGAAATTAAGTAAGGTATAAAACCTTCATACAGACAGGCATTCATCTGAAAACAGATGAATGCCGTTTGCATGAGTTAAAATCAAAGGGGAAATAATATGAAAGCAGTTATATTCGGTCCAAAGTCGGATCGTAGCCA
>JAZSLF010000034.1:0-6257 GCA_045535205.1 Eubacteriales bacterium
TACCGCTCAGTTCTTTTACGATATAACCGTCTACTGTTTCGGGAATAACGATCTCGGTATCGGTTCCCGAATATTTCGTAAGCTTACAATATGTATCGTCCAATGCTTCGTAAGTGTAATCTCCGCTGACGACGGATGCCGCCGCAGTCGGTATCACACAAAAATTGACCGCTGACATAAGTATAGCCAGTGCCAAAAATGCGGAAAGCAGCTTCTTTCCGTTAATACAAGTGATCATAATTGCCTCCGTTAAATATTTATTTACATTTATATAATAGCACTTTCTTTTACGTAAATCAATAGTATAATAAAAAAACCACCCATTTTATTTAAAAAGTATTAACGGGCTGTAAAACTTATGGTTTTACAGCCCCCCTCTCAAAATGAGCCGTACACGGCAGATGTGCCGAGCATCGCCTCTATTTTTAAAAGCCTGTTGTATTTTGCCACTCTTTCACTTCTGCAGGGTGCTCCCGTTTTAATATATCCCGCATTCATGGCAACGGCAATATCGGCAATTGAAGTATCCTCCGTTTCTCCGGAACGGTGGGACACGATGGTTCTGTAGCCGCATGAAGCGGCAAGACGCATTACGTTCATGGTTTCCGTAAGCGTTCCTATCTGATTGGGTTTAATGAGGATCGCATTACCCTCTCCGTTTTTGATACCTTCACGAAGCTTTTTTTCGTTTGTAACAAAAAGATCGTCTCCGACAAGAGCTATTCCGTGAAGCTCACTTGTCAGCTGTTTCCACCCCGCATGATCGTCTTCACCGAGTCCGTCTTCTATTGAAACAATGGGGTATCTGAGCGAAAGATTTTTCCAGAAATCCGAAAGCTCAGAGGAAGTATAGCACTTATTACTTTTCGGAAGTATATATTCCCCGTCCTTTGTTTGCCATTCCGATGCTGCGGCATCAAGTGCAATTTTTATCTGCTCTGTCGTGTAGCCCGCAGTCTCAATGGCTCTGCAGATATACATGAGTGCTTCTTCATCGGAGGCAAGGTCGGGAGCGTAGCCGCCTTCATCGCCCACAGCTGTACTTTTCCCTTCGTTTGCAAGGATATTTCCGAGTGCATGATAGACCTCACATCCTGCTCTCAGAGCTTCGCTGAAGCTTTTAAAGCCTGACGGCATTATCATAAATTCCTGTATATCAACATTATTTGAAGCGTGTGCTCCTCCGTTGAGTATATTCATCATAGGTATGGGAAGCCTAACGGCATTTATCCCACCGAGATAACGGAAAAGAGGCTCTGCGTTATGCTTGGCAGCAGCCTTCGCCGCCGCAAGTGACACAGCGAGAGCAGCGTTTGCACCGAGATGGGATTTATCCTCTGTTCCGTCAAGTGCGATAAGCTTTTTGTCAACGACACTTTGGCTTACCCTCTGTGTTACCAGCTCCTCTGCGATAATACCGTTTATATTCTCGACAGCTCGAAGAACACCTTTTCCTCCGTATCTTGAGCTGTCTCTGTCACGAAGCTCAAGTGCCTCGTATTTGCCCGTTGAAGCACCCGACGGTACTGTTGCTGTTCCCGCACAGCCGTCTGTGAGAACGACGGTAGCTTCCACCGTTGGATTTCCCCTTGAATCTATTACCTCTGAACCGCTTACGCATTTTATTCTTGCAAGATTTAACATATTGTCTCCTTTTCAGCTTCTTTTTCGTTTATGATACCCGTTTATCAAAGCATTTATGTGTCATAACAGGATTTTAAACATAAAATGTATACTGATACCATAAAAAAAGGAGAGGCTGATGATACATACTGTAAAATCGGGAGATACCGTATTTAAAATTGCAAAAGCCTACGGTGTTCCCATGTCAAGAATTATAATAGACAACGGACTTAAAGATCCTTCACGACTTGCAGTCGGCGAGGACCTTGTTATTCTGACACCTTCCGTCACTTATACGGTAAAGCCGGGAGACACCTTGTATTCAATCGCAAAAAGATACGGGATCACCGTAAACACCTTGTGGCAGAACAACCCTAACCTTGAAGGGAAAAGTCTGATATATCCCGATCAGACTTTAGTAATTTCCTTTGGAAAGAAGACCTGCGACAGAGCTATTTCGGTAAACGGCTTTGCTTATCCTTACATTGAGGACTCCGTTTTAAGAAAAACACTTCCCTATCTTACCTATCTTTCAATATTCACTTACGGAATAAAATACAACGGCGGGCTGATACCGCCTGACGATGACACCCGTTTAATTGAGACAGCAAAAGAGTACGGTACAGTACCTCTTATGATGCTGACATCCCTTACCGAAGACGGCAATTTTTCAAACGAGCTAATTTCTTCAATTCTTTCAAATGAAGAACTCAAAAGGAAAGTTATCGACGAAGCGGTAAAAGAAATGAAGCGTAAGGGCTACGGCGGTATAAATGCCGATTTTGAATATATTTCTTCAAAATATACAGACAGCTATGCCGATTTCCTCACAAGGCTCAAGGAAAAGATGGGTGACGGCTATGAATTACACGTCTGTCTTGCACCTAAAACAAGTCCGCAGATGCGTGGACTTCTTTACGAGGGTATAAGCTATGAAAAGCTGGGTGCTGCCGCCGACAAGGTCACTCTTATGACTTACGAATGGGGATACAGCTACGGACCGCCTCTTGCCGTTTCTCCGATAAACAAAGTAAGAGAAGTGGTTGACTATGCTGTTCAGGTAATTCCGAGAGATAAAATACTTATGGGAATGCCCAACTACGGCTATAACTGGGCACTTCCTTACGTGAGAGGTCAAAGCGTTGCCACCTCTCTCTCAAACGTGGCGGCAGTTGAGCTTGCAAAAGAAAAGAATGCGGCAATTGAATTTGACGAGCTGTCAAAATCGCCTTTCTACAACTATTACGACGTGCAGCCCAGAACAAATGCGATAAAGCACACGGTATGGTTTCAGAATGCAAAAAGCAACGAGGCTATGTTAAATCTCGTCTGCGAATACGGACTTGACGGAGCTTCCGTATGGAACATTATGAAATATTTTCCTGCCATGTGGTCAGTTATGAATTCAATGTTTACCGTAAGAAAAATCTGAAAATTTGTCTTTTATACCCTGCCTTTGTCTTTACAAAAAGAAAAATCGGTGCTATACTTAACACCGATATATAAAGAAAAAGGTGGGGTACCATGCTTTACGAGCTTCAGAATATCGAATACCGCTGTGCCAATGCCGAAAATCCCAAGGGTGAAAGATCCATGGGAGGTGTTCGTGGCGGAGGGCACAAGGGTTCCCCCTGCATCGAATGGGTAAGACCCTCTCAGATAATGACCCTTCTTGACGTCGAGGGCTGCGGCACGATCAGACATATATGGATGACCTTTCCGCCTTACCATCCCGATCTTTACAGAGGACTTGTTATCCGAATGTACTGGGACGGTCAGGATATACCGAGCGTAGAATGTCCCGTGGGTGATTTTTTCGGTCTCTCACACGCCGTATACAGACAGATGGATACGGAGCTTATGTCCGTTCAATCTTCAAACGGACTCAACTGCTTTATACCAATGCCGTTTAGAAAAAGTGCAAGGATAACTGTTGAAAACGACTCAGAACGTACCTTTTCCGTTTTCTTCTACCAAGTCGATTATACTCTCGGCGATAAGCATCCCGACGAAACAGGTTGTTTCCACGCACAGTTCAGACGTTCAAACTGTAATCCCTTTCATTCCGATTACGTCATTCTTGACGGAGTATGCGGCAAGGGACGTTATCTCGGAACGGTTTTAGGAGTCAGAAGCGTTTGTATGCCGAACGCATGGTGGGGCGAGGGTGAAGTCAAGATGTACTTTGACGGTGAAAGCTCACCTACCGTCTGCGGCACGGGTGCGGAGGACTATGCAGGCTGTGCCTGGGGACTTGAGGAATGTACTACCTCAAGGCAGGGCTGCAGTCTCTGTGACAGAGACCGACAGCTTTATTCCTTCTACCGTTGGCACACGGCTGACCCTATTTTCTTCAATGAGTCATTCAGGATCACTATTATGCAGATGGGCTTTGGGGAAAAGGAAAGTGCCGAAAGAGAGCTGGGCGACGATTTCGTTTGCTATCGTGCAGCGGGTGCCGATGACGACTTTTGTTATTTTGACAGAAGCGATGACTACTCATCGGTTGCGTACTGGTATCAGACTCTTCCAACTAAAAAATTTCCTCCCTTTCCTTCGAGGGAAGAAAGACTTAAAGACCTTGTGTCCGATATAAATACTGCGAAAAGAAATGATATATAATTTAGCGGAAGTCAAACATGAAAAACTCACTTAAATATTTGTTGTTATTCTTTAAATGGACTCTGTTCAGTCTGATAATCGGAATTTCAGGCGGCCTTGTGGGTGCGGCCTTCCACTATACGCTCCGCTTCGTAACAGAAGTCAGAAGCTCAAACAAATGGCTCATTCTTCTGCTCCCTGTCGGTGCTGTTCTGACTGTTCTTTTGTATAAGCTGTTAAAACTTTCCGAAAACAGAGGTGTAAACGGAATAATTGATGCCATATCAGAAAGCAAAGCTGTAAGCCCTCTTATTGCACCCGCAATATTTGCGGCATCGGCAATTTCTCATCTTTTCGGTGCATCAAGCGGCAGAGAAGGTGCGGCACTTCAGCTTGGGGGCAGCATCGCTTCCTTTTTTGCAAAGATATTCAGGCTTAAAGATACCGAATGCAAGGTGCTTGTAATGTGCGGTATGGCCTCTGTGTTTGCAGGACTTTTCGGAACACCGCTTACAGCGGCTCTCTTCACTTTGGAATTCGGCTGTGTAGGCACGATTCTTTCACCTGCGGTATTTCCCTGTTCCCTGTCCGCATTTATTGCGTCAAGTCTTTCAAAACACCTTGGAGTTCATGCCGAAACTGCCGTTATAAGTACACTTCAGCCTGATTTTTTAAGCTTAGGAAAGATTGCTTTGCTTGCAGTCTGCATTTCACTTCTCAGTATTCTTGTTTGCGAATGCTTTCATAAAACGGAGCATCTCGCTTCAAAGATTATTCCGAGCAAATACTTAAAAGGAATAATTGGAGCTGTAATAATTATTATAGGCACCGTTCTTGTAGGTGACATGAGATACAGCGGCACAGGTATGACAATGGCACTTGACGCTGTGGCAGGCTCTGCTGACCCTTATGATTTTATACTGAAGATCCTTTTTACCGCTGTTACAATAGCAGCCGGCTTCAAGGGCGGCGAGATCGTTCCCGTTTTCTGCATCGGTGCCACCTTCGGATGCTTTGCAGGCTCTCTGCTCGGACTTGACCCCGGTGTTTGTGCCGCCATCGGTCTTGTGGGCCTTTTCTGCTGTGTTACAAATTCACCTTTTGCGTCGATTTTTTTGAGCATTGAAATGTTCGGTGCGGAAAATTTTCACATTTTCGCAGTTGTATGTATCATTTGCTTTGCTCTGTCGGGCCACTCAGGTCTTTATTCAAGTCAGCTTAATCAGTATCACAAGGTCACACTCAAAAGATTTAAAGAGTAATATACAAAGAAAATCCCTTGTAAAAAAATCATCCCCAAGTTCACCGTTTTTGGTCTGAGCTTGGGGATATTTATATCGTTAATAATTAAGCTTTGCAAGTGATGAGTTTTTATAGACTTTATTGCCCGTGACTTCCTCTATCATTTTTATTTGCGGCGGAAATATTATTTCTTCATTCTCATTCTCCAATTCTATTTCAACAACCGCTTTATCGTTCCAAAAAGGATATATATCGATCTCAAAGATCTTCCCTTCAAATTTAAGACAGTATCTTGTCTTTTCAACAGGTCTCCTTTCGGGATCCGCCTGCTTCAGAAGCTCCCGGTATTCTTTTTCGGTTATACAGTTTTCATTCTCAATACGAGTAATATCCGAAACGCTTCTTTTTACAGTTTTACAGTACGAAGCTTTACCGTCTGCAAAACACCGTCTGACTCTTATTTCATCATCGGTTTCGCTTTTTAAATAAGTCTGAACGAGCTCCAAACGTGTGCAATCGGGAGCTTTCTCAAGCCAATCTACATCCGGATATTCTATTAAAAACTTGCGTTCAATTTCAATAGGTGCGGCGTTTGTTTCCATAATTTAATTCTCCTGTTTATTTTCCGCAACAGCGTTTATACTTTTTTCCGCTTCCGCACGGACACGGTTCATTACGTCCGATCTTTTTACCAACCGCAACAGGCATTTTATCAGCCCGAACAGCAATCGGCTTCTCCGTTGCAGGATTTATCCATCCCCTCAGGCTTTTACCCTTTTTATCAAACCATA
>JAZSLF010000018.1:0-24273 GCA_045535205.1 Eubacteriales bacterium
CAGTTGGTTTTGTGAAGTTTCAAACCCTTGGTTTGAAGTTAAGTTGTAATAAATTACAGTGAAGTTTTTACCTTTGGCAAAAGTGAAGTTAAGTTTGCCCCTCAGGGCAAACTTAGTTCGGCACAGCGTGGTGTATTGCGAAAAAATACCACCCTGTATGGCTGTGCCGAGAGGGCACCTTTTGGTTCCCGTAGTAAGAAACAGATATTTTACACTTGTAAAACATCTGCTGTTCTTTGTATTTACTGTATTTGGAGCACCTGAGCATTTTGATTTTCCGCAAATGCAAAATATCATTATCGGCTACAAAACAATTTGAAATATCCTCTCGAAATACATTGAAAAAAGACGGCAAATGTGGTATGATATAGACTAACGATCAAATCTACGGGAGTTAAACGTGTCAGCAAAAACGGTTTCAAAGGATTTCACAAAGGGAAGCATTGCAAAACAGCTTTTTTGGTTTACGCTTCCTTTCATGGCATCAAATGCCCTTCAGGTACTCTACAGTACCATTGATATGGTAATTGTCGGAAAATTCGTAGGTACTGCTGGGCTTTCTGCCGTTTCACAAAGCAGTATGATAATGAATTTTGCAACCATGGTGTTTCTCGGATTTTCCAACGGAGGTCAGGTTGTTATCTCTCAGGCTATCGGCTCGGGCAAAAGGAAGGAGCTGAGCCGCATCATCGGTACGTTATTTATACTCATAATGATATTAGGCATCTGTCTATCCGCTGTATCACTTGGCTTCAGATCCCTTATTCTCGATCTGATGAGAATTCCCTCGGAGTCATATGATATGGCTATGGATTACCTTATAATATGCGGTGCGGGACTTATCTTTACCGCAGGCTATAACGTGGTTTCCGCCATTCTCAGAGGCATGGGCGACTCAAAAAGGCCTTTTCTTTTCATAGGTATCGCATCTGCTGTAAACCTTGTTCTCGACATTCTTTTCACGGGATTTTTAGGCTTTGGTGTTGCCGGTGCCGCTTACGCCACCGTCATCGGTCAGGCAGCATCGTTCATATTCTCCCTGTTTTATCTTTACAGAAATAAAAGCCTTGTGGGCTTTGATTTTAAAAAGGAAAGCTTTAAGATAAACGGAAAATACGCAAAAATGATACTGTCCCTGGGTACGCCCATGGCAATACAGTCGGGCTGCATAAACATATCCATGCTTTTTGTAAATTCAATGATAAACAACGTAGGCGTTGTAGCTTCCGCAACCTTCGGTGTCGGAGGCAGAATTGATGACATCATCAATAAAATATCGCAAGGTATACAGTATGCCGCCATGCCCATGATAAGTCAGAACATCGGTGCGGGAAATAAGAAAAGAGCAAAGAGCGTGGTTTATTGGGCGTGGATATATTCAATTGCCATGACGGTAATTTCCATATTTTTATACATATGCTTCGGAAAAGAACTGTTCATGATGTTCTCCGATGACCCCGCCGTCCACGAAATGTCGGGAGACTTTATAAGGGCTATTCTTTGGATGTTCCCCGCCCTTGCGATAATGAGGGGAAGCGGTGCTTTTATTCAGGGTATCGGAAACGCAAAGCTCAGCATGGTACTTGCTATGCTTGACGGAGTCGTTCTTAGAATCGGTCTCAGCTGGCTTTTCGGAATATATCTCGAATGGGGATTTTTCGGCTTCGTTTTAGGCTACGGTCTTGCGGCTTACGGCTTTGCCGTTCCAAGCATGATATACTTTGTTTCGGGAATCTGGCAAAAAAGACGCACTCTTGCAGATGACATTTAAAAAGCATTGACATTTATGGTCATATTATAGATTAAACGGATATTTTTTACATTTTCCTTGTAAAAATATCCGTTTTCTTCATTTTGGCAGTAAGTATTCTGCATTTTTTGTTGACATATAATATAATATGTGGTATTCTTAAACTAAGTATAGTTATATTTTATAATATATAGATAATATTATATAATTTTTCAGGCATAACATCATCAAAGGAGGACAGAGGCATGACCGAAAAAGATCTTAAAAGAATGACCCGAAGTGAGCTTCTGGAAATTCTTATCGAGCAGGCCGAAGAAAATAAAAAGCTTAAACTAAAGCTTCAAAGGGCAGAAAAGCTCCTTGAGGAAAAGAAAATAATACTTGATAATGCAGGCTCTATTGCCGAGGCCTCAATGATGCTCAGCGGAATATTTGAAGCTGCCGAGGAAGCCTCAAGACTTTACCTTGAAAGCATAAAGCATCTCAGCGAACGGTCGAAGACCATTTACGAAAACGAAGAGGAGCTTGCACGTCTGAAAGCCGATGCCATCGTTGAAGAAGCAAACGAATACAAAAGAAAAGTATATGCTGACGCCGATGCCTATAAAAGATCGGTATACAGAAAAGCCAGGAGACATTATCCTTTTGAGGATACTCTGAAAAACCCGGCAGGAGAGCAGTCCGGCGATGAATAGGAAAGCACGAAGATCGATTGCTCCGAACGTCAAAGTTCTTCGTGCGGAGCTTGACAGAATAAAACACAAAAAAAGATATAAGCGTGTGCTTAGAAGCACATTTTATACGCTTGTTGTCGTAGCCGCCGTATCGGTATTGGTGGCTACACTCTGGATGCCCGTTCTACAGATATACGGAACATCCATGACACCGACGCTGTACGACGGAGACATAATAATTTCCGTAAAGGACACCGAGCCGGAGCATCAGGACGTTATAGCTTTTTACTACAACAACAAGATACTTGTAAAAAGAGTTATCGCAGGTCCGGGCGAATGGGTCGATATTGACGATGAAGGAAACGTCTTTGTCAACAGCATTCCCCTTGACGAGCCTTATATTTCAGAAAAGGCGAAGGGCGAATGTAATATAGAATTTCCCTATCAGGTCCCCGAAGCAAAGTATTTTGTGCTGGGCGACCACAGAAACGTTTCGACAGACTCAAGAAACACGGCGGTCGGCTGTGTTTCGGAGGAGCAGATAGTCGGACGTATAGTATTCAGAGTCTGGCCCCTTAAAAATATGGGAGCAACAGACTGAAAAGTATATTTATGATAACGGTGGTACCGTAACCGATCTCTGAGGAAAGGAGGGATAGACGTGAACCGAAATATAGAAGTGCGTGCGGCAGCTTATAAAAAGACACGCAAAAGGCGTAAGGCTCTTCAAATGACCGTAACTTACCTTGCGGCAATAGTAGTTTTCTGTACGGTCTACGCTCTTATCCTTCCTGCAATAACAAAAGAAAGAGCTGCCTTCTGCGGATATGAGGAGCATATTCACTCAGAAGAATGCTACAGCATTTCCTATCCCGTATGTGACGAGTGCGGTCTTCCCTTCGTTCCCGAAGATACATCCGAAGGAGATATGACCGATACGGAAGCTCTGTCCGAGACGGCTGCTGACACAACGGAAAACACCGAAGTCCAAAGTGACACGGCCGAAGCTGACAGCGGCGAGGGGACAAGTGCAGAAGAACACGTTCACACGTCATCGATCGGAACAACTTCAATTCTCACCTGCGAAAAGGAAGAACACACCCACACAGACAGCTGCTTCGTTGACAAAAAGGCAGACGTTGAAGACGAGCATATCTGGGAGAAGACCATTCCCGATGAAATGAGTGACAGCTGGCGGGAAGCCTTGATAAAAACGGCTGAAAGTCAGCTTGGCTACACGGAAAGCTCCTCCAATTTTGAAATAGCCGAAGACGGCAGCACAAGCGGCTATACAAGATACGGAGAATGGGACGGCTCACCTTACGAGGAATGGAAAAACCCGTTTGTCCGCTTCTGTATGCATTATGCAAAATTTGAAAACGAATACTTCCCCGTTTCAGAGGACACGGAAAAATGGATAGAGCTGCTTTTGGAAAAAGGACTGTTTATCGAAAAAAGCGAGGGTACATCAAGGGAAGGCGACATTGTATTTATAAAGCAAAACGAAGCGGAAGCATATCCCGCAATACTTGTTGAAGCATTTAACAAGACAGTAAAGCTCACAGATGAAAACGGTGAAGAAAAAGAAGCGGAGCGTGTCGCCCTGAGGGTCATAGAGGGCGACTGCGACGGAAGCGTTGCGTACAGAGAGTACTTCCTTGACGACTCTTTGGTTATCGGCTTTGCGGATACGGAGACCGCTTACCTTGAATACAGACGAAACGTTCCCTTTGAAAAGATCTTTGAAGGAGACGGCTTCACGGTAACGGCAAAATATTATCAGACTGCGGGTATTCCCGATGATGCCGTTCTGACGGCGGTTCCCGTCGGCGAGGACAGCGAGCAGTATGAAAGCTGCTACGAGGAAGCAGTAAATAAGATAAATGACACCACGGCGGAAACAAAAATCCCGACGGTTACGGATTTCCGTCTGTATGACATCAGCTTCATTCTTGACGGAGAAGAAATAACACCCGACGACAAGGTGGATGTTCAGATCAGCTATCCGTCTGAACTAACGGAAGAAAACGAAGTTGCCGTTATCCACTATGCAGAAGAAGGGGCCGAGCTTTCAGAGGTTACCGATTACTACGTTGACGAGGACGGCAATCTCAACACGGAATTTGAAACGGACAGCTTCTCACTGTTTGCGATCGTGACAACGGACAATGCTCCAAACTACATAGTGACCCTTCAGAAATTTAACATCACGAGAACAAACCTCTCACAGCTGGGAGGACAAACCTTTGCAGTTGCACAGGGCTCGAACGCTCTGTTCTGTCACGAGGATGGTTCTCTGTATTGTGCAACGGTCAACATCCGTACAAGCGGAAACGTTTCGGGCTCAGAGCAGCTTATTCAGTGGACCTTTGAAAGAGACGGAAACACCGGAAGCAAATATTATATGAAAGCCGTATACGGCGAGACGTCGTACTATCTTGCGATTTCAGACGGAACACTTGTTACGGTTACGGACAAAGCTTCCGCTACCGTATTTACCGCAACGAGAAAAGATACAAATCTCACCTTGGCAAGCGGTACATCGTACATAAACGTGACAGACGACGGTCCGACCGTAAGTACAACGGTCAACCTCACTCTTTACAATGCACCATCGGGAAGCGGAGTAAAGGTAGTGTTTGACGGTCAGTTCGGAAATCCCGTATACATGGGAAACGACAACCATTCAGGCACTTATTACAAGTGGAAGGACAATCAAAGAATAGAGACAACAGCAGATGAAAACGGATACGTAACCCTACCTGATTCGCTGACCTCAGGCAGTTCATACTATCCCATGAAGGTAAACGGCTGGTACGACATTATAAACGGAGTTTACTATGACAGCTCAATGCTGGGCAAACAAATAAAGGTGACCTCCGATACAATATTCTATCCCGAATGGGTGGCAGAATCTTACGATATAGGTCAGCCTGAAAACGTGGTGACAAATCAGCCCGACACCAGCGACTTTATAACAACATATGTGTTTGACTACAACGAAATATTCAACGTACATTCATGTTATTATAATGAATCAGACAGTTCATGGTATTTCGATGAAAACAGCGAGCTGGGATTTGTTTTCTTTGACTATATTACACCTGAAGGCAACATTGGCAACATGAAGAACAAATCCAATGCTGTAAACGGAATAACGGTAAATAAAGAAAAGACCAACGGCGACAGAGGTGAAAGCACCATCTTCCCGGGTCAAATAACAGAAGGTATCGCAACCCCGGAAAGAATAGAAGCCTTATTCGGAAGCCGGAAGCTGCCGGGTAAAATCATCCTCGACGAAGGCGACTGGCTTTACAGCTATGATGAAGATACCGGCTTCTACTACTACAACAGCGCAAAGAACGCTGCTTCGTACAATAAGGAGGCAAAGCGTTTCTATGTATATGACTACACCGTAAATATTGACGGTCCGAAAAGTCTTAACGACTTCGTTCCCTTCAACTACATAACAAACCACGGAAAAGGCCATACAGGCTCAGGAGTCAACAACGTTACCGATGACAATACCGTATACTGTGAAAAGGGCAATCAGGTAAATTACTGGTTCGGCATGAGCAGCCAGATAGAATTTTATCTGCCCGAGGACAGCGGTTCGGGCAAAAATATATCCGGACACGGCGAGGATATGCAGTTCCGCTTCTCAGGAGACGATGACGTTTGGGTCTTCATTAACAACGATCTGGTTCTTGACCTCGGTGGTGTACATGACGTTGTATACGGTGAGATAAACTTCTCCACCGGTGTTGTTAAAACCGGTCAGGCATTATCCAACTCTCAGATCGCAAACAACACCGCAAGCAGCTTTGCAGGTATGCCCGGTGTTGAAGAAGGAACTCCCCCGGGGGTTACGATAACACAGCTTCCCACTCTTAATGGTGGCGAAAAGCACACTCTCACAGTTTATTATCTTGAAAGAGGGTCTTCACTTTCCAACTGTGCGATCTACTTTAACCTTTCACCCGCTTACGAGCTGGAAATAACAAAGAGTGATAAAAACGGAAATATCCACCTTGCCAATGCTCATTTCCAGATATTTGATGACCCCGAATGTACAAACTACGCTACCCTTTACCGACAGCTTGAAAACGGCACACTTGAAGATGTTACCGGTCAGACCTTCGTAACCGATGAAAACGGTGTTCTCAACTGTTACGGTCTGTTGGACGGAAAAAAATATTACATCAAAGAAGTACTTCCTCCCAGCGGTTATCCCGATATGTCAAAATTCGTGATCGAGGTCGATCTGAGCAGCGATGACAAGGAAACTGAAGTAGTAATCGACAGTAACAAAAATCCTTGGATATACGCAAAGGCTAACGTTGTCTCATCCGACACAAAGCATAAGATAGAGCTGGAAGTATACAACGACGTATACATAGGCGGTAATGAAACTACCTCAGTATACGCCGAAAAGGTATGGGAAGGAGAAAGCACGGATCTGCCGGGCAGTATAACCGTTTTACTCTACGCAAACGGTGTTTCCACTTCACGAACCCTTACACTGAACTCAGAGAATGACTGGAAGGGTTACTTCTACGAGCTTCCGCTGAGAGACTCTGACGGTAACATAATTGAATACACCGTAGAGGAAATAGATCTTCCCTACGGATATACTCCATCCTATGACGAGACATTCAGTCAGATAAGCACTACCGTAGATATTCCCGGACACTTCAAATCGGTTGCATCGCTGACTGACGGAAAATATTATAGGTTCGTTTCCACCTCAACAGGACGAGCAATACAGGGCTCAAGCGGTTCATCCATAAGCGGTGCTGTCATAAATGAAGAAAATGATGCACAGCTCTGGAAAGCAATTGCCTCATCAACAAACGGATGCTTCCTGCTTCAGAACAAAGCATATACGTCAAGGTATCTGTCACTTGCATCCACCAGCTGGGGCGGATCGGGTGCTTCAACTACTAACACCACGACATCAGACAACGCAAAAATATCCCTTGACGCCGGCAAGCTTAAATCTAATTCCGGATACTATCTGACAAACGGTTCAAACAACAGTTTTTCGACCTCAAACAGAGTAGCAAACGGAGCGACAATAACTGCTTATGAATGGGTCGATCCTTCCACCACAACGGAAACCATCGACATTCCCGGATGGAAGATAACCAACACGGCATGGGGTACGCTGACAATTCCCGTTGAAAAAATATGGGATGAAACGGTTCCCACATCGGATATGGTTCCCGTTGAATTTGAGCTTTATCTGGTGCAGACAGACGGCGAGGGCTCGCCTCAAAGGGTCGCTTCCGTCACGGTGACGGCAGAAACAGATTGGAAGTCTTTGTTTGAAGACCTTGAATATCCGGGTGAAGACGGATACTATTGCATCGTTGAACGAAGCGAGATTTACACAGTTACACACAGCGGCGAAACGGTGTATATCCTTATCGGAGATACTCTTTGCGAAGCCTCTGTTGTAAATATTGATGAAAACGGCAATACCGCAGGAGTTCAGATAACGAACTCCATGCTGTATCTGCTGCCCGACACAGGCGGTACGGGAAAGCTGATATTTGCCGCATTGGGACTGATTCTTGTAGTCTCATCAGGCATTCTTTTAGCTTACCAATACCGTGTTAAGAGAAAGGAGGATTTTTGATCTTCCTTATCGGATACGGCTGACAGCCGATTTGAAAAGACCTGCGTCATAGACATCACAGCAATGACATAAGAAAAACACTTTTAAGTTCCCCCCCGCAAAAAAATAAAAAAATATATTAAACAAAACAAAAAAGAAAGGAAAACCCAAAATGAAAAACATGAAAAAAATCACATGTTTCGTACTCACCCTCGTTCTCTTTATCAGCATGGTAACATCAGTTTCAGCAGCAAACATCACAATCAGCGGCGGAGCTGACGGCTCTGAATACGCAGCCTACAAGCTTCTTAACGCCACAGACGGCGGCGACGGCAAATTCGCTTACACCTTCAACGACACCTACACAGCTATTCTCCAGGCTGTTACAGGCGAGACAGAATCCGCAGATGTAGTTGACTACATTTCCGCACTTGATTCTGACGGCATCCGTGCTTTCGCAGATGCAGTTTACACAGCTATAATCGAAGCTGACCCTGCAATTGAAGCTGACTACACAACAGATGCAGCTCTCTTTGAAAATGTTGATCAGGGCTACTACCTCATCGCTGAAACAAAGGCAGGCACAGCTGCTGACACTATCTCTCTCGTAATGCTCGACACAAAGGGCGAGGAAACGATCGAAGTTGCAACTAAGGAAAACTCTCCCTCTATGGACAAGCAGGTTGAAGAAAAGAACGATACAACAGGTGCTTCCTCCTGGGGCGAATACGCTGACTATGACGTAAACGACGTAATCAACTACAAGATAGTTGGTACACTTTCCGAAAAGTACGCTGAATACCAGAGCTACTACTACAGCATCATCGACTCTATGGACAAGGGTCTTACATACAATGAAGATGCTAAGATATACGTTGTAAACGGTGAAGAAAAGATCGACGTTACCGAAAGCTTTGTTATTGAAGCTACAACAAATGCTGAAACAAACCTCAAGAACGGCTTCTCCGCAACATCCAACCTCAAGGAAATCGCAGGCGTTACTATCAACGCTGACACAGAAATCCTCGTTGAATACACAGCTACTCTCAACGAATATGCTCTCAAGGGCGAACCCGGCAACAAGAACGTAGCTTACATTAAATTTGAAGCTAACCCCTACAACGAGCCCGATAATGACGATAACCCCCAGACACCTAACGAACCCGAAGAACCCGGCGAAACACCCAAGGACATCACCATCGTTTACACATTCAACACAGTTGTAAACAAGGTTAACAAGGACGGCGCGGCTCTCGAAGGTGCAGGCTTTACTCTCTACAAATGGAGTGCAGAAGCTTCCGACTACCTTGCAGTAGGCGAAGAGCTCAAGGGAGATGCTCTCACAACATTCGTATTTGAAGGTGTTGACAGCGGTAAGTACAAAATCGTGGAAACAACAGTTCCCGCAGGCTACAACAAGTGCGACGACGTTGAATTTGAAGTAGCTCCTGAATACTCCGATGATGAAGATGCTCTTCTCGAAAACCTCCTCGTTAAGAACGCAGAAGGCGAAGTTATTTCCGAAGGCGAAACAGCTACGTTCACAGCAACAGTTGTAACAGGTGAAGTTTCCACAGACATCGTGAACCTCTCCGGTTCTGAGCTTCCCGGCACAGGCGGTATCGGTACAACTATTTTCTACATCGTCGGTTCCGTTCTCGTTCTTGCAGCTGTAGTTCTCCTCGTTACAAAGAAGAGAATGAACGCTTCCAAGTAATTTAATCAAACTTAACTCATTTTGGTGTATTTTTCTCAAATCAGGCACCCTTACCGTTAAGGGTGCCGCAGAGAAAAAATGAAAAAACGTTTTTCTGCTCTTCGGGGCTTGTCCCCGAAGAGCAGAAAGGAGAGTCCTATGAAAAAGCATACAACTACTATAATACTGATATTAGTGCTCATCGTAGGACTGTCCTTTCTGCTCTACCCCGTAATCAGCGATTACTGGAATTCTTTCAGACATTCAAAGGCTATTGCATCTTACGTTGAAAAGGTATCCTCTCTCAAAGAGGAGGACTATGCAAAGATAATAAACGATGCGAAGAAGTTCAACGAAAGCAGCCGCAGCAGAAGAAATCTTTATTCCTTAAACGAAGAAGAAACAGCTTTATATAACAGCCTTCTCAATGTTGACGGTACGGGTATAATGGGTTACGTTGAAATACCCTCTCTGTCTGTTTCCCTGCCCATATATCACGGTATTGACGACACGGTTCTTCAGGTCGGTGTCGGTCACATGGAATGGACGTCTCTGCCTGTCGGAGGCGAGGGAACTCATACTGTTCTTTCGGGTCACCGAGGCCTTCCCAGCGCCAAGCTTTTCAGCGACCTTGACAAAATGGCAGAGGGCGATGTTTTTATTCTGAAAATACTGAATGAAACTCTGACCTATCAGGTGGATCAGATACTTATTGTAAAGCCCAATCAGTCTGAGCCCTTGAAGCCCGAAGGCGATAAGGATCTTTGTACGCTTCTTACCTGTACCCCCTACGGAATAAACTCCCACAGACTTCTTGTGAGAGGTCACAGAATTGAAAATGCAAAGGAAGACGAGCCGATACATATAACCAACGAGGCAACTCAGATAGAGCCCATGATCATAGCTCCCATGATTGCCATGCCCATACTGCTTGTATTACTCATTATTCTGATCATACCCAAAAAACGAAAAAACGGAGGTGATTATTTTGAAAATGAAGAATAAAATAATTTCTGCAATTCTTATTGCACTTATGCTTGTTACCGCCGTTCCCATGGGCGTATTTGCCGCATCCATTGATACAAATGAGCCGCTGTCACTCACAGTAGAATGCAAAAAAAACGCTATACCGCTTTCGGATGCCAAATTCAGCATTTACCTTGTTGCAGACAGCGACGTACACGGTACTCTCACCGTGAGAGAGGAATTTGAGCAGTTTAACGTGGAAATCAACGGAGCCGACGAGGAGCATCTGAGGGAAGCTGCCTCCACTCTTGAAGGCTGCGTTTTAAAGGACAGCCTTACTCCATTTGACAGCGGAAAGACAGACAGCGAAGGCTCCATCACCTTCCCCACAAGTGACAAACCTCTTGAAAAGGGACTTTATCTTGTCCTTGCAGAAAAGGCTGCACAAGACGGCAAAAGCTATGAATTTACCCCTTTCTTCATTCTTCTGCCTACGGCAGACAAAGAAAATGATCTTTGGATATACGACGTTTCCGTTTCTCCCAAGTACACCGAAAAGGATACTCCCGACGGCGAAACAGTTACCCGTAAGGCTCTTAAAATATGGAATGATGAAGGAAAGGAAACCGAGCGTCCCGAAAGCATAACCGTGGATCTTCTGAAAAACGGAAAGGTTTATAAAACGGAAACGCTTAGTGCGGCAAACGGCTGGTCTTGCATATGGGAGGGGCTTGATGCTTCGGCATTCTGGACTGTGACCGAAAGGACTCCCGAAGGCTACACGGTCACGGTAAAACGTGAGGGAATTACATTTGCAATAACCAACACCTGCACAGATGAACAGAACACTCCCACGCCGCCTTCAAGAGAGCCCTCTCTCCCCCAGACAGGTCTTCTTTGGTGGCCCGTATATACTCTGACGTCAATGGGTCTTCTGTTTATGGTTATCGGACTTATAAGACGCAGGAGCTCCTATGATAAATAACGGCACAAAACGGACAAAAAACAGCAAAGGCTCCTTTTTCATAATATTCGGTGCTGTTCTTATTGCGGCGGCTGTGGCTTTGGTGATATACAATATCGCCGCCGAAAAGAGTGCAGAGCATCAGACCATTCATGTGATAAACGTACTGAAAGAGGATATTTCTCTTTCGGAAAGCACTCCTTCAGGCGATACGGCATACGACACCGTACACGGTGAGGAGCCTTCCTCGGAAACGGAAATTCCAAACTACATACTTGATCCTGAAATGGAAATGCCCACCGTTCAAATTGACGGTAACGATTATATAGGGATTTTGGAGATCCCCTCTCTTGAGCTCACACTACCCGTATTGAATGACTGGAGCTACAGAAAGCTGAATATTTCTCCCTGCAGATATTCAGGCTCTGCATACACCGAAAACTTCGTTATTGCGGCACACAATTACGTTTGTCATTTTGCAAACATTCCCTATCTCAGCGAAGGTGACGAGATACGCTTCACCGATGCTGCGGGAAACACGTTTATCTACAGCGTGTGCCTTGTGGAAACCGTTGGGGCAAATGCCGTTGAGGACATGACGGAAAGCGGCTTTGACCTCACTCTTTTCACCTGTAACTATACAGGCGGAGCACGTATAGCTGTCAGATGCGACAAAACGGAATAAAAAACTCACAAAAACATATTACACGGACATACCTATGGCAAAAAAGAAAAGCGGTAACATGAAGGTTACCACAAGATCCTTTCTGACGGCAATAGCAGTCGTATTTATACTGATGGTCCTCACCTATGCTCTCACCTTCGTGATTCCCGGCGGTGAGTACGCAAGGCTGACCGATGCAAACGGAAATACCGTCATTGACCCCGACAGCTTCTCCTATTCAGACGGAGAGCTCCCTTTTTGGAAATGGTGTCTTTCACCCTTTCTCGTTCTCGGAGCAGAGGGTGGCGGTCTTATTGCCGCAATTCTCGTATTTCTCCTCGTTATAGGCGGAGTTTTCACTTCCCTTGACAAGTGCGGTCTTATGAAGTATATGCTCGACCGCATCGTTTTCAAATTCGGCAAGGCTAAATACAAGCTCCTTGCAACAGTCTCCTTCTTCTTCATGGCTATGGGAGCCTTTATAGGCTCTTTTGAAGAATGTATTCCCCTTGTTCCCATCGTTGTAGCTCTCTCTGTGAGTCTCGGCTGGGATGCCCTGACGGGTATGGGTATGAGCCTTCTTGCAGTCGGCTGCGGCTTCGCTTCGGGTGTGTGCAACCCCTTTACCGTCGGAGTGGCACAGGGTCTTGCGGGACTTCCCATGTTTTCGGGAATATGGTACAGGCTTGTATGCTTCGTTCTTATTTACGCTCTGCTGCTCTGGTTTCTGACCTCTCATGCCAAAAAGGTAGAAACGGCAGGTAACACGGAAAAAGAAAGCATCGAATTTATTAAAGAACCCAAAATGGATAAAGCACTTACCTGCTTTATAACCGTTCTCGGAATAGGCATTCTGACAGTCATTTCATCGGGCTTTATCACCGCACTTCAGGATTATACAATGATAATCGTGGCTGTTATGTTCCTCGTTGCAGGTGTACTTTCCGTTCTTATATCAGGAGTCGGTGCAAAATTCCTGTTTAAGAGTTTCGGTGTGGGTATGATAGATATATGTCCTGCTGTTTTCCTTATTTTAATGGCAAGTTCGGTAAAATATACTCTTACCGAATCCAAGGTGCTTGACACCATTCTTCACTATGCCGTAGAGACCGCAGGCGGCCTTCCCTCCTGGCTTGTAATCCTCTTTATCTACCTTATCGTATTGGTTCTCAACTTCTTTATAAGCTCAGGCTCAGCGAAAGCGTTTCTGCTTATTCCCCTTATCGTTCCCATGGCTCAGGTCTTCGGTATCGAACCTCAGCTGTGCGTTCTGGCATTTGCCTTCGGAGACGGCTTTTCAAACGTCATTTACCCCACAAATGCGGCACTTCTGATTTCCCTCGGCCTTGCAGACGTAAGCTACACAAAATGGGCAAAATTCACTCTTAAATTCCAAGTGGCAAACCTTGTTCTTACAAGCCTTCTGCTTCTTTTGGGACTTGCCATCGGATACCGTTGATATTAATTATGTTGAAAAACTCCCGTCGGGAGTTTTTTCTTTGCCTTTCTGATTTGTCAACACGGTCACGCCATTGACAACCGCTCAAAAATATTATATAATACTTTTACCACACAAAGTTAATAACGTCTTTTATCAGGGACTGTTTTTTATTTCGATAAAAATGCAGGCTCTTCTTTTGCATTCCTTGATGGAAGACAAAAAACTTTGTGTGGTAGCAAGTTTGAGCCGTGCGTTTTTAGTGTGTGCGGCATCAAGCCGTGCACACTTTTTTATTTTTAAGGAGAATTCTCATGAACGAACAACCAACCGCAAATCAACTTCAAGAAACGAAAAAGAAAATGATGTTCCCCATTGGTGCAGTCCTGTTTCTTTTATCTCACTTTTCGAGCATAGTCTCCATCATCAGCTCCTTTGGTTCATCTATGAAGGTCAGTTTTGGAAGTATTATATCAATTTTATCTATCATTGCTTTTTCAGTTATCCTCTTAATGAAAAAGAGAAGCATCGTCGCAGCCGTTCCGCTTGTTATCCTTGCAGCAATTAGTCTGTTAAACCTTTCAGGGCCCATATCCATAATATTATCAAATATTTCGACAATGCTTATTTGCTCAACGCTGGCTTTACTTGTACTTTCATGTGACAATAACCCCTTAAAAGCTCTTAAATCCAAAGAGAAATTATTAAGCATTATCCTGTACGCCGCTCTTGCTTTAAGTGTTTTGTGTTCAATATTGTATTGGGCGAAGAGCGGACTCAATTACTATTTTATTCCCTACAATTTTGGTTCCATCAATGTACAATGGCCTGTCGCCAACGACGCAATATTCTGCACGGCTATTATTCTTATAAAAAAATGGATCGCGGATCCTTATAAGAAAGAAAAAGTAAAAAAAGTCAGCAGATCATCAGACGGTGCTGACACAGCTGACTCTTCTGAACACTATATATCACTCACTAAACACATCTTGCTTCTCATTTTCACTTTCGGAGTTTGGCAATATATTTGGGTATACAAAACAACAGGCTACACAAACCTTGCAGCAGATGAAGACGAAAGAACACCTGTAAGAGAGCTGCTTCTTTGTCTTTTTGTTCCTGTTTATATTATCATTTGGACGTATAAAACAGCCCTCCGAGTTGACAAAATAGCAAAAGCAAATGACGTTCAATCGGATCTTGGAACGCTGTGTCTTATCCTCAGCATTATTTTCGGAATAATACCTCCCATTCTCATGCAGGATAAGATAAACAGTATAGCTTCTAAGTAACACATATAAATCTAATTAAAGAAAAACCCTGTCATCTTGCAACAACTTGAGTCCGACACATAAAAAATCACACACAAATCTTTCGGTTTGTGTGTGATTTTTTTAATTTATTATCTCTCTTCTCTGAAATAAGGAAGACCGAGATTTGCGGGAGGCTGATGCTCCTTTTTATTCATCATACTTGTTATGATCAAGACGATAATTGTAATAATATACGGCAGCATTTTAAGAACTTCACGTCCTGAGAATGAAATATTTCCGAACACGAATGCTGAAATGTATAAAGCTCCGAAAACGTATGAACCGATAATTGAAACGTTCGGCTTCCATAACGTGAAAATTACAAGTGCAATTGAAAGCCAGCCGAATGCTTCAATTGTTGAAGCATTTTCCCAGCTTCCTTTTACGTAATCCATAATATAGAACACACCGCCGAAGCCTGCAATTCCGCTGCCTACAAGAATAGCCGTATATTTATATTTGGTTATGTTAACACCCATAGCATCCGCTGTTGCGGTGTTTTCGCCGATCGCACGAAGATTGAGACCAACCTTTGTACGATTAAAAATAAACGTTGTAACCAAAGCAATTACTATGGCTAAATACACGTAAAATCCGTGTCCGAACAACACCTTGACCACACCGCCGGAATTTTCGGCAAAGGGTAAGCATTTTGCAATAATTTTACCCGCAACGGAAAATTTACTCTTGTCAACGTAGGAATGCATTAAGAACTGTGTAAGTCCGTTACCGAAAATAGTGATCGCAAGACCTGTAATATTCTGATTGCAACGGAACGTAATTGTCATTACGGCATAAATTGCACCTGTAAGCGAAGCAAAAAGGAATGCACCGAACAGCGAAACCAGAATAAGCATGATCCAGGATGCGTTTTCAGCCGTCTCAAGACCGTTCATGTAAAGGCTTACAAAAAGGCAGCCTCCCACAGTACCCGTACACATAATACCGGGAATACCAAGGTTTAAGTGACCTGCTTTTTCCGTAATGGTTTCACCGATACAGCCGAAAAGGAGAACTGTTCCTATTGCAATAGCACTTATTAAGAAAGTAACTGTCATTTCTTAGCCTCCCCCTTTTCTTTTTTTCTGAAAACAAGTCTATAACTAATAAAGAACGAACATATAATAACTGCGAAATAAACAATGCCTACAACGATATTTGATATGGAATCATTTGTAAACATGAATGTTTTTCTTACCTCAACCATGCCCTTTGAAATAAAGGTGATAAAAAAGCTTGTAAGTATGATCATTAAAGGATTGAATGCCGCAAGCCAGGTTGTCATAATACCTGTAAATCCCATATTGTTTGCCGCTGATGTACTTATCGTGTGGTTGATCGAGCCTGCAAGAACAAAACCCACAAGGCCTGCAATAGCACCTGACAGGATCATTGTTCTGACAATAACCTTATCAACTTTAATACCAACGTATTTTGCCGTATTTACGCTTTCGCCCACAACGGAGATCTCATAACCGTGTTTTGAAGAACGAAGATAAACGTACATCAAAGCTGTAATTACAAAGAACATGATGATAGGCAATAAATATTTGTTACCTATCTCCGGAATATTTCCGTATGAAATGGGATCTAATACGCCTGAACCCGATTTAACCCATATAGTAATGCATAAAGACACAAGACCTTGAGCTATATAGTTCATCATCAAAGTGAAAAGAGATTCGTTAGTATGGAATTTTGCCTTGAAAAATGCGGGAATTACTGCCCATACGGCACCTGCAATAATACTGGATAAAAGCATTATCAAAATCAATAACGGATCAGCTACTTTTCCGCCGAGATAAAACATACACGCAATAGCTGCAAGACAACCGACAAGAATCTGACCGTTACCGCCGAGATTCCAGAATTTCATCTTAAACGCAGGCAACAATGCCATTGATGTACCGAGAAGAAGAGACGTATCCTGAAGCAAAAGCCAGAATTTACGCTCGCTTCCGACTGCACCCTCAAGCAGCGACCCAAAGAAATCGCCTAAGCTCTTTTCCGAAAACACCATGGAGATCAAGCCGCTCAGAAGTAAGCCTCCGATAATTGCAAAGGCATAGATCAGAATTACTTTATAAAATTTAATACTGTCACGCTTGACAATTCGAACAAAAGGTTCTTTTAAATTGCTTTTATTCTTTTTCATTCTGTTGCCTCACTTCCTGAAGATTTGACCATCAAAAGACCTATTTCGTCTTTTGTGGTAGTTCTTGCATCAACGATACCCGAAACCTTACCGCCGCTTAAAACCAATATTCTGTCGCTGAGAGCCATCAAAACGTCCAAATCTTCACCGACAAAAATAACCGAAACGCCTTTTTGCTTTTGATCGTTGAGAAGATTATATATTGTATATGATGAGTTAATATCCAGCCCTCGAACAGGATAGGCAGTCATTAAGATCGCAGGTGATGCGGCAATTTCACGGCCGACAAGTATCTTTTGAACGTTACCGCCGGAAAGCTTTCTGACAGCAGTATGTGAATCGGGGGTATTCACCTTCAATTCATCAATAATTTTGTCAGCCAGATCCTGCGGGCGTTTTCTGTCAAGAAATACTGACTTGCCCTTACGGTAGCTGCGAAGCATCATGTTATCGACTATATCCATGTTTCCTACAAGTCCCATACCGAGTCTGTCCTCGGGAACGAAGGAAAGGCGAATACCGAGCTCACGTATCTCTTTCGGAGTTTTATCCTTCAGATCTATGACCTCATCCTCTTTGAAGATGATTTTTTCACTGCTTACAAGCTCTTTGATTTCCTTTTTGGAAAGCTTTGAAAAGTCAATGTCATCTCCCGTTTCATCCTTGAAAGAATTTTCCTTTGCAAGCTCCATAACACGCTTATATGATTTGTGGAAAAAGGAAACCGGCTTGTTCTTTTTAGGATGATAATAGGTCAACGTACCGTTTTCATAATAATTAAGACCTGCAATAGCCTCAAGAAGCTCCTTCTGACCGGACCCTGCAATACCTGCAATACCGAGAATTTCACCGCCGAATGCTTCAAACGAAACATTATCAAGTGCATTCAAGCCGTCCGGATCCTTGACTGTAAGACCGGAAACGGAAAGTCTCAGCTTTCTGTCAACAGGAATTGTACGGTTAATGTTAAGGTCGATCTTTTCGCCAACCATCATTTCCGTAAGCTCTTTTTCTGAGGTTTCCGCAGTATTTACTGTTGCAATATGATCACCCTTACGCAACACCGAAACTCTGTCGGAGATCTCCATAACCTCATTTAATTTATGCGTAATGATAATGATGGATTTACCGTCATCTCTCATGGCACTGAGCACCTTGAACAAGCTTCTTATTTCTTGAGGAGTTAAAACTGCCGTAGGTTCATCTAAGATAAGAATATCAGCGCCCCTGTATAAAACTTTAAGTATCTCAACAGTTTGCTTTTCCGAAACGGACATTTCATAGATCTTCTTATCAAGATTTATATTAAATCCGTATTTTTTTGCCATTTCTTTAATACGGTTATTTACTTCTTTAAGATTATATTTTTCGCCTTCAATACCCAAGGCAACATTTTGTGCAGCACTAAAAATATCAATCAACTTGAAATGCTGATGAATCATACCGATTTTATGATCATAAGCATCACGGGGGGAGCTTATAACCACTTCTTCGCCGTTAATAAGTATTCTTCCTGAGTCAGGATAATAAATCCCGGCTACTATATTCATAAGAGTCGTTTTACCACAGCCGTTTTCACCGAGAATTGAAAGGATCTCACCTTTATACACGTCTAAACTAACATTATTGTTCGCAATAACCTTGGAACCAAATGTTTTGGTAATATTTTTCAGTTGTAAGATGACAGTTTTTTCCATAAGAAGCTCCTTAATCAATAAAGGATGTTGTTTTCTCATTATTCAAAGAAAGGCGAAGTTGTTGTGCTTCGCCTTTCCCTTTATAAGTGCCCAAGCCGTCTCACGACAGCTTGGGATACCCTTGTAAAATTAAACAAGAATAATATTAAAGCAAATTATTCTGTAATAGCTGTGATACCGTCAATAATAATATTGAAGTAAGGAGCTGAACGCTTTGCACTCTCATTAATGAACGTAATGCCGTTTGCAGTTTCAACAACTTCTGTTTCGGGAACATAGTCGCCTGCATCGTCAACGTCAGCTACGAATGAAGTCAAAGCTTGGCCGTCAACTGTAAATGTTGCACAGTCAAATACCTTGATAGTTCCTTCTTCGAGACCCTTCTTAACTTCGTCGAGCTTTTCCTGTGTGCCTTCTGCAGCAGCAGTACCGAGAGCTGTGATCTCTACAGAACCTGTAGCGAGTGTACCTGTCCAGTCTGTGTCGATCGCTTTGTCTTCACTAACGCAGTCAATAATATACTCGAAATAAGGAGTCCAGTTAATTCTTGAAGCGATGATGAATGTGTTAGGACACTTTTCAACAGTTGAACCGTTATAAGAAACGTTAGGAATATTTCTTTCTTCACAAGCTGTGGGAGCACCCCAAGAGTCAGCGTGCTGAGAAATAAGCTTGCAACCGTTGTCGATAAGAGCAAGAGCAGTTGTCTTTTCAGCTGCTTCATCGTACCAGGAGTTTGTGTAACGAACTTCCATTGTAACGTTTTCAACTACTGATTTTACGCCGAGATAGAAAGATGTGTAACCGGAAATAACTTCAGCATAGGGGAATGCACCAACATAACCGATCTTAGCATTTTCGTCTGAAACCTTACCTTCAGCATCACCGTGAAGTTCAACGAGCTTCATGCCTGCAGCAACACCTGCAAGATATCTGCCTTCGTAAATGGAAGCGAATGCATTGTGGAAATTAGCGAGGTTCTCTGTATGAGCCTTTGTACCTGTTGCATGGCAGAATTCAACTTCAGGGAATTCCTTAGCAGCCTGAATCATATAGGGCTCATGGCCGAATGAATCAGCAAAAATAAGGTCATAGCTTTCAGCCAGGTCTGAAGCCTGGTCGTAACAAGCTGTTCCTTCGGGAATGTCTGTAACGATCGTGTAGTCGTCAGTTGTAAGACCCTTGTTTTCACAAGCCTGTTTGAATGCGTCGATGAAGTTCTTATCATAAGTGGATGAGTCACCATGCAAGCAGATAAGAGCAGCCTTAACGTTGGCCTTTTCATCACCGGCAGGTTCATCGGGGTTTTCTACTTTTGCACAAGCTGCCATAGCAAATACCATAATTGCAGCGAGGAGCAGAGCGAGAATTCTTTTCATGTTTTTCCTCCGTCTTTAAATAAATGAAAAATATTTTTACAGCCCATCGGCTTGTAAACGAAATTGATACTAAAGTAACACGAAACAACCGCTTACTTCGGAAACACTTTCAACGAAGCCTTTAATCAAGTTAAAAAACAAAAAAATCACAATAATATCATACATCACCCCGAAAGGTTTGTCAAGTATAATATATATATGTCGAAAAAATTCTTCAACTTTTACCTATACATTCCAATGCGGCATATCGAAATTTCTTGATATACCGAACAGCACAAAAAACACAAGAAATATAAGCAAGCACACGGCAGCTGCTTTTCGCATTCTTTCCGTTCTGTTTTTCTTCTCTGTGCGTCCGAACAGAAAACAGCCAAAGCTTGTCCAGAGAGCAGCTACGGAACAAGCTGCAAACATATAAGTCAAAATCCGAGCCATCTGAATACCCCCTCGGCAATACTTTCTCTGTGCTTCTTTGTCAGCTCTCTGTATACTACCGTAAACACGTCTTCGACAGCTATTACAGCCATTATGGGAAACACGCCCAGCGTGAAGACAGGGTTATAATCAAGTGCACCTCTTATATCAAGCTGTATAAGGGAAAGTGCGGCACGGGTAGCTCCGCAGGTGGAACACAAAAGCGAAAAAATTCTGTGCACGGGGCATATATCCATACCCATATAAACATTATTGCCGAAAATAAACGCATATAATATAACAAATGCATATACTCCGAGTCTGACAAATGATAATATTCTTTCTTTTTTATTTTTCATAATTTTATATTTTCTGTATCATAATACTGTTTTATGTTGATTTTCCGAAAAAGATATGATAAAATTATTATATAAATAAATACATAAGGAGGAAGCAGTATGAATTGCCCCTATTGTTACAAGCAAATCCCCGACGGTTCAAAGTTCTGTCCCGAATGCGGCGGTACAATAAACGCCCGGACATATAACACCGAATATACGTCTCCTGCACAGAACTCTCAAAGCTCCTATGACCCAAACGGCTACGCAAATAATAATGCTGCCCAAAACGGCTATTATCAGAATAATTATTATAATCAGAATAACGGTTACTATTACGATGAAGCGACAGGTCAGTATTACACCTATAATGCCGAGACAGGTCAGTATTACTACGTAACTCAGGAAGAGCCCAAAAAGAAAGGCGGACTTGCAATTGCCTCCTTTATTCTCTCACTTTGCAGCTCCTTCACCTGCGGAATTTCCGCCCTGCTCGGTCTTATTTTCGGTCTTTGCAGTCTCAAATCAAATAAGAAAGGCTTTGCAATCGCGGGAACCATCATAAGTGCCGTATTTCTTGTAATATTTATTGCAAGCTTCATTTTCGGCTTCTATTCAGGCTACACAGGTGCCTATGACGGCTTCGTGGAAGGCTTTGAAGAATTTTATCACGATTTCTATTAATACAGTAATTATTTAAATGAACCTCAAACGGAGAAAATTCTGTTTGAGGTTCTTTTTTGCTCTTTGGTCTGCTATCCGTTTACCTTGAAGCTCATTATATCAATAAAGTATTCTTTGTTGTTATTGAAGATCTTTTCGGCATTCTTTTTTGAGGTAAAGACTCCGCCTACTGTCGAAGGACCTCTGAGACAGAGAACCGTATCTTCAGGGAATATCTGAAGTGCCGGAAAATATCCGTAGGCATCTACCTCTGAAAGCCTTATACCGTATTCATCAAGAGCTCCTTCTGGTTTTTCACCCAGTACACTTTCAAGGGTGACGAGCCCTCCTGCATCTCTGACCTGTTCAAAAAGGCTTTCGTCAAGGAACATGACACCGCACTCACCTGAAAACACCATGTTATTAAAATTGGTGTGGGCCTCCTCGTTGCTTTTTTTATCAAAGGTCACATCGTGAATGCCTTCGTCTTCCCATTTTTTCATTTCAGCCTTTACCTGCTCGTCTGTCATATAGGTAAAAGGATAAACGTACACGGATTTCTTTCCGTTGCTATCAATATCACATCCGAGAAGTCCCGAAAGTGACTCACATAAAGCGGTATAGTTATCGCCGTTAACAACAGCAGGGCCTGCGTACATTACGGAAATGTCATACTTTTCACGTGTGGTCATCTGCGTTATACCGATAAACAGGAACATGGCAACAAGTACAGTTGCTATGGTATGCCATTTATAATGATACCAGAAATTTTTAATTTTTCCCTCGATCGTCTTATCTTCTACAGGAGTATCTACGTAATCGTCGCCTGTATTTTCAACTACCCTTGCTCTGTTTGATTTTTCACCGTCATATTCGGCTATTGCATCGCTGTCCTGACGTATGCTTCTTTCCTCTTCCGTTAACTTTTCCCGTTCCATCTTTACTCCGTTTTCTTCATTAATATATATATACGTATATATTATACTCACCTTGTGATTATTTTTACTTTAATATTTTATCACATATCAGGGCTCTGTTCAAGAGGTACTTTTAAAAGTTACGGCTTCTGTATGAATTTTGTTCATTTTGGCGTATGTTATATTTTATGTTATATTTGTTGACATAGCATCACATCTGTGATAAAATTATTGTATAAATAATTTAAGGAGGATGTGCAAATGCTTTGTCCATATTGCAAAAAAGAGATTTCCGACAGCTCAAAATTCTGTTCGGAATGCGGAACCACGCTTGATATTAACGAATACATCGAAACAAAAGTAGCCCCCAAGGGAGGCGGATATGCTATAGCATCATTTATCCTTTGTCTTGTGGGCCTGATACCCTACTGTACACTTGCATCCTTGGTCGCATTTGTTCTCGGCTTCTGCGGTCTGAGATCCACCAAAAAAGGCTTTGCGATAACAGGCATTATTGTAAGCCTTGTCACACTTATACTCGGTATAGTCTTTATAGTTGTCATAATTGAATTAACAACGGCCGGTATGGGCTACAACGGTTTGGGTGGCCTTATCGATGCCCTTGAAGGAATGTATTATTGATCCTTTGAGCTTGCTCTCTTATAAACCGTATAATTATTAAGTCATAGTATACGAGCATCTACAATATACTGCTTTACTGTAAAAACTACTTTTACTTTGAAAGGATAACACAAATGAGAAAAATTATCGCTTTAATTTTAGCCGCATTTATGATTTTTCCCTTGCTTCCTGCGGTACAGGCAGCAGCTTAAAGGTTGACACCGACAAGATCGGCGAAGTAAAAGACGGTGCAGAAGCAGTTGGCTCAGACAAGATCGAGCTGGCAGGCAAAGTATATTCTTTCCCTCTCAGCATAGCAGAGCTTATCGCAGACGGCTGGACCCTTAACGGAGACTTCTCCGATATGCTTTTATCAACGGACGCTGTCATGTATACAGGCATCGCCTTATCTAAAGACGGAGCTGTAATTAATCCCGACGAGCTCAAAGGTTCATCTGAAAGCTGTCCCTTAGAAGAAGGCCTTATCACTTCATTTTATATCAATGAAAACGACGTAACAGACGGCTCTGAGGTGGTATTTCCCGGTGGTATCATGCTGAAAAAATCAAGTGCTGCAAACGTAATTTCCGTATACGGTGACAGCACAGCTGATTTTTCAAAGACCATAAGCGAAGCTGACGGTTTGAAATATATCGGCCACAAGAATAACAACCTCAGCTATTCTTTCCTTTTTGCAGAAGACGGTACAGTTACCTCTGCAAGTGTCTACTGCGAAAAATAAAAGGAAGGTCACAGAGACTTTGACGTCTGTGATCTCCCGATCCGTAAATGCAGTATTTTGTCTAAACAAGCTCTTACTTCTATAACTATACAAGAGAACCCCAAGTCGCCGAAGGCAACTTGAGGACCCCTTTACGAGAACCCCAAGTATTCCGCAAGGAATACTTGGGCCTTTTGGTTTACGGGGGCTTTTTGAAAAAAGTCCCCATACCCCCCAAAACATTTAATCGGAATGACATAAACAATAAAATCTTAGATCCAAC
>JAZSLF010000134.1:0-12113 GCA_045535205.1 Eubacteriales bacterium
AAAAAGGAAAAGGAGGAAAATTCTATGAGTTTTAAAAGAATATTGTCAGTCTTCCTTGCCCTTATGTTTACATTCGGCATGATAGGCGAAGCCGTATCGGTAAATGCGGCATACGCTGACAAGGTAGACTCTGAAGGTAACCCCATTATCAACTACTATACTCAGGTATATAAGACAGACGCCGAAAAGCTCAAGGATATGACCATGTACAAGGAACAGAATGGTTATAAGATATATGTAGAAGAGTTTACCGGCGAAATCGCATTTGTTGACTCCAAGACAGGCAACGCCCTCTTCTCAAATCCCTACGATCTTGCGGAGACAGGTAACGTACAGTCCAACGCAACAAAGCAGACAGTCCTCTCTCAGATCCTGCTTACATATCAGGACAACGGTGTTCAGAAGAGCATGAACAGCTATAAGGATGCCGCACTCAGAGGACAGATCAAGACAAAGAACATCAAAAACGGTATCCGTATGGAATACACCATCGGTGAGATCATGGTAACAAGACTTGTTCCCAGACGTATTTCCAAGGAACGTTTTGAAACACTTATTCTTGATAAGATAACAAGTGAATTCCACCGCAGCAGACTTGAAGCCTTCTATCAGCTTTACGACAGAAACGATACAAAGCTGACAGAAACTCTCGTTAAGGAAATGGAAGCAGCATTCCCCATCACAAAGAGAATGGCTATTTACGTATGCTCAACGGAAATCACATCAACAGAGCTTAAACAGCTTGAAAGTATCATTAAAACATACTGTCCCCTTTACACATACGATGAAATGGATCAGGACCATAACGAAACTGATTACGTAGGCGTGGACGTTGCTCCTCCCTGCTTCAGAATGGCTCTTGAATATACTGTAGGTGAAAACGGCGAGCTTGACGTAAGACTTCCCGCAAACGGTATCCGTTTTGACGAATCCGTATATGCACTCGGCGACGTCAGCGTACTTCCTTACATGGGTGCAGGCAACGTTAAGAACGAAGGCTATACCTTCATTCCCGACGGCTCAGGCTCCATCATCCGCTTTGAAGACATTGAAGGCATCAACAGCACCATCTCAGGTAAGGTATACGGCCCTGACTTTGCATACCATACAGTAACAGGTAAGCATGAGCAGACCATGAGATACCCCGTGTTCGGTAACGTTGTAAGCCTCAGCTATGAAGCAGAAGGCAGCTCCAAGCCCGGTGCGGCTACAGAAGCAGCAACCATAAGCAAGAATACAGGCTACGTTGCGATCATCACCGAAGGCGACTCACTCGCTCAGATCATCGCAGAAAACGGCGGTCCCATTCACAGCTACAGTACGGTATACGCTAAGTTCACACCCCGTCCTTCCGATACTTACAACCTTGCAGACTCACTTTCCATCGGCTCTAACGCATCATGGACGGTAGTATCCAAGAGAAAGTATTCCGGAAGCTATAAGCTCAAATATATCCTTCTTTCCGATACGGAAACGGAAGGCAAGACAAACTATGAATGCTCATACGTTGGCATGGCGAAGGCTTACAGAGATTACCTCATAGGTGCAGGCGTTCTCACACAGCTTACAGCAGACAGCGTATCAGAAAACGTTCCCGTTTACATTGAAACCTTCGGCTCAATTGAAACAGTTGACAGACTGCTTTCATTCCCCGTAACAGTTGACACACCTCTTACGACCTTCGAGGACGTACAGACAATGTACAACGAGCTTTCCGAAGCAGGTGTTGAAAACATCAACTTCAAGCTCACAGGCTTCTCCAACGGCGGTCTCGACAGCACATATCCCGCAAAGATAAGCTGGGTATCTGCTCTCGGCGGAAACGGCGGATTTAAAGACCTTATAAGCTACTCCGAAGAAAACGGCTTCGGTATTTATCCCGATTTTGATTTTGCATACGTTGCAAAGACAGAATATCTTGACGGCATTAACGAAAAGCGTGATGCTATTAAGACCATCGACAGCCGTTACACATCAAGAAAATACTATGACTCTGCAACTCAGAGCCTTGAAGATGATTTTGCAAAAGCAATTTCTCCTTCACGTTACGAATACTTCTGCGAAAAGTTCACAGCTGAATATTCAGCGTATAACACACAGAAGGTATCCGTATCAACTCTCGGCGATACGCTTAACTCTGACTTCGACAAGAAGGATCCTTACAACAGAGAAGACTCCAAGCAGTTCACTGTAGAAATGCTCGATAAGCTTTCACAGTCCTTCTCCGACGTAATGGTAAGCGGCGGTAACATTTACTCCGTAAAATATGCTGACCACATTCTCGGCGTATCAACAGACAGCAGTAACTACAAGAGAGCAAGTCAGTCCGTTCCTTTCACAGGCTTCCTGCTTCACGGCTTCAAGAATTATGCAGGTCAGGCTATCAACATGGAAGGTGACATTGAATACTCAATTCTTAAAACAATTGAAAACGGTGCATCTCTGTACTTCACACTTTCCTATGAAAACATCAACGTTCTCAAGGAATCCGAAACCTATAACAAGTACTTCTCCGTAGACTACTCTGTATGGAAGGACGAGGTTATAGAAAATTACGCAGTAGTAAACGATGCTCTTAAAGATCTTCAGACATCACTTATTACAGATCACGAATTTGTAAGCGGCTACCGTGTTCCTACCGCAGAAGAATTTGCGGCAGACCAGGCAGAAGCAGACAGAAAGACTGAAGAAGCTAAGAAGCAGGCGGAAGAACAGGCTGAAAAAGACAAAATTGCAGCTCTCCTTGCTGAACGTAAGGGTGCAACAAACACAACTTCTTCAAACAAGACTCCCGCTAAGTTTACAGTAGCAACAAAGACAGCAGCCGACGGAACAGTATACTGCACAGATGCAAAGTATCAGACAGAGCTTGGCAGTATCGTAAAGGTTGAGTATGACAACGGCACAGCATTCTTTATTAACTACAACGCATATGACGTAGTAATAAACCATGGCGGTGCAGATACGGTTGTTAAGGCACTCAGCTTTGAAAAAATTAACTAAAAGGAGGTAGAACGATGAATTTTCCGGCAGCAAAGGGAAAAGGCAAAAAGAAAATGGGTCCCGTTAAGGAACACCATCGCATAGTTTCCCTCGATAAGAAAAAAGCAAGAGCAGGATGGATATTTGTTTTACCTTTCATTCTCGGTTTCTTACTGATCTATATTCCGATAATCTGGCAGTCAATCTCCTTCAGCTTTTCGGAGATCAACTACATTCAGGGCGGTGGTTACATCACCGAGTTTGTAGGACTTAAAAACTATCAGAATGCACTGTTCTCAGATGCATCCTACGTAACAACACTTACAAGCGGTCTTGAACAGATGATACTGGAAATTCCCGCAATCATCTTCTTCTCTCTGTTTGTAGCTATCCTTCTTAACCAGAAGATGATAGGCAGAGCCGCATTCCGTGCGATCTTCTTCATTCCCGTTATTCTTTCAACAGGTCTTATTGCAGAGATCGACGCAGGCAATACACTCAGCGACCAGATGGGTGCCGCAGGCTCCATTGACACAGGTGCGGAAACAAACGCAGCAAGTGAGATCGTATCCTCTGTAGATATTCAGAGTCTGTTCTCCAATATGCTTATCGGTTCCGAGCTTGCAACAACAGTAACAGGCTTCGTTAACAATATCTTCGATATCGTTAACCGTTCAGGTGTACAGATGCTTATCTTCCTTGCAGGTCTTCAGGGTATTTCACCCGCTATTTATGAGTCCTGTCAGATGGAAGGTGCTTCCTCTTGGGAAACATTCTGGAAGATCACTCTGCCCATGATAAGCCCGATGATCCTTGTAAACTTCGTTTATACCATCATCGACTCATTTACCGCACAATCCAATAAGGTAATGCAGTATATCGATTCGGTATACAGTACGGCAGGAAACGAAGGACAGGTTATGTCCTCAGCGATGTCCTGGATGTACTTCCTCGTAGTTATCGTTATAGTTGCGATAGTCGGTCTTATCGCAAGTAAGATGGTATTCTACCAGAGAAGAGACTAAGAAAGGAGGAAGCATAAATGAATAAAGCAGAAACACCCAACGTAAAGATCAAAAAGGAAAGTAAAAATTCCATTCGTGTTGAATTTGACAGAACTCCTTTGGTTGACAGAATAAGAGCAAAATACTTTACTCTGTTCTTCGTAAAGAAGGTTGCATGGTATCTCTTCAGATTTTTGCTCCTTCTCGGCATTTCCTACATCATTCTCTTCCCCTTTATATCAAAGATCTCCTCATCATTCATGAGCCCTGAGGACTTTGTAGACGTAACGGTAAGCCTTATTCCGAGAAATCCCACCCTTGATACCTATGAAGCTATCATCGTTGAGAACGGATACATCAAGGCACTTCTCAATACGTTTATCCTCTCAGTATCATGTGCACTTCTTCAGACCTTTGTGTGCTGCCTTATAGCATACGGTTTTGCGAAGTTTAAGTTCAAGGGCAACAACCTCTTGTTCGCACTCGTACTGTTCACCATGATAGTTCCTCACTCCACGTTGAAACTTTCACTTCTTATGGAGTTCAGAAACTTTGATATTTTAGGAATATTCAACTTCCTCGGCGGCGGTGTAATTGACGGAATAAATATTCTGGAAAACACCTATATTAAGCTCACAAATACGTACTGGCCTCTGTGGATACTCTCCGCAACAGGTCTCGCCTTCAAGAACGGACTTTACATCTATATGCTTCGTCAGTTCTTCAAGGGCGTTCCCGATGAGCTTGAAGAATCTGCATATGTTGACGGCTCCGGCGTATTCAGAACCTTCGTACAGATCATTCTTCCCCTGTCAATTCCCATGCTCATAACAGTATTCATGTTTGCATTCTCATGGCAGTGGACAGATAACTTCTATACAGACCTGTTCTACACATCCTCCGGTCCCACACTTATGACAGACATCGTCGCTATCCCCAAAACCCTTGATACTTCATTCGCAGGCGGTTCAATGTACTCGACAGCTATCACAAATACTTGCGGTATGCTTATTATTGCTCCCCTGATCCTGATCTATGTCTTCGCTCAGAAGTATATCATTCAGGGTATCGAACGTTCCGGTATCACAGGTTAATGATAGGAATTTATGGGGAAAAACTTTTGAAAAAGCTTTTCCCCAAACCCCTTTTAAAAACTTCAAAACAAAAAACAGCCGAAAACGGCTGTTTTTTTGTTGGCAAGGGGTCCTCAAGTATTCCGTAAGGAATGCTTGGGGTTCTCTTGTAAAAGTCTTTGGAAGGGGTTTGGGGAGACCTTTCTTCAGAAAGGTCTCCCCAAATAAACCCCTGCTATTTAGTTGCATTCATCTCCGCTACGGTGCGGAGGTATTGATGCATTGAGTTGTCGGGTTCAATTATGAGTGCGGTCTTGTCGTATCCTTTTTTATGAAAAATCAAAAGAACGCTTTCACATGGGCCGACGGTTGCAACGTGTTTGTAAAGTGATATTTTGCCATGTTTTTTTATTATTTTTTTATCCTCGTTAGGATTTCCCGAAAGGGAAGTGACGGAAACGAGGGACGCCATATCAAGCTGACATAGATAGACCTCCTTACCTTTTCCGAAACGTTTTGAAACTGTAAAGGAAAGCTTGTCGGGAGAGAGGGGAGAGACGGGATTTGAATAGTCCGTTTCATCGTCAGAATTGACGGGGGAGATAATGTAGGTGAAGACAGTAATGCTCTTTATCATAAAGAAGGAGGCAAAGGCGAGAAAGGCAACGCCTATAAACTGAATAAGAGCCACTTGTCTTGTGAGCCCTGTCGCCGCAAAGGCAAAAAGAAATATTGCGGTAAAAAGAAGCACAACGGTAACAACTATGCATTTTTTGTTTTTTGGTTTAGGTGAATATTTCATAACAGTTCCTTTCGCTGTAAGAATAAAGAATAAACTTGTAAGAGTCCATAAAAAGCGCAAGACCGCATACAAAACTGTAATGCGGTCTTTTCTGCAGTTTGCAGCTTACGCTTCTTCCTTCTTGATGATTTCCTTGCCGTTGTAGTAACCGCAAGCAGAGCATACACGGTGAGCAAGATTGAATTCGCCACAGTGAGAGCACTTAACCATGCCGGGAACGGGGAGCTTCCATACGTTGCTACGTCTCTTATCTCTACGAGCCTTAGAAGTTTTTCTCTTAGGTACAGCCATTTCGCAACCTCCTTAATGTACTTGTTTGTTCAACCATTTGATTATACAACATTTATTCCATATTATCAAGTAGTTTTTGCAAAATTTTTAATCTTGGATCGATTTCTTTTTTGTCTTCGCACTCACAAGGGCCAAGATTTAAGTTTTTACCGCACTTTTGACACAGTCCTTTGCAGTCATCATTGCAGAGATGATATACGGGAAGCTCAAGAGCGATTTCTTCCATAAGCTCCGTATCAATATCAATCCCGCTTTCATTTACATAAATAATGTCAAACTCGGCATCGTCGTCATAATCTGTTTTAGGAGCACTTGAAGAAACCATTCTTTCAAAGGGGATTTCCAGAGTTCCGTCAACGTCGTCAAGACATCTGTCACAGGCTGCGTGATAGTTTAACGTTACGGTTGCATTCAGAAACATACAGTTGTTTTTATCCGTAACAGTTCCCACAACGTGAACGGGGGAGGTTATGTCGATATATTCGGGAAGAATAATGTCGCTTTCGGTTTTGTCGATCTCAAAGAAATAATCGAAGTCAAGCTTTTCGCATCTTCCGTTGAGAAGCGTAGTCAGATCTATTTTCATTCATGAACCTCCTTAATCGTGCAGTGTGCTAATTATATATAATTAATGAAGGATTGTCAATAGTAAGGGGAGAAAAAACATAAAAATACCGCTAACCCTTGCTATTAATATTATATTTTGATATAATAGTGTAGAACTTCTACTTTGATTTTTAAAGGAGAACAGTATTTTGAAAAAAGTAATAAAATATACTTTTTATACCTTCCTTGCAATTTTTTTCGTAGCTATAGTTATCAGAATCATGGCATTTGACTCATCAAAGGTCCTTTCTGATATTATTCCCACAGATAATATGAAAGAAGCGTATGCAAACGGCGGCGAGGTGCTGACCCATGAGCTTATACAGAATATTGCCGATGACGGTAATTCAAGAGGCTACGCACTCGTATACCTTACCGAAAGCGGTGAACTTCAGATAACCGTAAAATACAATCTCAGCATAATAAGAAAAGCTTCGCTTCCCGAAGGCTATGAATTTAATTTCAAGCTTTATAATACGGAAACTGAGGAAGAATACAAGGCTGTTTCCTACACCCGTGAAACAGAGAACAATTACGGCTATGCGAGAGCCGTGTTTGAAGGAGTATACTTCAGCGAAACGGCAGATATTGAAATAATAATGTGTAACGAAGATTTTACTGAGGATTATTCCTGTTATAAGGTACACGCCTCAAAGCAGGAATTTGAGCCTTACGAATTCACAAAGGAGGATATTGCCCTTCTGGGAAATTAAGATATGAAAAAGTTTTTATCTGTTCTTCTTGTTGTAATAATGATGCTGTCTGTTCTTGCTTCCTGCAAGGATAAAGAAAAGGAGCCTGATGAAACACAGCCTGACATGGACGAAAGCATGTCGGATACGACGGAGGTTGAGCTTGAACCCGTGGACACGACCAAAAAGGTCTCTTTCTTTGCGGTGGGTGACAATCTTATCCATGAGTGTGTTTTCCTTGATGCCATGACAGTTGCGGCAAATACCGGAGCACCCACGGATTACTATTTTGAGAATATGTACTCCGAAATAAAGGGAAGCATTCAGGGTGCAGACCTTGCTTTTGTAAATGCAGAAGGTCCTCTCAATCCCGATTATGCCCCCAGCGGTTATCCCAATTTCAATGCTCCTGCGGAAGCGGGAACTGCACTTGTTAACGTTGGCTTTGATATAATCAATCTTGCCAATAACCATATGCTTGACTTCAACAGAGGCAAGGGACTTCAGGGTACTATGGATTTCTGGGACACCAAGGAGGTCACGACCGTAGGTGCTTACAGAAATAAGCAGGACTATAACGATATAAGAGTTATTTCCAAAAACGGTATTGACATAGCAGTTCTTTCATACACCTACGGTACAAACGGAATAACTCTCGGTTCAGATACACCCGACTTGTACATTCCCTATATCGATGACGGCGAAATAGAAAGACAGATAAACGAGGCAAAGGAGCTCTCCGACGTTGTTCTCGTTTCTATGCATTGGGGAAGCGAAAATGTGTTTGAACCGACAGGTGAGCAGACCCGCCTTGCACAGCTTATAGCTGACAGCGGTGCAGACGCAATTATCGGACACCATTCCCATACCATTCAGCCTGTTGAATGGATAGAAGGCAAGAATGGAAATAAAACTCTCGTTATCTACTCCCTCGGCAATATTCTTCACACACAGCTCAAATCTTACAATCTTGTGGGCGGTGCTGCTTCCTTCGATATAATTATGGAAGAAGGCCAAGAGCCTGTAATTGAAAACGTTGTGTTTACTCCCACGGTATGTCACTATACGGCAAATACACAGGTCCTTGACTCTCTTGACTATTATAAGCGTGAAAATCTGAAGATATACCGACTCTCCGATTATACCGAGGAGTTGGCAAAGGATCACGGAAGCCAGTATTGGAACAATTTCGACCTTTCCACTCTTAAAGGTTACGTGTCCGATACCATTGCTGACGATTTTCTTCCCGAGGATTATAACTGACGAGAACATAGAGAAAAGCTGAGCAAAACGCTCAGCTTCAGACCGAAGACAAACTCGGTATAACGCAGATGTGAGCGAAAGAATTTGTATAAAACAAGCTTTTCTTGATGAAATCATCTTATATTAAAAAGGCGGGCAAAAGCCCGCCACATCTGCTTTGAGGGGTCCTCAAGCTGACTTTGTCAGCTTGGGGTTTACTTTGTGAGCGTTTTTTCCTCTACCGTAGATTACTACGCCGACGAGGAAAAAAGCTCTCAATCTACCTTCGTTTCTCTCAGTCTGGCACAGAGTGTAGACTTTGTCTACACTCTGAAGCTGAGCAAAACGCTCAGCTTTTTGTTATCCCTCAGTCAAGCTCACATACCGCAGTCTGACAGGCTTTAAATCTCGGATGGTTGTCAAGCAGATTGTCGGGCGTTCCGAAGGTGTACATATAACAACGCTTTATGCTGTTGTGAAGCCATGCTGTTATTTCGTCAAGCTCACCTCTGTCGGCGCCTTTTTCTTTTCTGAATTTGTAATATTCTATGCCGAAATCCTTCATGTCTTCAACGGCGGAAAGTGCACCGTCAAAATCAGAAATTGCAATACAGTCGTTGGAACGCCACCACAGAGCTCTCAAAACGTGCCAGAACGTGCTTTTTACATCCATAAACCTGCAATGAACGTCAGAGTCGTTGTTTCGCAAAAGCTTATGGTTGTACCGTGCCGCTTCTTCATAAACACGCCAGGCTTCAATGGCTTCTCTTTTTCTCACGTTTCCGAAGACGGATATGCGTTCGGCTTTTTTCATTAAAGCCGATAAATACGTGTACGTGGCATTACTCTGTACAAGCTCTGACAGCTCAAGGCATTTGTCATAATCCTTTTTTGCATCGTATATGGCAAGCATGGATTTGGTCTTAATGCTGTCCTGTTCAGGTAAGGTAACTATAAAGGCTTCAGCTTTTTCGGGGTCATGGTTTTGAACGTGAAATTTAACCAAAAGCTCGCTGGCACTTATCTTTCTTGTGAGGTCTTTGTCCTGATTTACTATTGAGATCAATAGCTTTATGCCCTCGTCAAACAATCTTTGGTGCTCATCGTCGGGTATTGTATATATGGTATTATTTTTGGAAGCACCTATAAAAGTGTATATAACTGACGCACATTCAAGCTTGATCTCGTAATCAAGAGGGTATTTCTTTAAATATTCGTGGTACTGTTCGTATTTTTTGAATGCACAGTTGTTTTCATAAGTGAGATAAATGTAGGTATAATTTATCTGACCTATTATTTCATCCAGCTTTTCTCTGTCCTTTTTTTCGTTACTGCCTACGCCCAGTAAGCAATCGGTAGTAACTCCGAGAATAGATGCAAGGGGGACTATCTGAGAAATATCGGGCATGGTATTGTCGCACTCCCATTTTGAGACAGACTGAACCGAAACCATAAGCTGTTCTGCAAGCTCTGCCTGTGTTATCTGTGATTCTTTACGAAGAAGCTTTAATCTTTGTCCGAAGCTTATCATAATATGTTATCCTTTCATTTTTCAAATGCCGTGCACCGCTTCTGTATGTTAAGTATATCAGACGTGTCCGTATTAGTAAAGATACAGCTCGGAGAAACTGATTTGAAGAGGAGTTTAATTTTTTATGCTAACAGTCCTAAAGAAAAGCTGAGCAACACGCTCAGCTTTTTAAGTGGTATTATTGAATTAATCTTTTGCAAATCAAAGTGCTTCAACTCTGCTTCTTGCGGCAATAAAACGAGGGTCTGTGACTATCGGATTATTTTCAGCATCGTCGCATTCATCGTAGAGCTTAACAAAATCCCAGATAAAGCTTTCTTTAAGTTTTTCAAGGTCTATTTCCTCAGGATTTTGAGCCTGAGCCTCAAGGCTGTAAAGCCCCTCTTTTTCATCAATTATGCCAAGTGAGAGATCGGACATATAACCGTAAGCCTCACAGCAAATGTCGGAGAGAAGCTGTGCACATTCTATGACCTTGTCAAAGTCACCTCTGCGAAGGTATTCTTTGCCAAGACCGATAAAAGCAAAACGCTTGTGCCATATGTTGTAGCTTTTGGGAAAAACGGTGTCGGAAAATTCAATGAGAGAAATGAATTTTTCCCAAACCTCAATGGCATTGTCACGGTTGGGCTCGCCTATTACGGAATGGGCACCCGTCAACCAGTACATTGAACGTATGGTTGCTTTAAAACTGTTCTCAAAGCATATCTTACCGTACTTCAAGCGGCTTTCGTGGTCATTTGCAAGCATTGAAATCTTATAAAGATTTATATTTCTTTCGTCTTCGTCAATATCCTCGCATTCAAGGATCGCCTTGTCAATGCTTCCCATTACTGCCCATACGCAGATAAGCGTACTCTTTGCCTTTCTCTTTCTGCCGAGATGTGTGTCGTAGCCCAGAATGGTGTTGAGCATACGTACAACGTCTGTGCAGATACGTGAAAGCTCCTTGTCGGAAAATCCGTAAAGACAGTCGACTATCTCACCGTGAATAACGTTGTATCCGATAATACTGCACTCAAGCATCATTTCGTAGTTGAGAGGGTACTTGTCAACGAAGGAACGCAGTCTGTCGTAATACTTTTTGTTGATGTCGCATTTACGTCTGTCATCGGATTGATTGTCATATCCTTCCTCAAGCAGAGTCGTGATATAACGGTCGATCTCCTGTATCTCATCGGCTTCGTTACCGCCCATACCTAAAATGGCATCGGTGGTAGTGCCGAGAGTTTTAGCAAGCGGGACTATCTGGGAGATGTCAGGCATACTGTTGTCCCGTTCCCATTTTGAAACTGTCTGAACTGCCACACCGATCATTTCACTCAGTTCAAGCTGGGATAGGTTTTTTGATTTGCGATAAAGCTTAATTCTCTGACCGACGGTCATTGTGTGAGTTTTTCTTTCTTCCTGAGATTCAGAACAAAAACCGTCAAGCCTTCGCCCTACAGTCATCTGTATAGCCCCCTTTCTTGACAATATAATGAGTATAGCACATTTTAGGGAAAAATAAAAGCAACTGTAAAGAGAATTTTTATTAACTTAGTGGTTATATTTTGGGTGAAAAACTTTTGTAATAACTAAAAAAAGCAGTTGACATATTTTAAAAAATAATGTATACTTAACGGGTAACGCTGGTGTAGCACAGTCGGTAGTGCAGCTGATTCGTAATCAGCAGGTCGTGTGTTCGAGTCACATCACCAGCTCCAACAAAAAACGCACTTTTGTCTACCGACAAAGGTGCTTTTTTTCCATGATGTTTGCCTTCGGCAAATGATGTTGGCTTCGCCAATGATGACGGCTTCGCCTAATGATGTGTGCCTGCGGGCACATAGGGGCAAACATCGCATCATTGCGACCGTCGGGAGCAACATCATTTTGAACGAAGCGAAA
>JAZSLF010000048.1:0-4954 GCA_045535205.1 Eubacteriales bacterium
AACCGTAGAATGCATAATTTCCAATAGTTGTTACACTGTCGGGAATGATAACACTTTCAAGTGGAATGCAGTTGTAAAACGCACTGTATTTGATACTTGTTACGCCTTGGGGAATAACGAGGTTGGTGACAAGCTCACCGTGTAAATAAAGATTTTTTGCGTAATACAGAGGATTGTCAGAAACGTTATTAAATCCTATATTACACCAAGCGGCAATATCCGTTATGTATACCGCATTAAGAGCAGTACATTTGTTGAAAGCAGAAGGGTCTACACTTGAAAGACTTTGTGGAATAGTGACACTTGCAAGTGCAGAACAACCTTCAAATGTACTCCAACCTATTTTTGTAACTTTATCAGGTATGATAATGTTTGTAAGCGAACCGCAACCGCAGAACGCATAGTTATTGAGAGTCGTTATGTTTTTGCTGAGAGTAACACTTTTAAGGGATGTGCAACTACGGAAAGCAGAACCACCAATAGTAGATATACTATCAGGAATAGCAATGCCTGTGAGGGATGTGCAACCACGGAAAGCGGATTCGCCGATGGTAGTAACACTATCGGGAATAGTTATGCTTTCAATAAAGGTACAGTTGTAAAAAGCATAACTTCCTATGCTTGTTGCACCGTCTTCTATAATTACACTTTTGATAAGACTGCGTAGAGATCCCCAGGTGTTTGACGAAGAAGTATAATTAGTCATACTTCCCGTACCGCTTATTGTAAGAACACCCGTGTCGGTATCAAGTGACCATGTCAGATTATCTCCGCCTACACCGCACGTTCCATTCTCAGTAATAGCAGAAACAGAAGTTGCTGATAAGGCCGCCAAAGTTACAAGAGCTATTAATATTAGCAATAAAGACAAGGTTTTTTTCATCGTTATATCCTCGAAATTACAAATTACATATTAATATTATAACAGCATAAGAGGCCAAAGTAAATTGTGCTTTTTGACAGAAAAAGACTTTCTTTTTTGGTTAATATGACGGAGAAGTTCTTTTCAAAAGCTTTTGGGGTGGGGGAGGGAAGCCCTTTTCTCGAAAAGGGCTCTCCTCAGACCGAAGACAAACTTGGTATAACGCAGATGTGAGTAGAAACGCTTCTATAAAAACAAATATTTCTTGATGTGATCATCTGACATAGAAAAGGCGGGCAAATGCCCGCCACATCTGCTTTGAGAGCGTTTTTCCCTCTACCGTAGATTACTACGCCGTCGAGGAAAAAAGCTCTCAATCTACCTTCGTTTCTCTCAGTCCGGTCAGAGTGTAGACTTTGTCTACACTCTGCGGGGGAATTTGAAAATTCCCCCTGCACCCCCAAACTTCTTTGGCGAGTTAGGGAGTTTTCAAAAGAAATATAATTATAAAGACGGCTCACCGATAGCTTGCACATGGTCAAAGCTTAGGTGAGCCTATTTGTTATAGGGAGCTTTATTACGAGCCCCGTCTGAAAGTTTTGCTCAAGCTTTTTTAAAGCTTGCAGGGTCTTGGGGCAGAGCCCCGAGTCGCTCTCCGCAGAGAGCGAAATCCCCCTAACCCTTTCAAAGACCTTTGAGACGGTTGAAGGGAAAGCTTAAAGCGATACAATTACAATGACGGCACAAGGGCTACAGCTCTATAACCCTTGTGCCGTTTTTTTGATATGTATTGTGTTTTATTACTTCTCCGCAGGAAATTCCGTTATAACGCCTGCAAGGTACTTTCTGACAAGAAGAACATCGGCAATTGTTACTCTGCCGTTGCCGTCTACATCTGCGGCGTCAAGGATCATTTTGTCCTCATCAATTATACCGGCAAGATATTTTCTGAGAAGAAGCACGTCTGCTATCGTTATTCTGCCGTTATCGTCGGTGTCGCCGAAAATAATAGTATTATCTCTAACGTTTACTGTAAACTCACAGGTAGACTTACCGTATTTAACTGTTATGGTCTGCTCACCCGTTTCAAACATTACTGTGGGTCCGCACAAAAAGCCGCTTGTTATTGTCTCGCCCTCAAAAGCTAAAGTAAGGCCTTCTGTGTCAAGTGTATCACCGGAAACATAACTTAGTTTATTCGGAAGTGTTTTTATCGTCAAATCTCCCACGTCACCAATGACAGCATAATAGCTGAAATGCTCTGTTTCAAAAACTAAATAATTTCCTTCGATATGAGCATCTAATACAGTCCATGAACCGTCATCTTCCTGTCTGTAAACATTACAGGTATTGCTTTTCATACCTTCGGGAATAGGGATATATACTTTAACCTTTCCGCTGGGCTGTACCTGCTTGTCATTTTTAACAAAGCTGATGTTGTAAAGCTCGTATTTTTCCAAGTTATTATCGGGATCTAACATCGAATCCATTCTGCCATCATTGGAAACTCTGAACACTTGAAGAATTGCTTCTGAATCCATGTTGCCGTTAGTGTTTACAACAACTCTGCCAGTAATATAGCCTTCTTCTATAGAAGTATATATTGATGCATACGGTTGATCGCTTGAACCGCAAATACCGATAATCTGAAGTGTCAAGTCTTGAATCTTATTTGCTGTAAAACAACCTTCGAGAAGAAATCCGGCAGGTCCTATAGCTTTTTTCAAAACCCCTTCGCCTATACCGGCTAAATATTCAAGTTCGGAAACCCAATCAATTTCAACTTTATTGAGAAGATCTTCAAAAATAGCTAAAATGTCGGCAGAGGCTGTATTTATGCTACTATAAGAAATGTTCTTTTCTAACTTTAGCAGTACATCACAAGCTTCATCGGTCACAACTTCCATCCAAACTTCCATCTTATCAGGATTTTCTTGTAATTTTTTCATTAACAGTTCTGCTAAATCTTTTGGCTTTACAGACTTAAATTCACTTGCAAAGGTTAATCCGTTTACAACCGTATTTGTTCCGTTTATCAGCAAATCAGACATGTTATATAAATAAGCACCATAAGACTGGGAGGGATTATTCGAAATTGTAAAAGATTCACCTTCTGATAAAGTAAAGCTGATATGTGTATGCTCCGAAACTGCTTCTTGTTCATACGTCATCAAATTACTTTCTTCTCCACCTGGAATCAAGCCTGCAATTGTGTTTGTAATCAGAAAAAACGCTTCTTCTCCGGTATCCCAAAGACTTGAAATATTGCTCTGTTTTTCAATCGCATGACTTCCTTTCCAATTCCCCGATGAATCATAAATATCAACCGAGCCCATATGATATTTTGAATTATATACGTCAAATGAAATACTATACTTATCTCCATTCTTTATACAGGTATAGTTATTTACATAAAGTCCGTTTAGATTATAAATATTTGTCAGAAGATGATCTTCCCATTTGTTATTCGGATAAAACTCTTCCATATCACAGGCAGTGTATGAGTATGATGATACAAATTCATCATATACGGAAATGGTTATTATAAGATTTGCTCCGCTTTCGGTATCAGTTATGGTTACGTTAGTAGAGCCGGCTTTTTTGCCTGTTACATCAATTACATAACCAAAATCCATTTTTGAGTATTCGGAAAGAGAAATAATCGTAGGATCGCTTACAGTTATAGCCATTTCCTTCCACGAACCTTCAAGTAAACCATCCTTATTCATCAAACCGAAACCAAGTCGAAAAGACTTCCCCGCTTCAACACTTAATGATTTTTCGGTGGTGAATACTGCTATGCCGATGTTATTATCATTGTTGTTTTCGCTATTAAAATGAATTGTTGCGTTTAATAATGGGTCGTTGTAATCGTCAATTGATATAGTGTTCCATTCCTCTTCGGTGCCGGAATAGTATACGTCGGTGAGTGAGGTGCAACTCGTGAAGGCAAGGCCGCCTATACTTGTTACACTATTTCCAATTTCTACAGTTGTAAGAGAACGACAAAAATAGAACACCATGACACCTATACTTGTTACGCTGTCTCCAATTTTTACACTTGCAAGGGAGTAGCAATCAGAGAACGCATAGTTTCCTATACTTGTTACACTATCGGGGATTGTTATGCTTGTGAGGGAGGTGCAAACATTGAACGCAGAGTCTGCCATATATTTTGTTCCTTCACGGATAGTATAGTCACCTGATATAGAAGTTTTTGCTTCTATAAGATACTCTGAAATATACAAAACTCCATTTTCCCAATTGCTATCGTTATTATAGTATGCAGTATTATAGAACGCAGAGGCTCCTATAATTGTTAAACTGTCAGGGAGAGTTATGCTTGAGAGAGAGGTGCAAGAGTAGAACGCACAATGGTCTATACTTGTTACGTTGTCGGGTATTGCTATGCTTTCAAGAGATGTGCATTCAGAGAACGCATAGTCGCCTATATATGTTACGCTGTCTCCGATTAATACGCTTGTAAGGGCGTCGCACTTATAGAACGCACTTTTTCCTATGCTTGTTACGCTGTCGGGAATAATTATGCTTGTAAGGGAGCTACAACGATCGAATGCATATTCTCCTATATTTGTTACGCTGTCGGGGATTGTTATGCTTGTAAGAAAGGTACAATTATAAAACGCATAGTCTCCTATATTTATTACACTGTCAGGGATTGTTATGCTTGTAAGGGAGAGGCAATTATGGAACGCAAAATCACCTATACTTGTTACGCCATCCTCTATTACTACAGTTTTGATATTATTGCCCCAAGGTGCACTTGGAGAATAAGCATAATTCTTCATCGTGCCGATTCCACTTATGGTGAGAGTGCCATTATTATCAAGAGTCCATGTCAGGTTATCACCGCAAGAACCGGTGTAGGTTGCCGCAGAAACGGGAAGTGCGGCGAGGGGGAATGAGGATATAATTAATAAGATGGTTAGAAATAGGGATATAAGTCTTTTCATGATATTCTCCTATTATTATATAAGTATTAATAATACATTAATATTATATCATTATTTACAGACTCTGTAAATTGTGAATGGTGACGGAAAGGGGTGGGAATTTTTGTGGGAAATGACG
>JAZSLF010000105.1:0-26479 GCA_045535205.1 Eubacteriales bacterium
TTCTACAAATGCAAAAACCTTGAGTCCGTCACCGTTCCGAAGTCAGTCATCGAGATTCCCGAACATTGCTTTTACAGTTGCGAGCTCTTAAGCGAGGTTATTCTCTCCGACAAAACCGAGATCATTGAAGCAGCGGCTTTCAGCGGATGTAAAACACTTAAAAGCATATCACTCCACGGCGTCAAGTTTATTGATACGATGGCATTTTCGGGCTGCGAGGCACTCGAAAGCGTATCTTTTTCCGAAAAACTTGGATATATCGGCGTCTCGGCGTTTTACGATTGCACCGCTCTCAAGGATATAGTTTTGCCTTACGGATTGCGTTATATAGGTGGGTCAGCGTTCGAAAATTGCGATTCGATAAAATATCTTAATATCCCGAAAAGCGTTGAGAACTTCGGATCAAAGGTTTATGCTCAATGCAAATCCCTTGAATATGCAGTTATCCCCGAGGGCGTGGACAGTCTTTCTGCACGCGAATTCGAGCTGTGTACCGGCCTCAAAAAGATCTCGCTTCCTTCAACGCTCAGAATAATCGATGGCTACGCCGTTCTCGGTCTGTGTGAATCGATCGAACAGATCGTATATAACGGCACAATGGAACAATGGAACGCGATTGAAAAGAGCGACACATGGTATATCTCGACTCCCGCGTTCAAAGTAATATGTACAGACGGCGAGATCGAATACCCCGGCGACGACAGCAAATACGTCAGCAGCGATTGGTAACGCTCAATAATAATGAAAATTTCAAAAGGGTGAAGGAGCAAAAACCACCCGCGAGGGGCGGTTTTACTCCTTCCAAACAGCCTGCGGGACGCAGTCTGTTTGAAGCGCAAGAGAGAATTCCGACCTCTGCGGAGGTCGGCTCAAGGCTCTGCCTTGAGAATCCGCAAGTTTTTGAAAAAACTTGACTAAAACTCTTTTGGCGACTCACGGAATAAAGCTCACCATAACAAATAGGCTCACCTAAGCTTTGAACACGTACAAGCCGGCGGTGAGCCGTCTCTGTAATTATATCTCTGTAAGTTTTCCCTAAAACCTCTCAAAAAGTTTGAGGGGTTGTAGGGGAACTTTTCAAAGTTCCCCTGCACTTCTTCTCCCCTGCCATGAGTTTCGTCTGAAAAGCTCCTTGTCTATTTCGTTTGCGACTATGGTTTTTTTGATGCTCCAGAGGGGAGCGAGGAGCTCAGGGGCTTTCCCGTCGCCCGTCACTCTGCCGACGGCAATTTCGGAGGGGATGATTTCAAGCTGATCGCAGACTGTATTCACATAATCGGAAAGCTCCATAGGGGTATAATTGCCGCTTTCATAGATCTCACCGAGTTTTGTATTTTTCAGCACGTGGAGAAGGTGGAATTTGATTATATCGGGCTTCATTTTACCCACGACCCCGGCACTTTCAAGCATTTGCTCTTTCGTTTCACCCGGAAGGCCGTTTATAAGATGAACGCCTATTTTTATTGAGCTGTCGGCTTCTCTCAGTCTGAAATAACCTTTTTCAAAATCGGAGAAGCTGTGTCCTCTGCCTATAAGCTCTGCGGTTTTGTCGTGAATACTTTGTAGCCCCAGCTCAACCATTATTGGAATATCACGGTTTATTTTTACAAGCAGATCTATAACGTCAGAACCGAGACAGTCTGCCCTTGTGGCTATGGCAAGCATTACAGCACCTTCAAAGGTCGAGCATTCTCTATAGACTCTTTCAAGCACTTCTGCGGGTGCATAGGTGTTGGTGTGTGCCTGAAGGTAGGGAATGAATTTTTTGCATCCCCATTTGTTCTCCATTATCTCCTTACCCTTCTGGTACTGCTCCAAAAGACATCCCGCCGAGGCGGCACCCGACGAGCCGCCACTACAGTATATACAGCCGCCAACACCTGCGGTTCCGTCAATATTCGGACAGGAAAAGCCTGCGTCAAGAGAAATTTTAGCACATTTCTCACCGAACATTGAGCGAAGATAATAATCGAAGGTATGATACCTTTTATTGCTGTCCGAATAGGGAAAGGGATTTGTGCTTCTTTGTGTTTCTATTTTCATTTTATACGCTTTCTTTTCTGTTTTGTTAAAGCTTCACGGTGTCACCTAAAGGCAGCGAATATACTGCCGTCTCAGACACTTCTCTTTCGTACATCTTTTCAAGGGCGATTTTGTAATAACCGAGCTGTGCACCGTGACGCTCCCTCAGCTTTTTCTCTGCCGCCTCTCTGTTTTCGAGCTCATATTCTGTAAGGCGGTCTGTCTTATAGTCCACAAGGATAAGTCTGTCTTCTTCGTCGGTGAACACAAGGTCAACTACCCCTTGCACCGTAAGGAGAGTGCCTTCGGCATAAAGCTTATCTGCAAGCTCCTTATTTACGGTAAAATCACCTGCGGGAAGTGCCACGTTGAAACGGAATTCACGGCGTATCTCCTTTGCATTTTCAAGGGACTTGAACAGAGAGCTCCCTCTGAACGCTTCTATCTGCTCACGGCTCACAAGCTCTGCCATTTCTTCGGTTATAAATCGTTTTGAAACAAGTCTGTCTATCTCCGCCTTTACGCCCTGTGCCCTCAGAATGTCAAAATCGGCAAACTGCAGAAATACGTGGGTCGCCGTACCGATGTCGGTGGGCAGTATTTTCTTTTTGTCCGAAAGAAATCTCGGAAGCGGTGACGGCTCTCCCTTTTCCTTTTCAAAGATGTCCTCTCCCCCGCAAAGTCCCATAAGGTGCTCCGGTGCTTCACAAGCGGTGCTTGTGCTGTCTTTCACCGCTTCAATATAGCTTTCAATGTCGAAAAGCTCCTCATCCTCGTCAAGAAGTGCAGGCTTCAGCTTTGAAACGGTGAGCTTTGCGGGAATATCCGCAAGGAAGCTCTTTTCATATTTGAAGGAAAGTCTTTCGCTGTAGAGAGAGAGAAGCTCAGCGTCCTCCCCTTCTTCTGTAATGCTTTCGCTTTCCTTTATCTCACCGCCGAGCTCAACGTCGGTGCACTTTAATTCTTTAAGCTCGAAAAAGGAGCTTCTGTTTTCCTCTATCGCCCCCATTACAGCAGGAAGAATGAAGTCGGCAAAGGATGATGCCTTTTTCTTGCTGTAATCGGAATTGAAGGTATATTTTTCAAGGGCTGCCGCCTTTGTGTTCTCAATGCTTGAAACGGTCATTGTAACTATCAGCTTTTCAACGGCTCTTGTCATGGCAACGTAGAGAACACGTGTGGCTTCAAATATGAGCTGTTCTCTTATTTTGTCTGATAAGGCGGCACGAAGGGGTGTCTCGCACTTCACAAGCCCTGAGTCGTCCTGCAGCTTCATGGCAAGCCCTGTCTGCACGTCAAAGAGAACGTCTGCCGAAAGGTCGCTGACGTTTATTTTTTTGGAACATTCACAAATGAAGCATACGGGAAATTCCAGACCCTTCGACTTATGTATGGTCATTATGGAGACCGCATCGCTTCCGTCGGCCTCGCCGCCTCCTTCCACCTTGCCCTCCATCAGCTCCTCAAGATAGCCGATAAAGTCATGAAGACCGCCGTAGGAGTCCTTTTCAAAGCTTCTTGAATATTCATAAAGAAGCGTGAGGTTAGCTCTTATTCTTCTTCCCGACGTGCCGTTTTCTTCTCCGTCTGTCAGAGAATAAAGTGAGAGCTTATCGTAAAGCTCCGAAAGCAGAGCCGAGGCACTTGTCCCCGACGAGCGATCTCTGAAATCCGAAAGGAAGGCGGCAAAGGATACGCATTTCTTCCTAAGAGTACCGTCTTTTCCTTCCTTCATGTATGCTTCAACGCAGTACCACAGAGGAGCTGCACTGTTTTTGCTTCTGAGGTCAAGAAGCTTTATCATGTCATCGACGGTGAAGCTGAAAACAGGGCTTTTCATAGCTCCCGCAAGATAAATGTCTCTCAGGGGATTGTCTATGGCATTGAGTATACAGAGAACGAGAAGCACCTCGCTCTGCTCAAAAAACTCACCTGTTGCCATGTCCTTTACGGGTATTCCCCGACGCTTTAAAGCCGAGGCGAACTCAGAAGCCTTCGTAAAGCTTCTGAGAAGTATTGCAACGTCTGAGGGTCTTATGAGACTTCCGTCACCGAGAGTTTCCCCCTCAAGCATTTTTTCAATTCTGTCTGCGGTATACTCCGCTTCATAGTTTACGTAAAGATCGGGAAGCTCCGGCTGCTCTTCCGGGGCCTTGTCGCCTCCCTTTCGTGAGCTTTCCTTTTCCATAAGACAGACCTCGGCCTTTGAGGTCTTATAGCTTCCCTCTGTACATATTCTTGAGCATTTCAGCTTGTCACCCTCCTCAAACGGAGTTGCTGTATGGGGGAACATATAGGCTGAAACGAGGTTGACAAAATCTATTACCGTACTGTCGGAACGGAAGTTTTCGTTCATAAAGATGATGGCTTCCCTGTCCTCTGAGGGCTCTGCGTTTTCGGCGGGGACAAGCTCTTCCCACTTTTCACGGTAGGATGTGAACACACAGGGCTCAGAGCCCCTGAAGGCATAAATGCTCTGCTTGACGTCACCGACCATAAAACGCTTCATACCGCTTGAGAGTGCCGCAAAGACTCTGTCCTGAACTCTGTTTGTGTCCTGATATTCGTCTATGAAGATACAGCTGAAATTTTTTGAAAAATCAAGGGCGGCGGCGGTAGGTGAGCCGTCGGGATTGCAGAACAGCTTTTGAGCATATATTTCAAGGTCGGAATAATCGACCGTTCCTCTTTCCTTCTTTTCATTTTCAAAAGCCGCAAAATATTCCGCAAGCACCTTTGCCGCACCACGACAGAGCTTTGCCGTCTTTTTCTGAACGGCTGAAAGTGATGACTTATCTGCCGAATATTTCGACATAAGTGCTTTTATATCTGTTTTGAAGGAGTCTCTTGACGTCTTATACCTTTCCGTATAAGAGCTTGGAGTCTTGTTTGCACCGAGTCTTGCGGGCAGGTAGGCTTCAAGGTGGTTTTTAACGTTTTCGTAGCTGTTTTCTGCCAGATGCAGCCTGAGAAGCTTCAAAAACGCAAGATCCGTATCAAGAGCGTTTCCATAGCTCTTTCTTGCGGCTTCATCGTCTGCAAACATATTATCGTAATATGAGAAAACAGCGGTATAATGCTCTGTAAACTGCTCGGTGAACTCTCTTAGCATCTTGCCGTGAGGAGAAATAAAATAATCAGTATCGGAGCATTCTTCAAGCTCAGAAGACCACCTTGCCATGACCTCTGCACCGAGACCCTTTGATGCCATTTTATCTGCTATTTCAAGAAGGCGTCCGTTTATGGCATCCTCACTTCTTGAGGAAGCAAGTGTATCTGCAAGAGCCGAGAAATCCTCGTCACAGCTTTCAAAAAAGTTATCGACGGTGTCGGCCATGACCTTTTCTTTAAGCACCTGAATTGCCGCTTCCTCTGCCACCGAAAAGGAGGGAGGGAGTCCGAGAGCTGAAAAATGAGGCTTTATTGCACGAAGGAAAAATGCGAGGATCGTTGATATTTCCGCACTTTCAAGGTCGATAAGCTGTTTTATAAGAAAGGGTGAGGGGTTTTCGTTTATCTTTTCGGTCAGCTTTTTTGAGATCCTCTCACGAAGCTCTCCCGCCGCTGCTCTCGTAAAGGTTACTATTATCATTCGGGAGATGGGTATACCGTTTTTCTCGTCGCAAACGAGACGGCAGACCTTTTCTGTGAGAGTTGCGGTCTTACCGCTTCCCGCACCTGCAGACAAAAGAAGTCCCTTTCCCGAAAAATCTATTGCTGCACTCTGCGACGGAGTCCATCTTTTTTCATTTGCCGATATGTTTTCCATATCACCTGTCCTCCTTTCCCTCAATATGTCTGCAGACAGGCTTCAGTTTACAATAGCGGCAGGGTGAGTTTTGCCCCGTTTCCGAGGGTACGCTCGGGCAAGCACCGCTTTTCATGCTGTCTGCAATATTTCTTATCACGCTCTTTGTTTCTTCAAAGAGAGTGTCAAACTCTTCAACTGTGCAAAGCTTCTTCGGGTCGGCCTTGCCGTATCTGTTCTTATAAGGGATAAATCTGCCTTCGGGGGTGGGGTCCATAGCTTTCAGTATATCCTCGTCATTCAGAAAAAGCCCCGAACGCACGATGGAGTCTCCCGCAAGAGAAACACCCTCCTCAGCGGTAATATATTTGTCGCTTTTAGCGCTGTCGGGAGATGCGCTGAAATAGAGCATACCCGCAGGCACGATTTTTTTCATTCCGCCCTCGCTGAGCGTTTCTCTGAAAGGACAGGCTTCTCCCTTCCACAGAGTGAAAAGATATATGAGAAGCTGAAGATTTTTCCCTTTTTCTATATCGCTTCTCTTAAAGGTCTTTGAGCCTGTTTTATAATCGACAACACGGACAAAGACGCAACCGTCGGTGCTGTAGGTATCGACTCTGTCTATAACACCGTAAAGCGACACCTTCGTTTTATCCTCCGTCTCGAAGGTGAGAGGCACGGGACAGTCCTCGCTTCCTCCGTTCATTGAAAGCTCAAAACGCCAGGGTGCGAAGCTGCTTTCGGCAAACTCACGCATCAGCATATCAAGTATTACGAGAACGTTTCTGCGAAGTCTTGAGATGAGGTAGTGCTGTCTTGAGGAAAGCGGAAGTCCTCCCATTATTTCTTCGATGTGCTTTTCGATTATTCTGTCGGCAATTTCCTCTGTCTCCTCTCTTTCAAGAGGGAATGTCCGTCCTCTCGTTTCAAAGAAGAACACCTCGAGTATTCTGTGAACGAGGTTGCCGACGTCTACCGTACCGACAGATGCACGTTTGATTTCGCCCAGCTTTAAAACGTAGTTCATATAATAGGCGAAGCGACAGCTTGAAAAGCTGTCAATACGGCTTTGGGTAAGGGAGATACGACTTCCCCAGAGCTTGTCGGTCACTTCCTTTGAAACAAATTCATTTTCTGCACCGAGCTCTCCCGTAAGCCCTCTTTTTCTCAGTATTTCGGGATAGGTCTCTCCGAGCGAAAGAACAGTTTTATACTGTTTTGTCCCCGCAAGATAGGGGAGTGTGTCGGCGGCGCTGTGCTCACTCCATATGACGTCTCTTTTGGCTATTTCAAAAAACGGTATTATCTCAAGGCTGAGAAGTCTCTTTATCTGTCTTGCCCCGATGGAAAGAGAGGTCTTTCTTCCTGCATCTGACGCAGGAGCGATAAGGGTCACGCTCTCAGATGCCATGGTGACGGCTCTCCAGAAACGGAACAGCTCCTCTGCCGTTTTTGCACCCGTGTCGTCCCCCATGTTGAGACCGACTCCCTCAAGGGCAATTTTGTCTGCATCCGTAAAAAAGTCGGTGTCCTTGACGGACATCGGAAATTCACCGTCAATGCAGCCTGTAAGTATAACGTGCTTTATTTCACCGGCACGAATACCCTTGGCACTTCCCCATATTACAGCGTCTACGCCTTCGGGTATTGAGCCTATGTCGAAGGTCTTTGCGACCTGTAAAAACAGTCTTGAAAATTTCCCTGCATCCACAAAAGCAGCTCCTACGGTTTCGGCCATGGTGTCAAGCACATCAAGAATGACGGAAAAAAGCTTTTCGCACTCTGAGGCTTCTCTGTCCCTTTCGTTTTTTCTCAGCTTATCTGCACGGAGCATAAGAGAGGAATAAACGTCAAAGTCGCAAAGTATTCCGTAGATCTCTTTGCATATTTCAATAACAGGAGCTTTTCCGCCGTCAAAAAGGCGGTCAAGCTTTAAAAGAGGCTCTGCCATTATGCCCTTTACCTTACAGGCATCTGCAAGAACTGTCTTTCCCCACTCACTCATGTCCTTGACGTAGCCTGCGGGGTTCATGCTCCACAGCTCTCCGTCAAGAAAGCCTTTTCTTCCTCTTATGTTCCACGTTGCCGTATATTCTTCAAAGTTGGCACATTCCCTTGCCGTAACGGGACAAAGACCCGTTTTTATGCAGGAGATCAACTTTTCCCTTTTATATCCGCTGTGAACAGTATCAAGAAGACCTGTCACAAGTCTCACCGCAGGAGAGGTCGATATTTCCTTACGCTTTGCCGCATGATAGGGTATTTTGAGACTGTCAAGACGGGAGTCGAGTATTCCCGTAAGAGTAGCCGTATCCCTTGATATAACGGCAATATCGGAATAAGCGGCACCCTCATTTACAAGCCTTTCTATCTCAGCACCGACAGCTCTTGCTTCCTCATATCTGTCTGCACAGCTTATTATTTTCACCGAGCCGTCAGATCTGACAGGCTTTGCCGAGAAGCTCCACAGGTTCTTTTCAAGGTATGAAAGGCTTTCCTTTTTTTCGCCCTCTCCGTTTTCAATACGTACTGTTTTTACGTCTTTACCTGAGACCTCGGCTGAACGCCTTGTCATTCTGTAATATTTTCTTATATGCTCAAAATGAACGTCATCACTTTCGGGAAGACAGCTGAAGGTCACGTAGGTGTTGTCGGCAGTACGTATTATGTGATAGAGTATTTCCGCTTCGACGGGAGTCAGCGAATAGAAGGAATCAATAAACACGCTTGTGCCTTTAAAAAAGTCACTTGTGCGGAGTGTTTTTTCAAGATTGTCAAGGATATTTTCGGGATCCTCCGTCTCATCGCTTTCGGAAAGTGCGGAATATGCCGAATATATAAGAGCAACGTCGGATAGTCTTTTTGAAAGGCTTTCGTGCTCCTTTGAGTCGAGCTCCGAGGCCGCTTTATCAAGTGCGGCGGCACTTATTCTGTTTTTACGGAGCTCTCCTGCCGTTGTCAGCATAAGAGAGGTGTATTTGTCCTCTCTGTCCTCTCCTCCGGAATAGACGGAAAGCTTTTCCTTAACGGAAGCGATGGCACTCCACATCAGAAGAAGACGTCTGCCCTCTCCCATATAATTGTAGGAGAGTCCTCCGACCTGTCTCGCAACCGCATTGGCAAGTCTTTTGAAGCTGACCACCTCAAGCTTCAGGGCAGCCGAGGGCGGAAGCTCACGGCATATTTTAGTTTCCCAGAGAACGCTCTGCTGTTCGGGAACGATAAGACACAGCTTTTCGTCCTTTTCAAGACGTTCCTTTATTTTTTCCATCACGTAACGGCTTCTTGCCTTTTCGGACAAGGTGCATATAAGCTCAGTCATTTTTGTTCCTCCGAAGAACAGCTTTTGAAATACAAGTCGAAATTCCTTTTGATAAGCTCCCTCTTTCGCCACGAAAACGGGTACTGCCTGTACTCCTCATCGGTCATCTTTTCTATAAACTCATAGCTTTCGGGATCGATCTTGCGGCTTGTGAAAAAGTCGTTATAACAGCCGACTTCGCCTGAAGCATCATTCATGGGACACACGGCGGCACAAATGTCACATCCCCACACATATGAGCTTTTTCTTATTATATCAGCTTCGGTGTCCGTTAAAATACCCTTTTTCTGTGTCAGATGAGAAACGCAAAGATTTTTATCGCCGCCGACAGCTCCCGACGGACAGGCTTCTCTGCATTTTCCGCAGTGAAGACAGCCTCTCACCCCGTTCAAAGTAAGTCCGATGCCCTCCGCTTCAAGCTCCTTTTCCGAAAGACTGCATATTATCTCTCCGATAAAAACGAAGGAGCCGTATTTTTCGGAAATAAAAAGTCCGTTATCGCCAAGCACGCCGAGACCCGCCTTACAGGCGGCATCTCTTTCGTCAAGGGGCGAATGGTCGGCAAAGACCTTCACGAAGCAGTCTCCATACTTTTCGGACATATATTTTTTGATTTTCTCTTCAAGAAGAGAAAAGAATATATGATAATCGGGTATAAGGGAAAAGGCGGCAAAGGCTTTGCCGACGGATTTGGGATAGGGCACCGCCATCATTACGGCAACACAACCCGTCGGAGCATCTTTTATAAGTCGCTCCTTGGTTATTGTCAGATACTCAAGCTTTACAGCACCGAATTCCGTAATGCACTCTTTATTCAAAAGCTCAGCCAGACTCATGGGTGCCTCCTTATAATATTATTCTTATACAGTATATCAAAAAAAAACTGTTTGTTCAAGTATAAGGGTCACATATATAAAAAATCGTTTTTTTGAATTTTATATTTATGTTCGTTTTTTCCTTGACATAAAATAGCGAATGATGTATAATAAATTTGATTTTTGAAAAATTAAAACAACAAAGAAAGGGAAAAACTATGAACTTTTTTGAAGAACTCGGAATCTTCGATTCTGAAGTAAATGCCGCATGTATGCAGGAGCTTTCACGTCAAAGAGGCAATATTGAGCTTATTGCATCAGAAAACATCGTATCTAAGGCTGTACTTCTTGCAGCAGGCGGGGTACTCACAAACAAGTATGCAGAAGGTTTTCCCGCCAAGAGATATTACGGCGGCTGTCAGTACGTTGACGTTGTTGAAAATATTGCAAGAGAACGAGCAAAGAAGCTGTTCGGTGCAGAGCACGCAAACGTTCAGCCTCACAGCGGTGCAAGTGCAAACCTTGCGGTATTCTTCGCATTCCTTCAGCCCGGCGACACAGTCATGGGCATGAACCTTTCCGAAGGCGGCCACCTTTCACACGGTTCTCCCGTAAACATTTCCGGTAAATATTTTAACATCGTTCCCTACGGTGTTGATCCCGAAACAGAATGTATCGACTACGGCAAAATGAGAGAGATCGCTCTCGAAGCAAAGCCCAAGCTCATCGTTGTCGGTGCAAGTGCATATTCCAGAATTATTGATTTCGCAAAGTGTCGTGAAATTGCCGATGAGGTCGGTGCAATTCTCATGGTTGACATGGCTCATATTGCAGGTCTTGTTGCCGCAGGCGTTCATCCCAGCCCCGTTCCCTATGCAGACGTTGTAACAACCACAACGCATAAGACCCTCAGAGGTCCCAGAGGCGGTATGATCCTTTGCAAAGAGCAGTATGCAAAACAGATAGACAAGGCTATATTCCCCGGTACTCAGGGCGGCCCTCTCATGCACATCGTTGCGGCTAAGGCTGTTGCTCTCGGCGAAGCACTTACAGAGGAATTCAAGGAGTATCAGAAGAAGGTAGTCGAAAACGCCAAGGTCCTCTCCGAAGAGCTTACAAAGAGAGGCTTCAGAATAGTTTCGGGCGGCACGGACAATCACCTCATGCTTGTTGACCTTCGCAACTTCAACATCACAGGTAAGGATCTTGAGGCACGTCTTGACGAGGTTCACATCACAGCCAACAAGAACACCATTCCCGGTGACCCTGCAAGTCCCTTCGTAACAAGCGGTATCAGACTCGGCACTCCCGCAGTTACAACAAGAGGCTTCGGCAAGGAAGACATGGTCACTATTGCTGAGCTTATCTACAAAACTGCCTCCGACTTTGAAAACTCCAAGGAATACGTTTCCGAAGAGGTTGCAAAGCTCTGTGCCAAGTATCCTATTTATTAATAAAAACTCTTACCGCAGGCAAATCATAACTTGCCCTTAGACATTTGAGGCCCCTAAAAAACAGTAAACGGCGGAAATTCCGCCGTTTAGATAATATTTTATGGCACACATATATTTTAACAGCCATATGCTGTATTGACAAATAAGTTTTTTTATGCTAAAATGAAAATGTGAAAACCCAAAACGGTTGCCACATCGGATAAAACAAATAATTCGAGATTATATCTCAAAAAAGTGAGTCATCTGTTGCAGCAGACGGCTCACTTTTCTTTATGTTTGGAAATAAAGTATACAACAACGGCAAATATCAAGCCTAATATACTGCAAAGACTTCCTACATCAGAAAAGTTCACTTATATCCACCCCCCTTCGAGAAAATTCCCGTGAGAGCTGAACATAGACCTCCATTCCGCAAACACGGGTTATGAAGGCAACCGTCTTTTTACCGCCAACCGTCTATGAAGATGAAAGTTCGACATCAACGGTGGGTTTCCACACAAATAATTATAACGCTATATGTGACTTTGTCAACACTATTTATTAAAAAACAAATAAATCAGATGTTTTTCTTGTAAATCTATATTGAAAACCGTGTCGTATTCTGCTAAAATAAATAAAAACATAATTTATTAAGGAATTTGAGAATGGATTTTGTTAAACGACCTCTTGCTATACTGACGCTGACATTTTTTATTTCCTTTTGTGTGATTGCAAATTTCGGAATAAGCCTTGAGTGGTACTTCCTGTTGTTGCTTCTCCCGCTTCCCATGCTTACTCTCGTTTTCGCATACAGACCCTTTACCAATAAAAAATTATCCCTGTGTTTGAAGTATGCGTTTCTTCTTCTCACGGGGATATTTCTTGCTTTTACACTTATTTGCCTCGGCCCCAATGACAAAAAAGAGCAGGCACTTTATGCCGAACGTGACGGCGTATGTGAGGTGAAAATAGTTTATGAAATGTGGGAAAACAAGCAGGGCTTTACCTACAAAGCGGAAATTCTTTCCGTAGATGAAAATAAAGAGGGCTTTTATGTGGCTCTGAAATCAAAAAACGAATACAAGTCCGGCGATGTTATCCGTGGAACAGTTTATTTTTCAACACCGAAAAGCAGCGAGAGCTTTGATCTGCAAAGATACTGTCTTTCAAAGGGCATAACGCTCAGCGGAGTTTTATACGACGGGGAAGTTGTAAGACATGAAGGAAAAAGTGTTTCCGTTATTTTCTCTGATTTTTCAAAAAGGCTTCAGGAAAAGGTGCGTGCGGCTTTGCCTGAAAGGTGTTCGGGGCTTGCCACGGCTGTGGTGCTCGGTGACAAAAGCGGTATTTCCGACAGCACGAGACGGGATCTTGCGGCGATAGGCATATCCCATCTTATTGCAGTAAGCGGTATGCACGTCTCCTTTATCTCCGTCGCCTTTTACAAAATAATGAGTCTTCTCAGGATAAACAAAAGAATTACGGCATTTATCTGCATTTTTCTGATGCTCTTTTACATGGGGATCGCAGGCTTTTCCGCCTCTGTAGTGAGGGCGGCAATTCTCAGCTGTATGATGTCGGTGCTGATCATTACGGGGCTCGGCTATGACGGGATCACAGCAGTCGGTGTTTGCGGCTCTCTCATGCTCCTCATATGCCCTCATTTTGCATATGACGTGGGGATGCAGCTGTCATTTTCCGCATACCTTGGCTGTATTGCAGGCTCTCATCTTATAAAAAAGCTTTTCAGTCAAAGAATACCCGTGAAAGAAAAGAAGAATAAAAAGTCAAGGCTCAGAGTAAACAAACGGATAAAACGAGCATTCAGCACTCTGGGAATGAGACTTGTCTCCTCCGCTGTTTTTACTGTCACCGTCGTTTTATTCACTTTGCCCATAAGCTGTATTTATTACGATAATCTTTCGCTTATTTCTCCCCTGTCAAATCTTATTTTTATACCTCTGTTCAGTATAGTTATGTATGCGGGAATTGCCGTACTGTTCTTTTCGGACAGCGGCTTTTTGGGTACACTCTGTGCTGCTGCAGCAGAAAAGATAATAGACTTTGTGCTGACTCTGTCCGAAAAATGTGCTTCACTTGAGGGCATTACCGTTTCCCTGAACTACTCCTTCGCTCCCTACATTATTGCTTTCATGTTTTTCGGCATAATGCTTTTTGTTTGTGCAAAAAGAAAAACGGCACTAATAGGTGCTCTGTGCGTGATACTGTCCGTTATGATGTACGCCTCCGGAGTTTTTGGAAATCATATCTACATGAAGGATAAGCTTGACGTAAGCGTTATAAACGGAAGGGGCGGTGCTTCCCTTGTCATATGTGCCGCAGAGGAAACGATACTTCTGAGTGGCTCTGCAGGCTCTGTCACAGAAGCGGCAGCCGCATTGAACCGGGCTCTCTCCCTTAACAAGACGGGAATTGACACCCTTATACTTACAAGCTACAAGGAGACCCACCTTGAATTTGTTGAGACGGTATGCAACTCAAATTATATCAAAAAGGTCTATTTGTGCAGTCCGTCAGGCTCTGATGAGCAGAAAATAAAGCACTCTCTCACAGTCTTTCTTGAAGAAAGAAGCATTGACACTATAAGCATTGACAACATGAGAGAAGTGCTGAAAACCAAAAGCTGTACTTTGAATTTTGTTAAAAAGGACGGCGATATAAACGCAGTTTATTTGCAGGGAAGGTCTACTGATTATCTCTATTTGGCAGAGTCCTGGTCAGATAACACAAGCGGCATCTTAAAGCTTACGAAGGAAAACGGAGAGCGTGGAGGCGTTGCTGTTTTCGGCAGCTACGCAAAAAGCTATAAGGAGCTTAAAAAGGCAGAGACCTATTTCCCCGACAAAAAGATAATAGCAAAAACAAGCCTTGAGGAGCTTTTCAAGTGGAGTGAGAGCTACGACAGTATACATCTGTTTTCCGCAGAAACAGCACTCAGCGTTCGTGTTCACTGAAAAATAAAAAACGAAGGCCTCCTTTACGTATATTTCAAGGCATACTGCAAATCCTATGAAAAATACGTTTGAGGAGGAACAAATGAAAAACGATACGGTAAATCTTCTTAAAGAATGTGATGCGGGTGTAAAAACTGCGGTAAACTCCATTGACGAGGTGCTTGACAACATACACAGCGAAAAGCTGCGTTCCGTTATTAATCACAGCCGCAGGACCCATCAGGAATTAGGAGACGAGATACACCGCAGTCTCAATGAAAACAACGCTCCCGGCAAGGACCCCAATCCCATGGCGAGAGCTATGTCATGGATGAAGATAAACTGGAAGCTTGCGGAAAAGCCCACAGACTCCACTATTGCAAATCTTATGTATGACGGCTGCTCCATGGGAGTAAAAACTGTTTGCGGTTATATAAATCAGTATCCCAATGCCGACAATACCGCCAAGGATTATGCAAAAAAGCTGGTCGATATGGAAAACGATCTCATGAGGGATCTTTGCAATTTTATGTAAAAAAACCTCTTCTCCTCCGGAGAAGAACTCATAACTCTTCGATGACCCCATGCTGTATTTTCAGCTTGGGGTTTTTGTAATAATGATTTATGGATTGATTTATGGAATGATTGATGGAGTGATTGATGCTTGAATATATGTCATCGTTTGCATCACATACGTAACCCCCCAGGCTGTAAAAAAATACGACTTGGGGGGATTTCATTATAGGTTAATTATTTAAGCTTATACGCTTCCTTTGCCTTTGCGACAATAGCGGCTGCGTCAAGTCCGAAGAGGGAGAGAAGCTCCTTTGCGGGACCTGAACGGCCGTATGTATCATTTACACCTACCTTGAGAACAGGAGTGGGACATACCTCGGAAAGATATTCACAAACAGCACTTCCGAGACCGCCGATAACAGAGTGTTCCTCTGCCGTAACGATCACACCGCACTTCTTTGCGTATTCAAGAATGAGTGCATTATCAAGGGGCTTGATGGTTGCCATGTTGATAACTGCGGCATCGATGCCCTCAGCCTTCAGCATTTCAGCGGCTTCAACAGCCTCAGCTACTTCAACACCGTTTGCGATGATGGCAACGTCTGCGCCGTCCTTGATAACGGAGCCCTTACCTATTTCAAACTTGTAACCGTCAGCATGAACAGTAGGAACAGCCATTCTGCCGAAACGGAGATATACGGGACCGTCGTGGTTGATTGCCGCTTCAACTGCTCCTCTTGCTTCAACGTCGTCGGCGGGACAGATAACTGTCATACCGGGAATGACACGCATGAGGGCAAAGTCTTCACAGCACTGATGGGTCGCACCGTCTTCACCAACGGTAATACCGCCGTGAGTTGCACCGATCTTAACGTTTACGTGAGGGTAACCGATGGAGTTTCTTACCTGTTCAAAGCTTCTGCCTGCGGCAAACATTGCAAAAGAGCTTGCAAAGGGAATTTTACCGGAGAGTGCAAGGCCTGCGGCAACACCCATCATATTGTTTTCTGCGATACCGCAGTCAAAAAATCTTTCGGGGTGTGCCTTCTTGAACATACCTGTTTTTGTTGCTGCCGCAAGGTCAGCATCAAGAACTACAAGGTTTTCATATTTATCGGCAAGCTCAACGAGAGCCTTACCGTAGGATTCACGGGTTGCTATTTTTTCAGCCATTTCAAATTCCTCCTTATGCATTGAGATCTGCAATTGCAATTTCGTACTGTTCTGCATTGGGAGCAGCACCGTGCCAGCTTGCCTGATTTTCCATGAAGGAAACGCCCTTGCCCTTTATACTTTTTGCGATAATAACGGAGGGCTTGCCCTTGCATTCCTTTGCAGCCTTTACAGCCGCATCGATGGAATTGAAATCGTGAGCGTCTGCGTCGAGTACGTTCCAGCCGAACGCTTCAAACTTTTCTCTGTAGGGAGTGGGGTTCATAACGTCAACGATGGCACCGTCGATCTGAAGTCCGTTCCAGTCGAGAATGAAGCAGAGATTGTCAAGCTTATAGTGAGCTGCGAACATTGTTGCTTCCCAAACCTGACCCTCCTGGCTTTCGCCGTCGCCGACAACTGCCCATACACGACGTGCAGAGCCGTCAAGCTTTGCCGCAAGAGCCATACCGCAAGCAGCAGACACGCCCTGACCGAGAGAGCCTGTGGTCATATCTACGCCGGGAACCTTTTTGAGATCGGGGTGACCCTGGAGTTAGCTGTCGCTCTTTCTGAAGGTCTTCAGGTCTTCAACGGGGAAAAATCCCTTGTGAGCAAGTACGGAATAGAGTGCGGGTGAGGTGTGACCCTTTGAAAGAACAAGTCTGTCACGGTCGCACATCTTGGGGTTTTCGGGATCAACGTTCATTTCCTCAAAGTAGAGGTATGTGAGAATATCCGCAACGGAAAGCGAACCGCCGGGATGACCGGAGGATGCTGAGTGAACAGCATCAATAATACCGATACGGATGTTTCTTGCAAGCTCTTTAAGCTCACACAGTCTTTTTTCGTCCATAAAAGCAACCTTTCTTTTCCGAGCCTTCGGTGAAGGCGGGATCTATCTATCGGAAAAATTAAAATTAATCGTTATAAAGCGGTATCACCGTAACTTATATTGTAATATATTTTTACTCTCTTGTCAATGAAAAAACTTACAGGTAAAGCTCAAAAGAAGCAAAATCGAAGTGTCCTTCTCCTCTGTATGTGAAATAAAGGGGGAAAACACCTGTCGGCAGAGACTTTTCTGACGTGAACGTGCAAAAGCTCCCGCACTTTGAAACGGGAACTGTTATACACGGCGGAGCATCTTTGCCGAGAGATACTTCAAATATACCCTCACCGTCTCCCTTTACTTTTATTCCGACGTGAGCCGCACTTTCTGTCTCAAAATATCTGAACACGGCAAAGGAGCCGTCACCCATATACGAAATATACTGGTCTCCCCGGTCTTCCCTGTCACCTGCACTTTGCGTAAAGAAGGGAGCTTTATCAATATGTGCCCGGCCGTAATCCGAGCCGCCGCCCTCGGAGGAGAGCTCACAGGCGATGCGTGCTTCATATACTCCGGGTACTTTAAGGGGAGCTCCGTTCAGACCGCAGCTTGTGGTTTCAGCCTGCAAAAACATACCGTCTGCGGTCATTTTGATCCTTTCGGCACAGGCTTGTCTTGAAAACATCGTTCTGTTGGTATGGCGGTGATAAAAAATATAAAAGCTATCTCCTATCCTTTCAAGGCTACCGTGATTGTTTGCGGGAAAATTCTTATGCTCTGTATTTCCGTTTATGCCGACGTTCGTTGCACTCACAAGAACACCGCCGTAGGCAAAAGGGCCTTCGGGTCTCCCGCCTATACCGTAGCACAGCTCATGATATTTTTCCGAGGAATATATAAAATAGTATCTACCGCAAAATTTTCTCATTGAAGAAGCTTCAAAAAAGCCGTGACCCTCATATCCCGTACCCTCAGAGGATCTCATGCCGGGACAAACCAAAAGGGCATCGCCTTTCAGGGTCAGCATATCGGGGGAAAGCTCAAAATGATATGCTCCGTCTGTCCTCTGCGGTGTCTCTTCCGCATTATCTCCAACCATTTCTGCCGTATGGGAAAATCCCACGTACAGATGTATACTGTCATCGTCATCGACAAAAACAGCGGGATCGAAGCAAAACACGTCACCCTCTTTTGTTCCGTAGGGTCTTCCGTCTTCCGTTTTAACGTAGCCGTAAAATTCATATTTACCGCAAGGATCGTCACAGACCGCAACGCTTACTGCCCCATCGTTATTTAGAGCATAATACATATAGTATCTGCCGTCGTGACCTTTGCAGACGTCGGGTGCATAGCCCTGATATTTTCCGTCTTTGTTTGAGGGGTCATTTTTTATATCGTATATTTCTCCGTGAAAGGTCCATCGGGACAGATCTGTCACGGGTGCTGACCAGCCCACGTAATTATTGAGACAAAATCCGTCTCCGTCAAAACGGTCATGGCTTCCGAACAGATAGACTCTGTCCCCGAAAACGTGGGGCTCTCCGTCGGGTATATATTCCCATGAGGGAAGAAAGGGATTGAAAGCTTGCTTCTTCATAAATTATCCTTTTTTCACAAAAACTCTGTCACAGAAATTATACACCGCAAGCAAAGTGCGGTCAACCGATTTTTTAAATATAATAAACATTTGCACTTTTTTTATTTTATGGTACAATAATAACATAACTGTTTAAGGAGACAAGCAATATGCCGAACAAGGCTTTTCTTGAAATTACAAATGCCTGTAATCTGTCCTGTGATTTCTGTCACGGCACGAAAAGAAATATAAAATACATAACCAAAGAAGAATTTACGAAGGCGGCAACACAAATAAGGCCCTTTGCTGACTATCTTTATTTTCATCTTATGGGCGAACCGCTTTTACACCCCTTGCTTTCAGAGTTTTTTGACATATCCCACTCACTCGGCTTCCGTGTAATTCTGACTACCAACGGAACTTTGCTCACACAAAAAGAAGACGTACTGCTAAGTGCACCAAATCTTCACAAGATAAGCATATCCTGCCACGCCTTTGAAGCAAACCGCATGGGCATTTCCCTTGAAAGCTATCTTGAGAGCTGCTTCGATTTTTGTAAAAAGGGAGCAGATAAAGGAATTATCTGCGTTATCCGTCTTTGGAACAAGGGCGGCGCCGACACGATGAACTCTTTTATCCTGGACAGGATGCACTCCGCTTTTTCGGGTGAATGGAAGGAAATATATTCAGGCTTTAAAATGGCTGACAAAATTTTTCTTGAATGGGGCGAAAAATTCGATTGGCCCGACATTGAAGGCGAGGAGCTCGGTGAAAGGCATTCCTGCTACGGTCTTCGTGACCAGATAGGCATACTTTCCGACGGAACTGTCGTTCCCTGCTGTCTCGATGCCGACGGCATAATTGATTTAGGCAACGTATTTGAAACGCCCCTTGCCGAAATTCTGTCTTCCGAAAGAGCAATTTTTCTGAAACGCTCCCTTGAAAAAGGAAGCCCCACCGAAGCGCTGTGCCGCCGCTGCGGTTATGCGAAAAAAAGATTTTAAGTGTATTATTAATACTAAACTCTATGAGAGGAAAAAATAATGGCAGTAAATGAAAAAGCACTCGTATATATCTTCGTCTTTTTGATCTTTGCACTTTTCAGCAAAATTACTTGCCGCTGGCTTGTTGAGCTTGCCTGGCGTGTATCAGGCATACCCTTTGAAAAAATCGTATATCAGAAGCAGCTAAAAACAGTAAAACAAGAGACGATGCCCTTTAACCGCTGGCTTCTTGAAAATTCCTCCGAGCCCGATAAGGTACACCGTCTGCTGAGAGCATATAAACTGTCATTTATTCCCTCCCTTTTCTTTGTCCTCATTTCCGTAGCAGGTCTCTTTACACACGATTTTGACAGCTTTCTCGATAACGCTTCCCTTGTAATGACGGGTGCAAATATGCTGTCCTTCCTTCTCGGAACAGTTATTGTTTCAAGGTACAGAAGTTAAGAGAAAACTTTTTCAAGGGACTTTTTATAGATATATAAAACTTTTTCAAACGACTTTTTACTGAATACAGCAACTTTTTAAAGCGAGATTTGTTTGGCACCATAAAAACAGCCGATATGAAGAAAAAATCATATCGGCTGTTTTTATGCTTAAATAATGGTTGTGAAAATATTATTCACTATGCTTTTGCTTCTTTTTTTGCAAAGTGCAAGAGCACACAGCTTATAGAAGCCATAGGACATACTTACGAACAAAAGATCCATTAAGATGACGATTGCCACGTAAAGCATTTGAGCAGGTACTCTGCCGAGAGAATTTTCTACTGTCTGACGGAGACTTTCAAGAGGCGGAATGTTGCAGCTATACAGATTGTTATAGTTGGTTTTGAGAAGGTATGCCATTGCCGCCGCTATCAGATTATAAACAAGAACGAACAGGAGTATGGGCTTCATTCTTTCCTTTTCCTCAGATTTGTTCAGATCAAGGAACAGTATCAGAAAAAATTCCATGATGACGATATTGTGGAAGGTCACCGTGTGGAAGCACAAATAGTTGTCCGAATAGTTTGATATATCATAAGCACTGTATATGAGAGACGGATATATCATCATTATGATAAACACGGAGGCACAAAGTGCCGTAGTTATACTGCATACTGTATCACGGTGCTTTCCGTTATAAAAAGCCATGATAGGCAGCATGAATATAAAGAGAGAGCAGAAATGAAAGGGCAGATGATATAGGTCATAGCCTTTTGAAAGAGACACAGCCTGCTTCCCGAATTCTATCAGCACGATGATGACGGAAAGAATTTGAAACGGTATCATTCTCACCGAACGGTTCTTTTTCCCGATAACAAGTCTCAAAGCCATAGAAATTATCAGCATAATGACAACAGAGGGGATAAGAGTTTTAATGTGTTCAGACGTCCAAAGCTCCATGCTTTCACCTTCTTTAATATTTGATAATATGATTTTACTACCGTTTACCGAAAAAATCAACAAATTATTTCTTTATATTTTATTAAGATTGAAATATAACATTCCGCTTACAGCCGAATACCAAAAATCCTTTCGGAGCCGTATTCCTTTCCGTCACAGAGGAATACACGTGTTTCCCAGTCCTTACTTGCATCATCAACGCCTAAGATACGCACGGTAATGTTCTTTTCACACATATCGCTCGTTACGGGGAAATAGTAGGTATAGTGATGATCCTGAGAATAGGAACAGGCGGCATAGCACTCCCATGCGTTTGTGCTGTAGCCGGGGGCACGGTCGGGTGCTCCCATGTATTCTCCGTCAATATCAAGCACAGCGTATGCACCTTCGACACCGTGAACGCCCTCAAGACAAACGGACAGATAGCAGTCCTCTCTGAAATCCTCTTTTTCAACCCATACGGGAACCTCCCTGCAATATGCCACGCTTCTGCCGTATGGCATAAGGTTGTTGGCTCTCGGAGCTTTAAGGGTAATTTCCTTTTTATCCTTCAGTAAAGCGATTTTGTAAATTCTGTCAACGGGGCGGGGCATTCTGAAATATCTTACGGGAGCTTTCAGAGAATAAGAAGCAAAACGGCGGCTTCCGCTTACCGTCTTAAAGCTGTGAAGATTTGATATTAATACCTCTTGTTCTTCTCTGTATAAAGCCTCTGTCTCTTTAAGGGGAGCCTCCGTCCAGCTTTCCAGATCGTCACAGCTGTCGCAAAGGCGGGGAATTATCTGCTTTCCAACAGTTGCATGGTAGCCCTTTTCGGTTATGTCGGGGTCGAAAAACTCAATGTATATTTCGTCTGCATCGTATACATCACCGAAATCGACACGAAGACAGCCTCCGTCAATTCTGAAGCCGTCATCAAGAAAGAAAAGCCTTGAAATTCCGTCAAAGAAGGTGTCCTTCTTTCCGTCGAAGGCGGCGGCATTTTCACAGCCTCTCGCCTTATAGGTCTTTTGCTCAAAGAACGCCTTTCTTGCCGCATTCACCTGCGGTATCAGGCTTTCGCCCGAACGCTTCAGAGAACGGCACTCAAGGGAATCGTGGTCCTGCACAAAGAGAGCTGTTTCAAGCTGCTTTTCAGCATCCTTCGGAATTTCCGAGAAGCAAGCTCCTGTTATTTTACCGAGAAGCTTGGGTGCTCTCGGTGTATTATCGAACTTTTCGATGTTTTCAAAGACTTTTCCGTCTGTACGGCATACACTTCCGTTTGAAGAATGTATTCTTACCTTATCGACATTTCCGTTTTCGTTCTCATGAAGCACCTCGTAGCGACATCCTTTAAGCATAGGGTCTGCCTCTTTGACGTCACACACCTCAATAAGAAAGGCTCTGAAGGGAGACAGCGTTACCGAAGCCTTTTCTCCGTAGAAAAAATCGCCTATGTATTCTTCATACGGATGATGAACGGAAACTCTCACCCTTTCGCAAGGTGCAAGTCCTATGGAGCTGTCAAGTGAAATATTTATACATCTCTCATTCCAGTCCATATGTGAGCCGACCAGAAAGCGTTTTGAGGCTGAGCCTCTCACTACTGTCTGAGGCGGATAGTTTCCGCCGTCCGAAAGCTCAAAGCCGCAAACCAAAATATCTCTGCAGCGTCTGTGAAGATTGAAGATACGTGCAAGGCGAGGCTGCTCAGAGTCCTTTAAAAGCCAGGGGTTTCCGTATATCTGAGGTGCGAGGATAAGATTTCGGTGAAATGCCTGAACGATAAGATCGTCTTCAAAATAATCAAGATGGGAGGAAAGACAAACACCGTGGTCCTCGGTGAGTCTTGTCATATCGGGCGGAAGTCCTCTGTCCGAAAGGTATGCTCTGTGATGGGGAGCACATATGCCGTTTGAGATATGTACGTCAACGTAGGTCTCAACACCCTCCCACAAAAAAGTGGTCGCATATTTTTCAGCTTCTTTACTGAGGGGAATGCGGTGATTGAGCAGTATGAAGTCGGGCACGTGCAGGCGGCACTCCCTCATCGTCTCAATAAAATATTTTTCATGCTCATCCTTCAGAAAGCCGCAGACGGTATCGAATTTGAACAGTCCGAAATCAAAATCTCTCGCAAGAGAAACGAGAAGGTCATGGCGTTCTTTTGCACTTTCCTCCGTGTCGCCGTAGCCGTCAATTCCGCCCCACACACCCATACGGCATCCAAGCTCTCTCGCTTTTTCAACGATCGGTGCATACCCTCTCGGATACTGTGCTCTGAGCTTTGGAGAGTCGGGTGTATCATAAGTGGAGTCTGCTCCGTCAAGATTGCCCGCATCCCAGGCGTAAATATCAAGGAGCATATTGTATTCTTTTTTCAGATATTCAAAATATTCAAGGTTTATTAGAGTCTGTTTCTCCGTTGAACCCTCGTTCGTGTTGTTTATCCACGAAAAATACTCTGCCTTAGAGGGAGTTCTCTCGTTCGCCCCTGCATATTTTTTATCCTTTTTTTCTGCCATGGTATCTCCTTTATCAATCAAAATAACCCTTGTAATTAACGGTCACTCTGCTGTGCGGAAACATTTTTGCATACAGATCAACGAAATAATCATCTGTCATACTTGCGATATAATCGACGACGATAAGGTTTTTTTCTGTGCTCTCGTAGGGCTGCTCTCTTTCGTAATGAGCTTTATTTACGTAGTCGATATGATGCGTAAATATAAATGAGTCTCTCTTTTCGTTTTCAAGGTCAGAGAGAAGCTTTAAATACATTTCCTCCATCATGGGTCTTACGGTCTTTTGCAGATTTTCCGTCACCCAACCGTTATGGTATATCAGATCATAGTTTTCCTTTTTGGAGCTTTTGAGTGCGGCAAAATGCTCATCGCTCATTTTGATATACGGCTTTCCGTAGCTGTTTTCAACAATGTTTACAATGAGGTTATTGATTATCTCCGCATTGTGCACTCCTATTTTTCCGCCTTCAAAATCTTCACCTGAAATAAGGTGTGCTCTGGCGGCATCCTGCCTGTCCTTGCCGAGATAGGAGATTATGTCGGATATTCTGACAACACAGCCCTCAAGGGTATCCGGCATAAGCTTTTTTATATTGCTTTTATCAAGGTAACACTCTTCTATACGGCTGTCAAACTCAGAAAAATCGGAAAGCGGTGACGGACGGTATTCGGAAAGCTCCGCTTCGCCGTTGTGTGCTGCAATACCGTTTAAGGTCTGAAGGCTGACGTTGTAAGGATATATTTTGTCAAGAACTCTGACTGAATGAATGTTATGGCTGAAATGTCTGCCCGTGTTTTTAAAGTAAAGAGCATCGAGAAAATCCTCACCCGCATGACCGAAGGGCGTGTGCCCGATGTCATGGCCGAGAGCTATGGCTTCAATAAGATCAAGATTTAAATTCAGCGCCTTGCCTATGGTTCTGGCAATTCTTGAAACAAGCTGAACGTGAAGTGCCCTGCGTGTGATGTCATCGTTTTTGTAAAAGGAAAAGACCTGTGTTTTATCTGCGTATCTGTTGTAATAGGGACAATGGATTATTTTATCAATATCACGGATAAACGGCGTTCTTATGACGTTTGCCCTGTCGCTTTCCCTGTCCTTTCTGCGTGCGGCTTTTCCCTCATCAAATGCGAAGGACGGTGACGTTGCGTTTTTTCGGTCCGTATATATTCTTTCGGAAAGAGCCTCTGAGAGCTTTTCGTAGCTCAAGGCAGAATTGTTTTTCATGACCATATGGAACCTCTGTTTGTAAGGTGTGATCTTAATGCTGAACAGTCCTTTGTGTTGATCTTACCGTCTCCGTTTATGTCCATGCAAAGCTTGGTGTAGGCGTCGGGTGTCTTGAGATTGTTCACACAGCTTCTGTAGAAAGCGGAGTCCTTAGCATTCAGCTTTCCGTCGCCGTTGGTGTCTGCAATAAGACATATTTTTCCGTTAAATACTGTCTCTTTAAAGCTGACCGCAACGGAATATTCTCTTGTCCCATGATTTTTCTTTGAAATTCTGAGGGTATATTCGCCCGAAGTGACACCGCCAAAGGAGTAAGAAGCATTTTTGCCCGTCACAGTACTCCTGTAAGTTACTGACGGATCATTCTTGTTTACAAGCTCAACGGTCACGCTGTCCGTATCGCTGTAAAAAGAAGTGATATTTCCCGAAAGAGAGCCTGAGAAGACCTCTGAGGAGTATACCGTCAGATGAATTTCAAGTCCCACAGAGCTGTTACCGATAGAAGAAGCGGAAATGCTGTAGCTTCTGTTGGGCAGAGTGCTTCTTATGACAGCGGAGAGATTTGACTGATTTTGAAGCCAAGACATAAGAATGTTGGCGTTTTTATCGTAAAGAACAGCGGTAACGCTTTTACCGTCAGCGTTTACCTTAAAGAGTGCACCGATGTCCTCTGCGGCGGGAGTGCTGTCAAAACAAGCTTCGGGTGCTTCCCTGTGAAAATAGCTGACAAAATCACAACTGTCACAGCATTGGGGAAGCATGTCAGCATAATAGCTCTCCGTAATATGATCTGCATTAAAGCCTTCAAGCTCTCTTGCAAAATAAACGTAGTATATCTCGTCAACCTGATCCGCCCAGGTAACGTCTGTATACACACAATGGCCGTCAAGCCACATAAGGTTCCACTCATGGTTTATAACACTTGAGCTGTGAGGGTCAACACCGTAGCCCTTGACGTTCCATGCGGGAATACCCGCTTTTTTAAGAAGGAGCTGATAGAGCTTTGTATATCCCGCACACACAGCCTTTCCTTCGACCAATGCACCGTATATATTCTGGTCATTGGAGGACACGCCGTAGGTCACAAGCTGTGTTACCTTATCGTGAAGCCAGAGAGCCTTTTCGTATGTGTCCGTTATTCCCGAAGCGGAAAGCTCAGTCATAACGGAGCGTACCTTTTGGTCAAGAACCGTCTTTGCACTCTTTACGGCTGCGGCATCAACCGCCGCACCGCCCAGCTCGTATATGGGAGATATTTTCGTTATGTATGTACCGCCGCTTATGGTGACGGTCGCACCGGTAAACCAAAAATATTCGGGGAAGTCGGAGTCAAGTATTTCTCTTATCACGGCAAAACGCTCGGAGGTCAGCTTGAGTCCTTTATCCACGCTGAAAGGGCCGTCTGCATTTTTTACAGCGTTATTAAGCATATCGTAAACTGTTTTTTCACTTTCCGAAAGAAAGGAGTAGCCGTATTTATCGGAAATGTCTTCAGCTGTGACACTTACGGGAAGAAGTACCGCTATAAAAGATAAGCAAAGTAAAATACTGATAAGTCTTTTCATAAATTATCCCTCACATTAATTGATAATATATTATCAATTACATAATATATAATTAATCGTCTCTTGTCAATATTTTTTATTTTGGGAAACTGTGGAAATCTTCTTAAAATCGTGGTATACTTAAAATAATACAGGGAAAGGAGCTTATTATGATCAGAACAGACAGTGCACTTTTAAGGCTGAAGCAGCATGATACATGGCTTACACCTTATCTTTCCGAGGTGAAGATGCACCTTGACAGATATAATGAAAAGTGGGAACAGCTCACAGACGGAAAAACACTTTGTGAAGCAATAAACGGTCATTTATACTTTGGATTTCACCGCACCGAAGACGGCTGGGTGTTCAGAGAATGGCTTCCGGGAGCCGATGCGGTCTGGCTGACCGGTGATTTTAACGGTTGGGAAAAATACAGCC
>JAZSLF010000007.1:0-10474 GCA_045535205.1 Eubacteriales bacterium
GACCTGCAATAAACAAAAGTGCTGCTGCCGAATTTAAAAAGAAAGAAATTTTGTGCTTTACGAACACCCAAAGTCTGCTTTTGGAGTTTTGAATAGCAAGAGTCAGTATGCCCGATAATACAATTCCGATTATAAATGCAAAATATAAGATTTTGAGCCACAAGGAAACAGACTCAAGCGACAAAAGAGAGACTTCCTTTATCAGATCATTTTCTCTTTGTGCAAAAAGAGGAAGAAAAAGAAGAAGGGATGCACCAATATCAACAAGCCCGAAAACAAGATCTCGTATGCGGTCTTGTTTTTCTTTATTGTCTTTTTCCGCTATACTTAACAGCTCCTCCCCTGAGAGAAGCTCGTCTACGGTAACGGAAAAGAATTTTGCGACAGCTTTGAGAGAGTCTATGCTGGGGTATCCCCTGCCCGACTCCCATTTTGAAATTGCCGTTCGGGAAACAAAAAGCTCCACCGCCAGTTCTTCCTGTGTAAGCCCTTTTTGTTTTCTCAGTTCTTGTAATTTTTCGTTAAATTCCATGCTTGATCCTTAATTATGCAAGGAGTGTGCCGAAAGGCACACTCCCATTGATTGTACAATTATTTCAATTCGATCGTGTAGTAGTAGTAACGCTTACCGGATGATGTTTCTGCACCAAACATACAAGAAACAACGTCATCGTTTACAGAACCGCCACGGTTAGAAGTAATAAGATGAGACGTATGCATATAAGAGCCTGCACCTGAGAATATTTCAGATGCAACGAGTTCCTTTTCTTTTCCGAGCTCATCAGTCAGCTTCCAAACCTCTACTCTGGGACTTGCATATGTGGGCATTGCAATAATATAGAGTGTTCCGTCAGAGCTTTCTACCATACGCTGTGCGTAAGAAACTGTATTGTCACCGTAAGAAATGGGTTCCTGATACAAGAACTTGGGTGTTCCGCCTGCTTCGTCGATCTTATAAACAGAATGCCACTGGTGGCTGTACTTGTCATCATGCTGGTCTCTGCCGTGGAAGCTTTCGGTTGTAAGAATATGGAGATAACCCTTAGAGGAGATAAAGAAGTCACCGTTGTTATTGTTGTTTACACAAGGATAAAGCTCACGGTCCATCTGTGAATAGTCACCGTCGTGAACTATTATCTGCTTATAATTGCCGGAACGAACGTTGGGAATGTGGAAGAGTGATACTCTGTCCCAAGCATAGTTTACGTTGTAAACGATGCCCTTGAGGCCTACACATTCAAGCAGACAAGCTCTGCCGCCTACGAAGTAGAAACCGCCGTTTCCGTCGGGATAAGCAAAGTTGTAACAATGTCTGTAGTCGGAAGCAATATTGGTGTTGTAACCCTTTGTTTCCCACTGGTGAGTCTTCATGTCGTAAATGAACCATGCGATATAGTAACCGAGTTCATCACGGCCGCTGTTGAAGATGTAGTAGATCTTGTTGTTCTTTTCATCAAGAACAGGGTCGGAATAACCGTAACCGCCGGGAGTCTTCCCGCCTGCATAGTCACGTTCAGTTCTGCCTGCTGTGATGTTGTATGAGCCGTCAGCATTGGGCTTGGAGGGATCAAAATAACCTGTAAAGAGACTGCAGTATGAGCTGTCACCCTGGTCGTCGCCGCAGAGAATGTATACGAGTCCGTTACCGTATACGATCTGGGGTTTAACTGTATGATTGGTCATTCCGTAAGAGCCGATAACCTTGTACGTGCCGTCATCGTAAATTCTGTAAACCTCAAACGTAGCTCCGTTCATTTCTGTGCCGAAGTCGCCGTTTTCCTTTACGGGATATACTGCGAACGTACCGTAAGGTGTCTTTACTATTCTGAGCTCATGGTTACTGTGCGTACCTATAGTTGCATTGGTTTTCGCGAGAGGAGAAGCTGTAGAAACAACAACTTCAGCGCTGTCCCAGCTTGTAGTGTAGTTGTACTTAACGGGATCAACGTCTGTATCTTTTCTGTCAAGAACGTCTGTGTAAGAAGCATCCTTGTAAATTACTGTAGGAATATTGATGATGTATGCATCATCGTTATACCACAGCGTGTAGAACACATTTGCACTGGGGTTGGTATTTGACCAATTTTCAACAAGCTTTTCATAGCCGTTGTAAATTTCACAAGTTACTTCGTAGCCTGTTGCTTCTGTGATAGCACGTGCAAATCTGTCACCGAGAGAACGGGCTGAGAACTTGTTTTTATCGGAATTGAACTTGAAGTACATTGTGGGACTGGAAGCAGAGCCCGCAATAAATTCATAACCGTTCATGTTCATATAATAGGTGCGGTATGTATTCCATATTGCTGCAGTATCAATGCTGTTGGGATCCATAGCACCGTTTCTTATCTTGAGACGCTCGTTGCTTGCTGTTTTAGCAGCAGAAAGAGAATTACAGAATACGAGAGAATCAATGAATGCGTAGTCGCCTGCAAAGCAATCGGAGAAATAGTCAATACGGATACCCTTTATTGCACCGCTCCAGTTACTCTTAGCTGAAAGATCGATAATCTGAGAGAAGTATATTTCACCCTTTCTGCTGTTGAAAAGCTCACATTCATATCCGCCTGTGGGAACGTCAATGCCGCCGCATACGTAATACATGTTGGCACTGGGGCCTTCTCTCTGAATGCTTGAAGGAATTTTGTAAGTATAAACGATATACTTGAAGGAGTTTGCGGAAATACCTTCAGCGGAAAGATCAACATAAACGCTGGGGTCAGCACCTGCAGTTGCTGTTGCTTTAAGAACGCCTTCATTTTCATTAAAGGAAACTGTACTGTTGTTAGAATTGGAAACGTATGAAACTCTTTCTTCGGAATCAAAAGGAACAACATAGTTTCCGTCTTCATAGTAACCGAGACCTGTAAGCTCGGGAGCATCCTGTATAGCGAAGCCCTTCTTAGCGGCTTCTCTTTCCATCATAACACTGTTTGCTCTGCTCTTTGTTGCAGTGAAAACGATGGAATCAAGATAAAGTGTGTCGCCTTCATTAGCTGCTGTGAAGAACTTGAAGGTAAGCTGATCGCCGTTCCATGTGCTGATCTCGGAAAGGTCAACGATTTCGGAATGATACTTACCGTCTGTATTAAGCTCATAGGAAACAAGGTTGCCGTATGCACCTACAGCAGACTCAACAGCTGCTGAGGAGTTCTTTTCAGCTTCGCTGTTAGGTGTCATGTATGTGATAACTGCATAGGGGTAGCTTGAAGCATCAATAGCATCAAGAGTAAGTGTAGCTTCGACACCGTTGATTGCAGTTTCACTTGCAGTAAGCTTTGCAGACTTCTGTGCAGCATCATAAGGAACTGCTTCTGCGGAACCGAATACCTTTGTTACAGCCTGAAGAAGACCGGATACCGTTCTCTTCATCATAAGAGAGTCCTTACCGTTTACAAGACCGTCTTCGTTGAAGTCAGCCTTGCGTGTGTCAACTGCTTCACCGTGAATGGTAACTCTCTTCATCTTGAGAATGTCTCTTGCGTTGATAATTCCGTCGCCTGTAAGGTCGCCGATAAGAATTGTTTCTTCACTTCCGACCGTGAGAGCTGCACAGTCAGCTTCGCTGTCGAATACGTATACAACGTTATCGGGAAGAACTACTTCTTCGTAATCATAGTAAGAACCGGCAGGAACTGTTGTTTTTGAACCGTTACTGTCAGAATGAATAGCAGAAGAAGAGCTGCTGAAATCTATTGCAGCCACCTGTGTTCCGGCTGATGTAACCACAAAATTATCAATGTAGAAATCACCCGGGAATCCAATGAAATATACACCGTCGGAACGGCCTGCAACACCGGATGCCGTATGTACGGTCTCACCGTCTACAGCCACGCTGCAGCCTGCACTTGTGAAGGACACGATAACCTTTCTCCAATGAGTAACCTCAAGTGCACCCCAATCAAAAGAGGTAGCAGTTCCACCCGCTGTAATTGAAGAGGGGGTGATAGTAATGTTACTGTTGATAGAAAAGCTGGGAGAGCCTTCTGAATTTGCCGCCATAGACATATCAAACGTATACGTACTGTCTGTAGCGTTAACTGATTTGTTAAAGTAGAAATAGCTGCCGTTATTGTTCAGCGTATAACAGTCATTTGCGGGAACTGCATACGCAAGTGTTGCCATTGATGAGAAAACCATCAAAACAACGAGAAGAAGCGATAATACTTTTTTCACTTTGAACCTCCAAAATTTAATATGATATAATTTTATATTATATTTATATAAAAGTCAAGTCAAAATATCCAAATATAACAAAACAACCAATATATAAACGTATACATTGGTTGTTTTGCACATAAAAAATCTATATTTAAAATAAATTTATAAATTCAACGCTGTCATCAAACCATTTTGCAACGTGCGGATCGTCAAGAATGTCAGCTCCCCACCACGTTTCCTTGGTGGCAAGAGCAAGCCCGTGATTTCCTTTAGGATATATATGAAGCTCAAAATGAACTCCCGCTTTTTTCAGAGCCGAGGAATACAGAAGCGTATTTTCAAGGGGAACACAGTCATCCTCGAAGGTATGCCAGATAAACGTCGGAACAGTTTTGTCGGTAATATGCTTTTCTATACTGTACAGTTCAAGCTCCGTCTCCGTCGCATCCTGCTTTTCGATAGGGTATCCTAAAATACGCATAAATGAATCATGATGGGAATAACGTGTATCTCCCGTAATTACGGGATAACAGGTAAGAGTTGCCGTCGGCTTGTTTTCTCCGTATACCATATCATCATCGGACTTAGCCCAGTCCTCTGCCCAGAAAGTTCCGACCGATGCCGCAAGATGACCGCCTGCGGAAAAGCCGATAACGTAGATCTTTTCGGGATCAATATTGTATTTTTCTGCATTTCTTCTGATATGTACTATTGCTTTTGAAACATCCTGCACAGGAGTGGGAAACGCTGCCTTTTCGCCTATGGAATAATTGACAAGAAAGCAGTTAAAGCCTTGGGCAAAATATTTTATTGCAACAGGCTCACCTTCTCTGTCATTTGCCAGAAAAAAATAACCGCCGCCCGCAAGCACTACCATGGCACGTCTTTTCCCTGCTATTACGTTGGTAGAATCATCATGTATAAATGTCTGCATTTTTACCGCATCGTCATTTTCTCTCAAATAAATTGTTTCGGTAGTCATATTTTACCTCCGACTAATTTTTTATATATATGTTATCACAGTTGACGTAATAATTCAACAAAAATCTGTTATTGTATTGCAACGCTTCTGAAAATGTAGTATAATCCTACTGTTTAAATGTTTGAAAAGAGGAACAGCATGAAATTACTTGAGGATATGAAAAAGGTTGCTCACGAATGCGGAAGAATAATGCTTTCTGCAAGTCGGAAAGAGCTTTTTGTACAGCAGAAAACAGGCGGCAGAGACCTTGTTACAAAATATGATGTTGCCGTTCAGGAATACGCAGTTTCGACACTTGCCGAAATGTATCCCGATGCAAAGTTCTTCTGTGAGGAAGGTACTGACAGAAACGAGCTCTGCGAAGGTATGGTTTTCGTCATCGACCCCATTGACGGAACGGCAAATTTTGCCGCCGATATGCATCACAGCTGTGTATCAATAGGATGCTTCAAGGACGGTGTACCCTATGCGGGAGTCGTTTATGCCCCCTATACAGACGAAATGTTCAGCGGAGCCGTAGGACACGGAGCCTACTTCAACGGCAAACAAATTCACGTCACCGTTGATGACCTTGAAAACACCATAGTTCTTTTCGGAACGTCTCCTTACAATCCTGAGCTTTGGGATGAGACCTTCAGACGTGCGAGGGACATACTTCCGAAATGCATGGATCTGAGACGCTTCGGTGCCGCAGCCATTGATATTTGCTACGTTGCCGCAGGCAGAGCCGGCCTTTTCTTTGAGGAGATCCTTGCCCTTTGGGACTACGCCGCAGGACTCGTTATCCTGAACGAAGCAGGAGGAGTTGCCCTTCGTCTTGACGGCAAGCCTTTATATCTTACAGGTGAAAAAACAAATATAATAGCAGGCAGCGTTAAAACGATAGATCAAAGCGGTCTCTGCTTAAAAAACATATAATTAAACCTTCCAAAGCTCCAGAATACGTTCTGTGCGAAAGGGTCTGTATTCTTCACTTTCCTGAAGTGTTGACAGGAACACAGAGCCCTCGCTCATTCCCTTGTATTTGGAGCTTTCTGCGTAAAAATCCTTTGGTATATCGGGATATTTTTTATAGTATTCCACGTATGAGCCCCCGTAAAGCGATTCAAACTCCACCATGAGTATATCAAAATTCTGTCTTAATATGTATCTTGCATGACAGCCTTCTTTTGAAAGCTTGTCTGCGGTGCGAAACAGTTCCGTTAGCATATTTATCTCCGTAATATGATAGTCGTTTATATAACCGCCACGTTTTTGGCATCAGCCTAAATCATGCTTGTCCTCAAAAGATATTTCAGGGCTCAGACACATATCGGACTCAAACACTATTATCTCGTTTTCACCATTTTTCAAAAGAGGTGCAGGCAGATAAAGTGTCCTCTGAGGTCCCGCAGTATTGTAAAAACGTCCTATATTAAAGCCGTTTACAACAACAAAGCCTTTTGTAAAGCCTGTCGTTTTCACAAAAGTATCCCTCGGTGTTTCTTTTATAGTAAGCACTCCCCTGTAAAAAGCGGGAGTCTTGCAGGAAGCACCGTTTTTCCATTTTATATGAGAAATATCTTCCATATCAAGAGGATAATGCTCCCACCCGAAATGATAGAGCTTATTAAGACGGACACCGCCGACAATTCCCTTCTGTTCAAATATTCTGTAGCCGTAATTAATTCTGCCCATGTTCTCAACGAGAATATCAAGTACAGCCTCACGGCCCGCTTCAACTCTTACGGTTACAGGCTCAAAGGAGCGTGAACGCTCCTGAACACCCACAAGCTTTCCGTCAAGAAACACATGTGCCCTGTCTCGAAGCTCGGTAATATTCACCTCGCAGTTCCCTGTGGGGCCGTTTATTTTAGTTCTGTAAAGAATATATCCGAAGGACTGTCCTATCTGCTCCATAGTTTTCGGAAAAGCACTTTGTATCGGAGATGCAAGAACGTCAAGGGTATCAAACAGCGAAGCTGACTCTGTCAGCATCAAAGTGCCGTAAGCTGCCTTTTCTGTATTTGAAACCTCATAATCACACGGTGTAAGACCGACAGTATTCTCAATGACCCTTTTTACTGCGTAATAATTCTCGGTCATGTCGCCCGCTTCGTTAAGCAGTGCTCCGTAATCGTAGCTTGTAACGGTGGGCTGATATATTCCTTCAGTCTCCGAATAGTTTGCTCCGTTCATAAAACCGAAGTTTGTGCCTCCGTGAAACATATAAAAATTGAAGGATGCCCCAAGCTCAAAAAGCTCCCTTACCATTCCTCCGATGTCTTCGGGAGTACGTGGAGGCATATGCTCGCCGTGCCAATGCTCAAACCAACCGCACCAAAGCTCAGCACACATGAGAGGCTCACCGTCTCTGAAATTTTTCATCATTTCAAAGTGCTCTCCGGGGTCGCTTCCGAAATTCGCGGCGGCATAAATGCCGTCTACAGCACCGTTCTCCTGCATACCGAAATAGACTCCGTCAGCAGTAAAGAGCATACAATCAATTCCGTTTTCTCTGTATATTTCGGTGATCCTTTTCATATATTCCTTATCGTCACCGTAGCTGCCGTATTCGTTCTCCACCTGAACCATTATAATACCGCCGCCGTTTGTACACAGATGAGGTCTTATTATATCAAACAGCCTCTTATAGTAAGGAGTTACCTTTGAAAGATATAAGGAGTCGTTGCACCTGAGTGCCATATCGGGATACGAAAGCAGCCATGAAGGAAGTCCGCCAAGCTCCCACTCTGCACAAATATACGGCCCCGGTCTGATTATGATATTAAGACCGAGAGACTCGGCAGTTGTGATATATTTTTCAATATCAAGAGCACCCTCAAAATCAAAAATGCCCTCATGCTTTTCATGCAAATTCCAGCACACGTAGGTCTCAACGGTATTAAAGCCGCAGGCCTTCAGTTTTTTAAGTCTGTCCTCCCAGTAATCAGGATGAACACGGAAATAATGAATTGCCCCTGATATAACGGTATAGGGTGAGCCGTTCATCAAAAAGCTTTTATTGTCAAAGGTAAAGCTGTTCATGATACACCTCCGTTATTTTGATTATACCAATATGAGTTTTTTTCGTCAAGAAGTAACGTAAAAATCAAACAAACAAAAGAAAAAACAGCTTGACCGCAGACAATTTTTCAAAATATATTGCACTTTTTAATAAAAAAAGTTATAATAATCGTAATGCAGACAAAAAAGTCAAAATACGTTGTATGCGATTTTCGGTAATCTGTCAAATTTGTAACAAAGGAGGCTATGATCGAAATTGGAAAACAAAAAGATCGTAGAATTTAAAAACATTTCCAAATCCTTCGACGGCGAAAGCGTTCTGAAGGATGTCTCCCTTGACATCAATGAAAATGAATTTGTCACTTTACTGGGTCCCTCCGGATGCGGAAAGACCACCCTTCTCAGAATATTAGGCGGCTTTGTCGAAGCCGATGCAGGTGCAGTCCTCTTTGACGGCAAGGACATTAAAGACGTTCCCGCACACAAGCGTGAGCTGAACACCGTTTTCCAAAGATACGCCCTGTTTCCTCACCTGAACGTATATGAAAATATTGCCTTCGGCCTTAAAATAAAAAAAGAGCCCAAAGACGTTATAAAGCAAAAGGTTGCAAGAATGCTGAAGCTTGTGAGCCTTGAGGGATATGAAAACAGAAAAATAGCTCAGCTCAGCGGCGGTCAGCAGCAAAGAATTGCAATTGCCAGAGCTCTTATAAACGAGCCGAAGGTCCTTCTTCTCGATGAGCCTCTCTCTGCCCTCGATGCAAAGCTCCGCAAGGAAATGCAGCTTGAGCTGATGTGGATACAAAAGGAAGTAGGCATCACCTTCATTTTCGTCACTCACGATCAGGAGGAAGCCCTAACCATGTCAGATAAGATAGTCGTTATGAGTGACGGCGAAATTCAGCAGGTAGGAACTCCCGATGAAATATACGACCATCCCGCAAACGAGTTTGTTGCCCGCTTCATCGGCTCTACCAACATCGTTGACGGTGTTGTCTCCGAAAGCGGAAAGGTCGTTTTTGAAGACAAAAAGTTCAGCTGTAACACGCAGGACTTCAAGGCGGGAGATAAGGTCGGCGTTGTAATAAGACCTGAGCATCTTGAGGTCGTTCCCCGTGAAAAAGGAATGCTCAAGGGAATTGTAAAGAGCCACGTCTTTAAGGGTATGCGTCACGATATGACTGTTGAGACAAGAGTCGGCACGTCTATCACCATAAAGCTTCAGGTGGTACAGGATAAGCCCGTCTTCAACGAGCAGGAAAGTGAAAAGATAAGTGCCTCCGACTTCCTTCTTGATATTTCCGACATTGTCGAGCTTGACCGTGTTACCATTGAAACTCTCGCTTCCGCTGAAGCATGGGACTCCGAAACGGAAGAACGTGTTTCTATCAAGGAAATTGAGCACGATATTAAGAAAGAGATCGGTGTTTATCCCGTAACCTTCTCTACGGCGGCAGGAACGTCTATCACCGTAAAAGCGGTAGTAAAGCAGGAAAACAAGGTTGAAAGCAAGCTGTTCCGTGAAGAAATTTATGCCATGAACATCTTCAAAAAGGTTGAAGATATAAAGGAAAGTATCGCTCTTGACACAGACCTTGAAATGTGGGCGAACGCTTCCGCATGGAGCCTTGACGACGGTGAAAAGGTTGAGATAACAGATGTTAAATATGACTTTGATCCGGAAAACATTGAACCCGGAATCTATGACGTGACCTTCTCCACCGAAGGCTACGAATATCTTGTTTCTTCAACCCGTCCTTACTTTGAGGATGCCGAAGTAGGTCTCGTCTTCTCACCCGAAGATATTCACCTTATTGAAAGAGCATATTAAAAGAGAACCAATAAAACAATCAGCCCCAAGCCGTTTGAGGAGAATTAAAAAAATAAAAGAGCAAACATGCAAGTTTAATCTTGTATGTCTGCTCTTTTTTCTGTTCGTTTTAGTTTAGAGTTATGAGGCTCGCTTTCGCTCGCCGTTATGAGCTTGCATAGCAAGCGTTATGATATGATTGCCCATCTAACCTATAACTTGGCGAATCCAATCATAACGATACGAAGTATCTCATAACTCATAACTTGCCCGCAAGGGCAATCATAGTTTAGCGTGAATGCTCCGTTAAGAGCATCACGCTAAGCATCGGTCATTTTTTTATTATAAAATATCTTCGTCTTCCTGATCAACGTCAAAGCTTCCGCCGCTTTCGGTAAAAATGTCAAGAGAATTTAAGTATTCGACCTCAACTACCGGAGATTCGTACTTTTTCATTTCATAACCCTCCATTTTATATAAAGAAGTCGGAGGCCAAGCGGTCTTAGGAAGACAAGTGT
>JAZSLF010000090.1:0-2748 GCA_045535205.1 Eubacteriales bacterium
TGCTTGATAAGGTTACGATGAATCGCATTATTCATCAGGCTATTCCCGACTTGGATGCCGGTATTAAGAAAGTAATTGTTTATTATATCGACATTACCGATGAAGCTGAGATTTTGAAATTTATCAAAGAGGATGACAGCACCAACGTTGAAATCGAACTCCGTGATCTAAAAACAATTCTTGATGATGTTATTATCGGTGATTATGCAGAGTTCCACGCAGAAGAAATCCACGAAGATCTTCTCGGTGGCTATGCTGTAACGATTGAAAAATTCATCAGCGACCGAGTTCTTTCTAAAATTGCCGAGTTTAATCAAAAGGCACTTCTCAACTCTTCGGCAAAGAAGCCTTATAAGCCCATCGAAATCAGCGAGGACGGCTTGGAACTTATTGAGTTCCTGAGCGTTGACTGCACCGCAATCGAAGGTGAATGGCACTCTGACAGCGAGGTCAAGATTGACAAAAACGGCTTTATCATTGTCAACGGCAATAAAACTAAAGAGTTTTGGGACGGTCGTATCCGTTGCGAAAAGAAACCGCTTCGTCTGAAGATCCGCAACATTTGCGGCGACGAAACGGTGTGGGAGGTATAAGTAAAATGTATTCACCGTTTTCTGATATCAAGGGCGCACGCCTCCCTTGTATATAATTACACCGCAAGGTATATATCAAAAAGCTTTAGCAATACTCTGCAAGAAATTCTCCCCCATGTATGAAAGGTTAAAATAATACTGATCCCAAAAGAGACAACAAATAAAGAGAACCCCAAGCATTCCTTACGGAATACTTGAGGACCCCTTGTCAAATAAAAAAACTCCTTGTAATTGGCAAAAGCACAATTACAAGGAGTTTTAGCTTACTTATTTATTTCTTCTTTTTCGTCTTATTGAAGGGGACATTTGGGGCAGTTTTGTTTGAGCTGCCGGAGGGTCCGATGGATTTGCGGCGTTTCATTCTTTCGATCTCACGCATGAAGGTCTCGACGTCTCTGAATTCACGGTGAACGGAGGCGAAGCGAACGTATGCCACGTCATCAAGTCGGAGGAGCTTATCCATAGCCATTTCGCCGATCTCTGAGGAGGTTATCTCTCTGTGGAGTCCGTTGAGGATGTCGTATTCTATTTCATTGGCAACCTTTTCGGCGTCTACGGGACGCTTCTGACAAGCCTGGAACAAGCCTGCAAGGAGCTTGTTTTTGTCGAAGTATTCCTTTGTGCCGTTCTTTTTCAGAACGATTGGGTGAAACGCATCAATTACTTCATAAGTTGTAAATCTGAATTTGCAATCAAGACATTCCCTTCTTCTTCTGATGCTGTTGTTTTCGGGAACAGGTCTTGAATCTATTACTTTGATGTTTTCAGAATCGCATGACGGACACTTCATAATTCTTCCTCCAAAGGATTTCGGTCTATAGTGAATATGGGTGTGAAATAAGCCCAATAACACTACATATAGTATATCACCGTTTTTTACACTTGTCAATTATTTTTTGTAACAAAATGGACTTTGGTCTAAAAATATTGACACGGAGTTATAAAAATGATAATATTATAAGGAATTATACTTTCCATCGGAGGTTATGGCATGGCATTTAAAAAGGCTGAGCTTTCAAAATATCTTGAATGTGCAAAAATTACGAATACTCACGGAATTGCAGGTGCTGTAAAGCTTGAATGCCGTGCTGATTCACCTGAAGTTCTTGTAAGATTCAAAACTATGTACCGCAAGGTAAACGGTGAATTTGTACCTTTAAAGGTTTTAAAGTCGTCCGTTCACAAAAATATGGTTCTGGCTTTCTTTGAGGGCATTACAACTCCCGAAGATGCTATTAAATACAAGAATGAAATTCTTTATGCCGACCGTTCGGACTTCAGACTCAGAAAAGGCGATTTCTTTATTGCAGACATTATCGGTCTTCCCGTTTACGATGACGAAACGGGTGAGGAAATAGGCGTTATGGATGACGTTCTCGCACCTGCAGGTCAGCAGGTCTACGTTATAAGAAAGCCTGCGGTAAAATGCGAGGCTGTTGAGGGCGAAAAGCCTCCCAAAAGGACATTTATGGTTCCCTGCGTTCCCGAATTCATCAAAAAAATATCCTTCGGCGAGGACTGCGATGCAGGTGTTTACGTTTCTCTTATCGAGGGAATGGACGAGGTCTGAAAATTCATGAGAATTGATATTATGACATTGTTTCCTGACCTTGTGGAAACGGTGCTTTCCGAAAGTATTATCGGCAGGGCACGAAGTGCGGGACTTATTGAGATAAACACATACAACATCAGAGACTATTCCGAGGACAAGCACCGCCGTGTTGACGATACGCCTTACGGCGGCGGCAAGGGAATGCTGATGGCTGCTCCCCCAATTTACAACTGCTATGATGCCATTACGAAAGAGCTTCCCAAAAACGAGGGCACAAAAGTTCTTTATATGTCTCCGAGGGGCAAGACCTTTACGCAGGAAATGGCAAAGGAATACGGAAGTCTTGAGAGAATTATAATTCTCTGCGGTCACTACGAAGGTGTTGACCAGAGAATTATTGACGAAATAATCGACGAAGAAGTGTCTATCGGCGACTACGTGCTGACAGGCGGCGAAATTCCCGCCTGTATCGTAACCGATGCCGTTTGCAGACTTGTGCCCGGTGTTCTTTCGGAGGCTGAATGCTTTGAAAAGGAGTCCTTCGAGGACGGTCTTCTTGAGTACCCTCAGTACACAAGGCCTTATGAATTTCACGGAATGACC
>JAZSLF010000053.1:0-10149 GCA_045535205.1 Eubacteriales bacterium
AATCATCATCGATGACAACACCATCATCAGTGCAAGCGTATTGATGCACCAGTTCTGTCGAGTAGGTGGATATACCATGGTACAAGGCGGAACCCGTTTCAGCAAGGACATTCCTCCTTATGTCATCGCCGGACGTGAGCCGGTAGCTTATTGCGGTCTCAACCTCATCGGATTGCGCCGTCGTGGATTCTCCAACGAAACGATTGAGAACATCCACAATGCTTACCGAATCATCTACCAAAGCGGAAAGAACGTGACCGAAGCATTGAAACAAGTACGCGAAGAAATTCCAATGACACCGGAAATCGAATACATCGTTTCCTTCATTGAGAGTTCCCAGCGAGGTATCATCAGATAACATACATAGACTATATACTTGTCCACCAGAACAGGCTTGTCTTCGTCAATTTCGACAGCGGTCTTCAAATAGTGGCGCAGCTGCTGCTCGTTGGCAACGATCTGCATAGCACGGCCGCCGAGAACGAAGCTGGGACGAACAAGAACGGGATAACCGATGCTTTTAGCAGCTTCAATACCGTCTTCAATATTTGTTACAGCTCTGCCCTGAGGCTGAGGAATATCAAGCTCTTTAAGGATCTTTTCAAAGCTGTCACGGTTTTCTGCTCTTTCAATTGCTTCGCAGTCCGTACCAATGATCTTGACTCCTCTTTCCATAAGAGGCTGTGCAAGATTGATTGCTGTCTGACCGCCGAGAGATGCAATGACACCTTCGGGCTTTTCAAACTCGATAATGTTCATAACATCTTCGGGTGTGAGGGGCTCAAAGTACAGCTTATCTGCCGTTGTATAGTCAGTAGAAACTGTTTCGGGGTTATTGTTGATAATAATAGCCTCGTAACCGGAATTCTTGATAGTTGTAACAGCGTGAACTGTTGAATAGTCAAATTCTACACCCTGACCGATTCTGATAGGGCCTGCGCCGAGAACAACGATCTTTTTCTTATCTGTAAGAATGGATGTGTTTTCTCCGCTGTATGATGAATAGAAGTAAGGAATATATGCACCTGTGTGACAAGTGTCAACCATGCGGAACACAGGGAAAAGACCGTTTTCCTTACGGAAATTGAAAACGTCGATCTCCGTACACTTCCACATACGTGCAACGTACTTGTCGGAGAAGCCCATCTTTTTAGCGGCTGTAAGAACCTCAAGATCGTAGGGATTAGCTTTAAGATTTTCTTCCATGTCAATAATGCGTTTAACAGCTTCAAGGAAGAAGGAAGTGATCTTTGTGATGTTATGGATCTCTTCAACAGTTGCACCACGGTAAATGAGTTCAGCAATTGCAAAGAGGTTGTCATCACGGAATTCAGAGATGTATTCACGAAGCTCAGCATCAGTCATGTTGTCGAACTTGTTGTGATAAAGGTGGTTAACACCGATCTCAAGAGAACGTGTACCCTTGAGAAGAGCTTCTTCAAGAGTAGAACCGATACCCATAACTTCACCGGTTGCTTTCATCTGTGTACCGAGAGTGTTGTTAGCTGTTGTGAACTTGTCGAAGGGGAAACGGGGAAGCTTTGCGATAACGTAATCAAGTGAAGGTTCAAATGCCGCTGTTGTGTTGGCAATCGCAATTTCGTCAAGTGACATACCTACAGCAATTTTAGCAGTTACTCTTGCGATAGGATAGCCGCATGCCTTGGAAGCAAGGGCAGAGGAACGTGAAACTCTGGGGTTAACTTCGATAAGGTAGTATTCACTGGAAGTGGGATTAAGAGCAAACTGAACGTTACAGCCGCCTTCGATCTTCAGCTCTCTGATGATCTTGATAGCACTGTCGTTAAGCATCTTCTCATCTTCCTTGCTCAGCGTCATGATGGGAGCAACAACGAGAGAGTCACCGGTATGAACACCGACAGGGTCAATGTTTTCCATACCGCAGATGGTGATAGCGTGGTCGCCGGAGTCCCGCATAACTTCAAATTCAATTTCCTTATAGCCCTTAACGCTCTTTTCGATAAGAACCTGATGAACGGGAGAAAGCTTAAATGCATTGAGACCGATTTCAACAAGCTCCTCTTCATTATAAGCGAAGCCGCCGCCTGTACCGCCGAGGGTAAATGCAGGGCGAAGAACTACAGGATATCCGATCTCAGCCGCCGCACGTTTAGCTTCTTCGATGCTGTATGTGATTTCAGAAGGAATAACAGGTTCGCCGATTGAAGCACAGAGCTCCTTGAACAGTTCTCTGTCTTCTGCTCTTTCAATACTCTCGCTGTTTGTTCCGAGAAGCTCAACTCCGCATTCCTTGAGAACGCCCTTCTTTTCAAGCTGCATAGCAAGGTTAAGACCTGTCTGTCCGCCGATACCGGGAACAATAGCATCCGGACGCTCATAACGAAGTATCTTCGCAATATATTCAAGTGTAAGGGGTTCCATATATACCTTATCGGCAATTGTTGTATCCGTCATGATAGTTGCGGGGTTGGAGTTGCAGAGAACTACCTCATAGCCTTCCTCTTTGAGAGCAAGACAAGCCTGTGTTCCCGCATAGTCAAATTCAGCCGCCTGTCCGATTACTATAGGACCTGAGCCGATGATAAGCACTTTTTTAATATCTGTTCTTTTTGCCATGATATTCTGCCTCCTGTATATATATAAGATTATTTATCACATTTATAAACTGTCTTTCCGCCGCATACGGTGAGAAGACATTTGCCGAAGTACGTTCTGCCTGCAAAGGGAGTGGCTCTGCCCTTCGTGAGAAAATCTTCGGGGTCGCACGTTATTTCGGAGGATACCTCCCAGAGTGAAAACTCATCACCCATAGGTATGCCGAAACGCCGTCTGGGGTTTACTGCCAACAGTTCTGTCAGCTTTTCAAGGGTTATAACACCTGTTTTTACAAGGTCAGTATAAAGAACGGGAAGTGCCGTTTCAAGACCCACTATACCAAAAGCACTTTTTTCAAGTCCTCTCGCTTTCTCCTGTGCAGAGTGGGGAGCATGGTCGGTGGCTATCATATCTATTGTGCCGTCCTTTATTCCTTCTATAAGTGCAAGTCTGTCTTCCCTGCTCCGAAGCGGAGGATTCATTTTAAATCTGCCGTCTTCTTCAAGGTCATTTTCGTCAAGGACAAGATAATGGGGTGCCGTTTCGCAGGTCACATCGACACCTCTTGCCTTAGCCTGTCTTATAAGTTCAACACTTTCTTTTGTTGAAATATGACACACATGGTAAGCACAGCCTGTTTCTTCAGCGAGTCTGAGATCTCTCTCAATAGGCCCCCACTCACTTTCGGAGCAGATACCCTTATGAGAATGCTTTGCAGCATAAATACCGTCGTGAATGTATCCGCCGTGAAGCAGAGAATTATCCTCACAATGAGCCGTAATGATCTTGCCGAGAGCTTTTGCCTTCAGCATAGCCGAACGCATCATATCCTCACTCTGAACGCCTCTGCCGTCATCGGAGAAGGAGACCGCATACTCAGCCATTCCCTCCATATCGGAGAGTTCTTTTCCAAGCTGTCCCACGGTAATTGCACCGTAAGGATATACGTTGACACACGCCTGCTTTTCTATAAGCTCGATCTGACGCTTTATATTCTGAATACTGTCGGGAACAGGGTCAAGATTCGGCATTGTACATACCGCCGTATATCCGCCTCTTGCCGCCGCCATGCTTCCGCTTTCAATAGTCTCTTTATAAGAAAAGCCCGGCTCACGAAAATGCACATGCACATCGCAAAAGCCGGGAAAAACAATATATTCTCTATCGTTGGAAACACTGATACCGCTGTCTGCAAGAAATGAAGAAACACGGGCACTAAAACCACCCATATCGCCGTATTCAAGAATAATAAGCTTTGTGTTATCCGTCATCGCTGTATCCTTTCAAAACGGTATATACAAAAAAATCCTGCCGCTGATGTACGCATAATAATACTGCGACACCGTCTTATCCGACAAAACATCTGTATGTCCCTTAAAAATTCACTACATTAAATTTTACCATGCAAGCGTCTCTTTGTCAACAGTAATTCGACCATATTATATGCCTTAAAACAGATTTTTTATATGCAAAATTTCCACATAAGTGCAAAAACCCCAAATGTCCGAAAAACATTTGAGGTTTAGAAGTACCGCATCGAAGAGTCATCTTCTGCGGTATACTGCAGCCTTCACGCCCGATCTCCGACCTTTTTTTATGCCGTTTGCAGAAGAATCTGCGAAAGAAAGCTCTATCTTCTCTTTTTCTGCGTTCAACAACGGATTTTCCAAATTCTCCTTTTTGATGAGAAAGGCAACGGAGCATAGTATTACAAAAAATCGGGCATTGAGAATATCCGGAATAAAGTTTGATGCAAACATTGCATAGAGTACAGCCCAATACTCCGCCGTCATTTTCTTCTTGCCGGATTCCGAAAGGGAAAAAAATACAAGAGACACAAGAATTGCCGCAAGAGGAATACCGCCCATGGTACACCAACGCAAAACAGTATTGTGCGGTGCAATACTTCCCGGCATCATGGAGTCGATGTACGTTCCGTCATATCCTACTCCAAGGGGATATTTTTTAATAATATCGAGAGCAGCCGCATAATTTTCAAGTCTTCCGTTATCATTAAACAGCTGCGAAAAAGACTCAACCGGTCTGGCAATAAGAAGATAATACATCATTACTCCGCCGGCTAAAATTCCGATGCCGGTAAACACCAGCTTTTTACCGATCTCTTTATAGTGGAACAAAACGTACAGGGCAAATATAATTATAAGTGACAAAGTACTTGTTCTTCTTGAAGTAAGTGCCATTGAAATAACGACTGTTATAAGAACAGGCACCATATAGAACCAGTTCTTCTTACCAAGCTTTTCAAGCATATAGAATACAACGCATCCGAACATAATGGTGGAACAGCTATGGTCCTCCATCAGAAGATAACAGTTGGTCTGGTATCCCGAAAAGGACAGCATAACGGAAATCTTAAACAAAGAAACATTTGCATAGGTGTACATAATATGCTGAAAAACGATTGCCGCCGAGGATATGAACACAGCCCAAATCATTGAATTTTTAAAATGCCCGTAATTCTCACGGCTGACAGTATCTTTAAAGAGAAAGCATATAAACAGAACCACAATGAAGAAGCCTATCATTATGTACTCTTTCAATCCCTCTGAAATTTTTTGGGAAATTACAAGAGGATAGTTAAAAAACAAAAGAGCAACAATAAATGTCAAAAAAGAAAATGCTCCGTAACTCTTTCTGAAGCAGGTCCTCAGATTGATCAATCCGTAAGCCAGGACCATGACTCCGAGAATGTAAAACCAGGGGAGCTGCATATTGGCGGTAGGTTCCCCGAATATATTGATCCACGATATCTGCCAAGTATGGCACATAAGCATCATACAGGTTATAAGAAAGCTTTTGGTTTTACGGAAAACAAAGCAAAATAAAAGCCCCATTATAACCGTGCTCACCGCCAGAAACACAAATTTATTCAGATTTATCTCGTAGTTTATAAGATTAAATACGAGAAGTAAAAGCGAAAGTATATATTCCATATTATCTCCGATTATACGGTGTTTTTAAAGGTGAAGTCACTATACTATTTGCCCTTGACCATCAAAAGAAGCCAAAAGACAATGCCGAGAGGCAAGGCAGCAAAAGCGAGAAACGGTTCACCGCTTTCCCTTATGAAGCGACGCTTTTTCGCCTTGATGGAAAAGCCGCAATAGTAAGCCGCATATTTTATCCGTTTGACAAGTGAGGTGTATATTTCGAGACGCATATTATTGAACATGGCATATGAAACGGGATTTTCTGCAAAAGACCTCATAATGTTTTTCGTATAGCCGTCCTCAAGATACTCTGCCACGTATATGCTCTTGCGGCTCCAGAAAAAAGGGGCTGTCATTTGAAGATACACATATGCCTCTGTGAAAAACTTTTCCCCCTCAATGACCGGGTACGAAAATTCTTTTGCATATGAGCTTTTCAGAACAAGCACAGCCTCGCCGTCGAATGCTCCGCTGACCGACGCTTCCCTCCAGCTCATGTTTCCGATACTGTCGCTGTAGCTGTTTACAAAAAGCTCACCCTTGGTATTCTCTTTCATATAGATATATCCGTTGAACTTCCTGTCAGTCTCCAGATAATCCTCAAGTATTTGAGCGACAGCGTTTTCTTTCAATGTGTCGTCGGAATCGAGAGCTATCATTATAAGCTCTGTCTCACAGCATTCAAGGGCACGATTTGTCGCCGTATGCTTTCCTCCGTTCTCTTTCTCAACGTAACGGATCTCAAGCTTATTTTCGGCTTTAAAGCTGTCAACAAGCTCCTTTGTACCGTCGTCGGAGCCGTCGTCAACGATAAGCCACAAAAAATCACTACAGGTCTGCTTTAAAAGAGACTCATATGCTTTTTTTAAGTGTTCCCGTCTGTTATAGGTGGGTGTATAAACCGTAAGCTTTTTCACCTTCGGCTCCTTTCGGTATTTTTTATCCTTTGACAAATCCGTCGTAAACTTCTTTTATTTTTTTCATATACCCGTCTTTATCTGTAAAACGGAAGGAATTTTTATAAGCACCGCTTGACAGCTTTTCATAGAGCTCTTTGTCCTTTAAAAGCTTTACGATCTTTTCCGCCATATCTTCATTTGAAGAGCACAGATAACCGCTTTCATCGGTCACTATATCCGCAAGCCCGCCCACAGCATATGCAAGCACGGGCTTTCCGAGTATCATACTTTCAACAGCAACAAGTCCGAAGCCTTCGTAATGAGATGTGAATACGTTGAGCTTAGACTTATTTATAAATTTATAGGGATTGGGATCAAAGCCCTGCAGTATCACGCAGTCGATCTTTTCCTTTTCCTTTTTCTCCTTTACCTCGTCAAAAAGCTCTCCTTCGCCGAGCATCACCGCCTTCAGCTCCGGTATTTCCTTTTGCACCAAAGCGGCAAGCTCAAGAAACAGCAACGGTCTTTTCTGCTCATTCATTCTGCCCACGAACACAAGATCATATTCAGAGCTGTGTTCTTCTGCACCCATTCTTTCGGTCTTTTCACGGTCGACGATATTGGGTATCATTCTGAGCTTGTCCCCGAAGGCTTTTCTGAAAATATATTCTTCTTCCACGCTGTCTGATACGGTTATCACGTATTTGGCTTTCATTATGGCATAAAGGAGTGCGATGGAATTAATTCCCGGTCTTTTCAGCCAGGGCTTATTACAATGAAGATGTGCAATAAAGGGAATTCCCGCAAGAGCACATTTGAAGCTCATTCTGGGATCGCAGGCGTGTACCACATCAGGCTTTATCTCTCTGTATATTCTTTTAATTTCCGAAATGCTTTCGGTATTTGCAGGAACAAAACGAACACCCGCCTTCTCAACAAACTCACGTACAGGTCCGTCGGGTGATACGTAATACACTTCATTTCCGTCCTTCATTTCCTCAAGTATGGAAAGCTGTACGTTTTCAGCTCCCGAGTATTTATCAGTTACAAGAAAGTGCAGTATCTTCATGTTTTCCTTCCTCTTTGCCATGCTTTTATATTACAACAGCAATTCTCCGTTTATTTTATCATCAGCTTATTATAATACTCTCTCATCTGATAAGCTGAATTTTTTATATTGAATTTTCCGTTTTTAAAACGGCGGTTACATTCGACCCTATCATCAACCTTTGAGGTTACGACCGTCTCAGCCCACTTTTTAAGCTCCTTATTTACGGGTAGGAAAGTAACCTCAGGTATAACGGCACATTCAGTCGTTACGGAATCCGATATTACGCAAGGAAGTCCTGTTGCCTGTGCTTCAAGTGCCACGACCGGAAGTCCTTCATAAAGGGACGGAAGCAAAAATACGTCCATAGCACAGTAATAACGTTCAACGTCAGGCACTATTCCCTTGAAAATAACTCTGTCCTCAATACCGAGTGAGCGTATCTTTTCTTTTACGGCTTCAAGATTTTCTCCGTCACCTATAAGAATAAGCTTCGCTCTGTCATTGATCTTACAGACTTCGGAAAATATATCAACAAGAAACGTATGATTTTTCTGGTCCATAAATCTGCCGACATGACCGATAAGAAAATCATTTTCCACGCCGAGTTCCTGCCTTGTCTGCAACGCTTTCTCTCTGCTGTAACAGTATCTGTCAAGGTCAATGGCATTATTGAAAACGGTAACCCTTCCGCTGTCAACTCTCTTATCACCGTACATCCACCTTGCCGAAAGCTCCGAGCAAGCGGCATAGTCTGTCGCAAAAAGCTTTGCCGTAGGTCTGAGCACCTTTTTCATAAGGTCCTTCTTTTTTTCAAATTTTGACGTAGTGCTGTGGTTGTGGCATATTCTGTGAGGTACACCGGCACATTTTGCTGCAAAAAGCGAAAATACGGAAAGCACGTTCATATGTGTATGGATAATATCATATTTATTTTTACGGCAAATCTTTTTAATTGCCGAAATATATGAGAACACCTTCTGATAAGGCGGGATTTCGATAAAATTTATTCCCATTTCCAAAATATCAGCGGGTGGCTGTACCGTAGAGTCAGCATCGTATAATACATCAACGGTCAAACCGCAGAGATCCATATTTCTGAGATAAGTGAAAACGACCGCTTCCACCCCTGCTTTTTTCAGTTTTCCTACAATATGAACTATCTTCATTATTTTCACCTCTTAACGCACTAAGTCGGCATAAAGCTCAAAATAAACAGATTATTTCACAGTACACCTCATTATATTTTATAATACTTTCTCTTTCTTTTCAAGTCTTTTTTAAATTTGATCACCGGCAATTTTTACAAAGCGATAAAATAATAAATTTTTAGACCTTTTGCTTTAAAATTGATTGTGTAAAGAAATTACCCCGCCAAGTACATTTAAAAATTACGGACAGGTGCCCCGGAACCTTGTCGTTTCACAATAAAAAAGCAGCGGTCAATTACCGCTGCCCAGAGTGTAGACAAAGTCTACACTCTGACCCAGACTGAGAGAAACGAAGGTAGATTTGGCGATTTTTTCCTCGTCGGCGTAGTAATCTACGGTAGAGGGAAAAACTCGCCAAAAGCAGATGTGGCGGGCTTTTGCCCGCCTTTTCAATGTCAAATAGTTTCATCAAGAAAAGCTTGTTTTATAAAAGTTTTCTCACTCACATCTGCGTTATACCGAGTTTGTCTTCAGTCTGAGCAGCGGTCAATTACCGCTGCCTCCAAATACCGCTTTAAAGGTTTTGAAAAACACTATAATATCCATTTTAAATCCAAAGTTATTTACATATCTCAGCTCACATTCCTGTCTTTTACCGCTTTCATATGTAAGAGCATTTCTTCCGGAAACCTGCCACAAGCCTGTAATGCCGGGTGTGACTGACAGAAGAAGCTCTCTGTCTTCGCCGAAAAAGTATGTTTCCTCAAGAGTCAAGGGCCGAGGACCGATAATGCTCATCTGACCAGAAAGAACGTTCAACACCTGAGGCAACTCATCAATACTGAATTTTCTGATGAATTTTCCTACAGAAGTAATTCTGGGGTCATTTTCAACCTTGTATTCGGAAAAAAACTTATCCTTTTGCTCTCCGGAAAAATACTTATCAAGATCGTGTGCATCGTGTCTCATGGAACGAAACTTAATAATGCTGAACGGCTTTCCGTTTTTACCGATTCGTTCCTGTAAATAAAAGGGGTTATGAAAGTCTGTCAAAAAAATTATAAGTGAGAATACGAGAAGAAAAGGAAAAAGAAGTATAAGGGCAAGTAAGGAAATAGCAATGTCAAATATTCTTTTAATAATTCTATAACCTGTTTTCTTCTTGGTTATCAAATTGTTTTTTTGTATCTGCTTTGTTTTGCTCATGTTTTTTCCTATTCTTATCGTATTCTGATATTTTAATCAGCTAAATAATATTATCATATGTTCAAAACGCCATACGGGAAAATACTTAAATTTTCCATTTAGTGTCCTATTCCCAATTCGACCCCACCCTGCGTGAGCAAGGTGGGGTCTTATTGTTAAACTAAATCAGTTTATACCGAAACTACAATTAGTCAACGAATGTTACGTTTACTGTGTATGTTTCGAAGGAACCGTCTACGAAGAATACGCTGATTTCGTAGGACTGTTCAAGACCTTCGGACTTGAAGGATGTGAAGTACTTCCACTGAGTCTTTGTT
>JAZSLF010000136.1:0-25137 GCA_045535205.1 Eubacteriales bacterium
GTACCAGTCAACAGGCATCCAGTATTTCAGCTTATCTTCAGATGCAAATGCTTCGCTGTTGTTGGGATCGATATAACGGAGGAAGTACCATGAGGAGCCTGCCCACTGAGGCATTGTATCTGTTTCACGCTTTGCATCAGCTCCGCAGTGAGGACACTTACATTTAACAAATTCCTCAACCTTTGCAAGAGGGCTTTCGCCGTCTGAGCCGGGTTCAAAGTTCTGCATTTCGGGAAGTCTCAGAGGAAGCTCTTCGTAAGGAACGGCTACTACACCGCAGATGGGACAATGTACGAGAGGAATGGGTTCGCCCCAGTATCTCTGGCGGTTGAACGCCCAGTCCTTCATTTTATACTGTACGCCCGCTTCGCCTATTCCCTTTTCTTCGAGGTATCGGAGCATCTTTTCGATGGAATCCTGCTTATTTGTAAGACCGTTGAGAAAATCGGAATTTACGACTTCGCCATCACCTGTATATGCTTCTTCTTCGATGTTGCCGCCTTTGATGACTTCGATAATATCAATACCGAATTTTTTTGCAAAATCGTAGTCACGTCCGTCGTGTGCGGGCACCGCCATAATAGCACCGGTACCGTAACCCATCATAACGTAGTCGGAAATATAAATGGGAATTTCCTTGCCGTTTACGGGATTTACCGCACAAATACCTTCAACCCTAACGCCTGTCTTATCCTTTACAAGCTGTGTTCTTTCAAACTCACTCTTTTTGGAGCATTCTTCTCTGTATGCTTCGATTTCAGCGTAGTTGGGTATCTTATCTTTATTAGCCTCAAGCATGGGATGCTCGGGTGCCATTACCATAAAGGTAACACCGAAAAGGGTATCGGGTCTTGTTGTATATATCTTCAGCTTTTCGTCAGCACCCTTGATGGTAAAGTTAACAAATGCTCCCTTGGATTTGCCGATCCAGTTAACCTGCTGCATCTTGATATTGGGAAGATAATCCACCTCATCAAGTCCCTGAAGCAGCTTATCTGCATATTCGGTAATTCTGAGATACCATACGTCCTTTGACTTCTGAACGATGTCGCTGTGGCAGATGTCACACTTACCGCCCTGAGAGTCTTCGTTTGAAAGCACAACTTTACAGGAAGGACAGTAATTTACAAGCGTCTTATCTCTGAAAACGAGACCGTTTTCAAACATTTTAAGAAATATCCACTGTGTCCATTTGTAGTAATCTTCATCAGTTGTATCAACAACTCTTGTCCAGTCAAATGAGAAACCGACTCTTTTAAGCTGGTTTGAGAAATTTTCAATATTCTTATCAGTTACTGCTCTGGGGTGGATACCTGTCTTGATCGCATAGTTTTCCGTAGGAAGTCCGAAAGCGTCAAAGCCTATGGGGAAAAGTACGTTATAACCCTCCATACGCTTCTTTCTTGATACTACTTCAAGTCCGGAATATGCTTTTATATGGCCTACGTGCATTCCCGCACCGCTGGGGTAAGGGAACTCAACGAGACCGTAGAATTTGGGCTTTGAGCTATTGTCTTCAGCGTGGAAAACACCCTTTTCTTCCCATATTCTTTGCCATTTTTCTTCTGTTGATTTAAAATCGTATTTCATAGATCTCTCCGGGTAATTAACTAAATATATTGTATCAGTCTTCTGTAATGAGGCTGCTGATGTCTTCTTCGACCGTACCGTCATAGAGCTTTTCGAGACTGTAGAATTCTCTTGCATCACGTCCGAACACATGAACGATAACACAGCCGTAGTCAATAAGTATCCAGCTGTCGCCTCTGCCGCCTTCAACGTGAAGAGGCTCTATCTTGCTTCTTGACATTCTGTATTCCACTTCATCTGCAAGGGATTTTATCTGAGTTCTGGAATTACCTGAACACACGATAAAATAATCTGCTATTACAGTCTGCTTCTCAACGTGAAGAAGCTTAATATCCTTCGCCTTCTTGGAATCGAGTACCGTTACGATAAACTCTGCCGTTTCCTGAGGCGTTGCATTTTCGTGAAGATCCTTCTGTAAAATGTTTTCCTGATCCATATTTGTACCTTCTTTATTCAGTATCTTTATTATGTGGGAGGAAGCTCTTCGCCGTCTGTAAGCATTTCTGCATCATAAACGATACCTTCAAACGTTTCGGAGTCATAAATGTACGTTCCGCTGTCAAAGGTCTTGTTTGCATCGAAGATCTCGTCCGTTATAGGTGTGTCATAAATATTAAAATACGAATTTACGTATTCAAGTGTAGCTTTTCTGTTCATGTTATAATATGAAAGACCGTCTGCACCGGGTGCTGCCTGTCCGGGAAGAGTCATCATGATCACGTTTTTAAGATTGATCTTAAATGCGATGTTTGCAAAATAGATCATATCCGTAGTGCTCATATTCGTAGTAAGGTTATCGTTAATGATAGTACAGAGGTTGCCTATATTTGTAATATTGACGTTTTTCTGAACAGTCTTAAAGAGTGCAGCAAGGAATACCTTCTGCATATTAACTCTGCCTATATCACCCTGTGCAAAGGTTGCACGGTAACGAACGAACTGCTCGGACTGTGCACCGTTGAGCACCTGCTTACCTTTTTTAAGATTGATGGTAAGATTCTGGTTGGGGTCATGATATTTCATATCCTGGGGCACGTCTATTTCAACGCCGCCGAGTGCATCGACGATGTTTACAAACTGATCAAGGTCCATTATAGCGTAGTAGTGAATTTTTACGCACAAATTCTTTTCAAGAAATTCAGCGTATCCCGCAATACCGTCAAGAGAAGTATTATCCTGCTCTTTTTCAAGGTTATATCTGTATACACCGTTTATCTTATAATACCAGTAACCGTCGTAATTTACGTATGTGTCACGGGGTATCTGCATAATACGCACTGTACTGTCTGCTACGTTGAAGTTTACGAGCATGGCAACGTCCGTAAGCTTTGCCGCACGGTCATGTCCGACTATAAGGAAATTAAATACGTCCTCGGAAAGAACAACATTATAATTTTCTTCAATTTCATTGTCTGCATCCACAGTACTAAAATTGTTCGACTGGTCAACATCTTCCGGTTTAAAAAGAATTTTGATAAGGGGATTTCTGAATGCATACAGAAGTCCGATAATAACAAGTATTACACCTACCGTAATACAAACAGCTTTAACAAAATTACTCTGCTTTTTTGCTTTCTTTGCAACTGTGTTACTCATAATTTTACCTTTCTCTGCTTATTTTTTAATTTTCCTGATAAAATAATTTCTTGCTTCTATCGTATCCATATCAACAAGTGCATTTTCACTTAACAGACACTTTATCGTCATATCAAAAGAAAGCACCATCGTTTTTGTCAGAACAAGCTCTTTATCGGCACAAGGGTCATTTACCTCGCTGTAAAAATACTCTCGAAGCAAAACACAATCCTCAAAAGTTCTCGTATCTTCGATATAATCGGCTAAATATACGATACATTCAAACAAGGTCATTGCATCTCTGCCTGTTGTATGCCATCTAATTCCCGAAAGAATTTCGCCGTCAACGTACTCGGAAAAATCCCGCTTCGCAATCTCAGCACCTGTCTTAGCATGGAAAATTTTAGGTGACAATTCATCACCGTTTCGTATTATTATATCAAAGATTTGACAATATTGCAACTGTTTTTCCAAACTTAATACTTTTGTAATATCGTGAAGCAAAGCAGCACATCTCAATTTTAAAGCCGTGTAAGGCTCATCAGGCACAAATATTTCTGCCAGTCTGCACACTTCTCTTTCCACGGCAAGAGTATGTCTGTAACGCTTTTCAGTCATGTACCCTTTTACTTTTTCTCTGAGAGTACACAGCTTATTCTCATCAAGCAAAAGCTTTTGTGTATCCATATTATTACCTGTACAGCTTATATTTTTCAATTATTTCGCACACTTTCTGAGGAACAAGCCCGGAAACATCTTTTTTTTCAAAAACAGCTTTTCTTATCTCCGTAGATGACACGGTAAGCGGTTCTTCATTCAGAACCGTTATCCTTGCCCCATACTCCTTTTTCAGCCGCTTTGCCGCGTTTAAAACCTCGTTTTTTCCGTAAAGGTCTCTTGCAAGAGTATAAAAGGAGCACAATTTCATAAGCTCTTCTGCTCTGACCCATGTATCGAGAGAGCATATCATATCTTCACCGCAAAAGATATATATATCGCCTTCATTGAGATAATGCTCGACCGTTTCTATCGTATATGATCTGCCGCCTTTTTTAACTTCAAAATCGGATACTTCGATTTTGTCAGAGACACCATAAAAAGCAGCCTTACACATTTCCATTCTGATTTGTGCATCAACCGGATTTTTTACCGTTTTATGAGGCGGTATTCCCGCAGGCATAATGAGCAGTTTATCAAGCTGTGCATTCTCTAAAAAAAGCTTTGCCGCACGCACGTGACCGTTGTGTGGCGGAGAAAAGGTACCTCCGTATATACCGAGCTTCATTTGTTTTTCCTCTGAAGATCACAGTTCGATCTTTTTATTTTCTTTGGATTCTTTATAAAGAACAAATTTTGAACCGATAACAGTAACAACGTCAGCACCGATTCTTTCCGCAATCTCCTCTGCAGCTTCACGGGCACTGTAATCGGAATTATCAAGAGTTTTTATCTTAATAAGTTCTCTTGCTTCAAGGGCGGCATCAAGCTGTTTACACATTTCGTCGGAAACGCCTCCCTTACCGACCTGAAAGATAGTGTCAAGTCCGTTGGACAATGATCTCAAATATGCTCTCTGTTTACTTGTAAGCATCAGTTTTCCTCACTAAAAATCATTTTAAGTATATTAATAATTTCCCTCATGGCTTTGCCACGATGGCTGACGGAGTGCTTTTCTTCGGCAGATACTTCAGCAAAGGTTTTACCGAACCTTTCAAAGTAAAAATAGGGATCGTAGCCGAAGCCGCCGTCACCGTGAGGCTCGTTTATGATGACCCCGTCACACTCACCTCTGACAACTATTGCTTTAACACTCACGCCGCATTTTTTCGTTGCGTACTCCGAAAGCTTTTTATCAGACAGCTCATCGGGAATTTCAATTCCGAGGCTGTCGGGAATAACAACGCACACAGCACACACGTAATGAGCCGTTTTATCCTCAAAGTCCTCAAGCTCTGAAAGAAGCTTCTGATTGTTCTTTTCATCAGTTGCTCCCTCACCCGAATACCTTGCAGAATATACGCCGGGAGCTCCGCCGAGTGCATCTACTGCAAGGCCTGAATCATCGGAAATCCCTATATATCCGAGAGAAGCAGGCACGCCTGCTTTTATAGCAGCATTTTCCTCAAAGGTTTTTCCGTCCTCTTCGATATCACCTTCAAATCCTATATCGTCAAGAGACAGCAGCTTTATATCTACAGACGAAAGCTCAGCGAATAAAGTTTCAAGCTCAGCTATCTTTTTTTTATTTCTTGATGCAAGTACGAATTTATACATATTATCCTCCGCCTGCCGTCTTATCAGTCAACAAGGGCTGACACGAACATATCGGGATCGAAGGGCTGCATATCGTCGATCTGCTCTCCGACACCTATGAACTTAACGGGAATATCAAGGACACCCTTAATTGAGAATATTGCTCCGCCCTTTGCCGTACCGTCAAGCTTTGTGAGCACAAGACCCGTTATGTCGGCGGCATTTTTAAATTCCTTTGCCTGATTTACCGCATTCTGACCTGTAGTGGAATCGAGAACGAGAAGCGTTTCTCTTGCCGCATCGGGAAGCTCTCTGCTTATAACTCTGTTTATCTTTGCAAGCTCATCCATAAGGTTTTTCTTATTATGGAGTCTTCCTGCCGTGTCAACTATAAGAACATCGGATAAGCGCTTCTTTGCCGCCGCACACGCATCGAATACAACTGCCGCAGGGTCGCTTCCTTCGTTCTGCTTTATAAGCTCAACTCCTGCTCTGTCACACCATACCTGGAGTTGATCTATTGCGGCTGCTCTGAAGGTATCAGCCGCAGCAACAGTTACTTTTTTGCCGTCAGCTTTAAGCTTTGCGGAAATTTTACCGATAGTCGTTGTTTTACCCACTCCGTTTACACCGATAACAAGAATTACCGAAGGAGAGGTCGAAAGGTTAAGCTCCTCAGCATCGCCGACCATTGAACGAAGGATCTCTTTGAGAGCTCCCTTTACTTCTTCCGGGTCGGAAAGTCTGCCGTCCTTAATTCTGTCACGGAGCTGTTCAATAACCTGTTCGGTCGTTTCCCCGCCCATATCTGAACAGTAAAGAATTTCTTCAAGCTCCTCAAGAAACTCCTCATCAACCTTTACGAAGCTCTTGATAACGTTTTCTATCTGGCCCATAACGGCATTTTTAGTTTTTTTAAGGCCGTTTTTTAATCTGTCAAAAAATCCCATTTATTACAAGTTTACCTTTCTATTATTCAACAAAAGCGTTTTCTTTCATCGTTTTTTCGGAAACGCTGTCAACGTCAAGCACAAATACCTTTGAAATACCTCGTCTGGGCATAGTTACACCGTAAAGACTGTCGGCAACCTCCATCATTCCTCGTCTGTGAGAAATCACTATCATCTGAAGCTCCTTTGAATAACGCTTAACGTAATTAGCGACACGACTTACGTTTACTTCGTCAAGAGCCGCTTCGATCTCATCAAAGATACAGAAGGGTGAAGGATTTACTTTTATAAGTGCAAACAATAGTGCTATGGCAACGAATGACTGCTCACCGCCCGAAAGAAGAGAAAGACTCTTTATCATTTTTCCGGGAGGTGCCGCACTTATCTCAATACCTGACGTGAGAATATTTTCGGGGTCAGTAAGCGTTAGTTCTGCACTTCCTCCTCCGAAAAGCTCCGTGAATACTTCTTTGAAGTTCTTGTTCACCTCATGGAAGGTCTTTTCAAACATTGACTTCATTTCGTCTTCAATGGAGACAATTATCTTTTCAAGCTCATCTCGGCTCTTGCTGAGATCCTCAAGCTGTCCTTTCAGATACTCATAGCGTTCCTTCTGTTCGGCATACTCCTCGATGGAATCGGGGTTTACATGGCCGAGAGACTTAATTGAGCTTTTGAGTTCAGAAAGCCTTTTTGCCATTTCAGGTCTCGTTTCGGGAGTCACCGCAGGAAGCTCAAGTCCTGTTGCCACGGTAGGCGTAAGCTCATATTCATCCCAAAGACGTGCCGTCATCTTATCCGATTCATTTGTAAGATTTTCAAGCTTATGCTCATTTTTTGCATTAGCCATATAGAGAATTTCTTTTTTTGAGCTTATTTCATCAAGCTGATGTCTTATCTCATTAAGGCGTCTTTCATAATCCATTCCGCCCTCTTCAAGCTCTGCTCTCTTGATTTCAGCCTGTGCAAGCTGCTCGGAAGCCTCTGCCGCTTGTTTTTTCTTAAACTCTATCTCCGTTTGAATGTCAGAAATTTTGAGTTCAAGCTCTTTGACTTTATTATTTCGGGCTTCAATATCTTTTTCAAATGTATCTATCTTCAGACGGCTTTCCGTTATCTGTTCCTTGGCAGTCTCCGCATCCTTACGGTATTCGGTCATTATGACCTGAAGCTCTGCAAGCTTTACGGAAAGTGCTTCTGATTTTTCACGCACCTCACCGAGTCTTATATCATCATCAATTCTGCTCTGAGATACTGCTTCACACTCAGCTTTCAGCACTGAGCACTTAGCTTCGATCTCGCTTATGTCGGAGCTACCTTGTTTACTAAGCTCAGATATGTTCTTCGCATCAGCCTCAAGTCCTTCTATCAAAGAACATTTTACTTCGATCTTGGCATTGAGCTCATCTCTGACAGAAAGCTCAGTACGGTACAGCATATCTGTAATGCTGAGCCTTTCTTCAAGCCCGTCTCTGTCGGAATTAATCTGAGCAATACGTTCAACAACTGAGTCAAGCTGCTTTTCGATCTCAGAACGTTCTTTTTCAAGAGCATTTTTATCGGAGGTCAGTTTACTAATGTGTGAATTTCTCGAAAGAACTCCGCTGTCTCTCTTTGCCGAACCGCCCGTGAAGGAACCTCCGGTATTTACCTGCTGTCCGTCAAGGGTTACGGCACGAACTCTCCAGCGTTCACTTTTTGCCATGGCGGTCGCATTGTCAATATTATCAAAAACGGGAATGCCGCCGACAAGATATTCCATTATATCGGAATACTTAGCATCAAATTTGAGAAGCTCTGATGCATATCCTATAAAACCGTTATAATCTGCCGCTGCTTCCATTTCCTTTGTAAGAGGACGGGGACGGACGGTTGTAAGAGGATAAAAGGTTGCTCTGCCCGCATTTGCACGCTTGAGAGAATACATGGCGTTCTTTGCCGCCGCTTCATCCTCTACGATGATGTTCTGCAAATTCGCTCCGAGTGCAGTCTCGACCGCAATAATATATTTATCCTCTGTGCTTATAAGATGTGATACAGGGCCGAATATACCTTTAAGCTTGCCCTCAGACGACTCATTCATAACATACTTAACGCTGTTATTATAGCCGTCAAAATTCTCAGACATTCTTTTGAGAGCACCGATACGGCTCTCAAGAGCACTGATCTGTGAAACCAGCTGTGAAATATCTTCACGAAGCTGTCTTTCTTCCTCCTCTGCCTCGTGAAGTTCAGTATTCAAAACTGAAGACTGTTCACGTATGGAGGCCATTGAAGCTTCATATTCTTCACAGGTTTGGACGGCTTCTTTTACTCTTTCTTCCATTTTGGAAAGCTCTTCGCCGTGGAACTTTATGTCCGCCTCGATCGTTTCTCCACGCCTGCTCTGATCCGACAGCGTATTTTTAATAACGTTAAGTCTGACAGTCAGTTCACCAAGCTCGCTTTCTTTCAAACGCAGTTCCTGAAGCTTATTCTCAAGTGAAGTCTGCAAGCTTTTTTCTTCTGATGCAAGACCGTCCTTTTCAGCTGCCGTTTCAAAAAGCAGGGCCTCTTTTTCTTCAAACAAAGAGTTTGCTTCGCAAAGCTTTTTTTCAAGCTCCTGTATATGTAATTCTTCCGCTTTTGACACACTTTGTGTGATTTCGTTTTCTCTGCCGAGAGATCCTATTGTCGTCTTCGTATGTTCAACGTCATTTTCAAGAACACGGAAGCTGTTTTCAAGCTCATGAAGCTCTCCTGTCTTGGCTCTTATATCCTCATAAAGCTTCTGAGACTCAGCTTTATTTTCCTGTGAAGCATTATACAGTCTCTCATTCTGTGCCTCAAAGCGTGACTTTGTATCGTCTGCCATTTCAAGCTCATGACGTGACATCAGACAATCAGAATGGGTCTTTTCAATATCCTTTTTCAGCTTTTCCATATCATAGAGCCAAAGTGATACGTCAAGATCCTTCTTTTCTCCGTAAAGCTCAAGATAACGTCTCGCCTTTTTAGCATCTCTTTCAAGAGGACCTATGCGTGATTCTATTTCCGTATATATATCGGTAATACGAACCATATTTGCTTCAGTCTCCGCAAGCTTTTTCTGCGATTCCTGTTTTTTATATCTGAATTTGCTGATGCCTGCAGTTTCTTCAAAAATACCTCTGCGGTCATCGCTTTTCTTTGATATGATCTCGGCGATCTTGCCCTGTCCGATGATGGAATAGCCTTCTCTGCCGATACCTGTATTCATAAACAGCTCATAAATATCTCTGAGTCTGCACGGTTTTCTGTTTATAAAATATTCGCTCTCGCCCGCCCTGTAATATCTGCGGGTCACGGTGATTATATCATAGGGACTGTTGAGTCTCCTGGGTTCCTCCGTATCATCGAAGGTAACGGAAACTTCAGCAAAACCCATGGGACTTCTGCCGTCTGCTCCGACAAATATTACGTCTTCCATTTTGGAACCACGTATATTTTTAGTTGACAGCTCTCCAAGCACCCAGCGCATAGCATCCGTAATATTTGATTTGCCGCTTCCGTTAGGTCCTACTATTACGGTCGTTCCCGAATTGAAGTGAAGCACCGTCTTTTCCGGGAATGACTTAAAACCGTGGAGCTCCAAGGTTCTGAGATACATAGTTAACCGATTATCCTTTCTCAGCAAAATTAAGTAAACATCTATTTATTTATATTATTTAGTGTCTCAATGTCTTCTCCGTTTACTTTTATCATTATATTATAACCTAAAAGCTCATCTTTTTCAACGGCTTTTACGTACTTTATCCCATATTTTTTACGCAATTTGAGCTTATTCTCTTTTTTATTTCCGATAACCTTTGACACGGAACCTTTACTGCAGAATACTTCAATAGGAGCATCTGCAAGACAGCTTCCCTCTTCACGATCATAAGACAAACCATTTCGCTCAAGAAAGCTGTCGATCTGTTTGCATATGCTGTTATAATAAAGCCTTGAAACAACAAGCTCACCGAGGGCGCTATGATTAGGGCCTGCTGAATAAGTGTCCGAGCTGTGAAGATTGTCGCTGTCGCAAAGTCCTATTCTGATACAGTTTACTCCGCTGTTCACAAATACTTGAAGCACAGCCGCACTTCTTTCAACCGCATCATCAAGCTCAAGCGGCGTATATATACCGTTTTTCGTCATCAAATCAAGCTCAGTATCGCAAAACACGACTGTCGGATATATTCTTGAAGCCGAGCAACCAAGCTCGCAAATTTTCTGTGCAGTATATATTTCATCATCCGGCTCGGAACACGGAAGCCCTATCATCATCTGACCGACAACTTCAAATCCGCTGTCCGTAAGAAGTCTGACAGCCCTTACGGCCGCAGCTGCATCATGCCCTCTTTTTGAAGCTCTAAGCACCTTGTCAGACATGCTCTGTATTCCGAGCTCAATTTGAGAAACAGTATAGTTTTTAAGTATTTCAATTATTTCAGTATCTATATAATCCGGTCTTGTTGACATTCTTATACCACTTACTCTACCGTCTTTCACGTATTTTTCCGCTATGTCAAGAAGGCGTATCATAAGCTCCCGGTCAATACCTGTGAAAGATCCGCCGAAAAAAGCAATTTCAGCACAAGCGTCCTTTGCGGTAGACAGAGTTCGTTCGATTATGTCAACAACATTTTCCTCGCTGAAAAAGGAAGTGCCCGAAATAATCCGTTGGTTACAAAAAACGCAATTATTCGGACAACCCAAGTGAGGAATGAAAATAGGTATGTTAATATGTTTCATTCGTTCCGCCTGTATTTATATATTATAATATATCAAAACTATTCGTAATCCTCACCAAAGAGCTTTAATGCTTCCTTTGCTGCCATCTGTTCCGATTCACGCTTTGAGCCGGCACTTCCCTTGCCGATAGGACTTCCGTTGAGTCTTGCTTCGGTCATGAAAGTCTTACTGTGGTCGGGGCCTTCTTCACCAACGAGAACGTATTCGAGCTTTTCTCCTTCAGACTGCTGAACTATCTGCTGCAGCATTGTTTTATAATCAACGAAGGTAGAATTCTTACTGATAAAATCTATTTCCTTTTTCACGAATGAAAGCACAAAGTTTCTTATAACGTCAAGATTTTTACCGCTATCAAGATACATTCCTGCAAGAAGCGCTTCAAAGGCATCTGCGGTTATTGACGGTCTGTGTCTGCCGTTATTCATTTCCTCTCCGTGTCCGAGATACAGGTAGTCTCCGAGAGAGATCTCGGCGGCGTATTTGGCAAGTGCCTTTTCACACACGACTGAAGAACGTATTTTAGAAAGATCTCCCTCCTGGTTATCAACGTATTTTGAAAACAGGTATTCGCTTACTACAATTGACAGAACAGAGTCTCCTAAAAATTCAAGTCTTTCATTAGAATCACCCTTCTTATTCTTTGTTTTCTTCTCATTAGAATATGAAGAATGTGTAAGTGCCTTTTTCAAAAGCTCTTTATTATTAAAGGTATATCCAACTGTCTCTTCAAGATATTCATAGGAAACGGGATATACCGCATCATATTTTTTCAAAAATGTCACTCCTTATTTAGAGTATTTTGGTATGACAGACTGTCATTGCCCGTCATCTATATTGTTTACACTTCTTGCAGCAAGAAGTCTTGCCGCAGTAGCTCCTATCTCTTCAACAACGCCTGTTTCGGCGAAGGCTATTGCGACTCTTATGGCATTTTTAATATCCTTTGCATCAGAGCTGCCGTGTGCTTTGATAACAGGCTTTGTAAGGCCGAGAAGCGGTGCACCGCCGTATTCTCCGGCATCAAACTGACGGCGAAGGTCCATTATCTGATCCTTCATGGCAAGGAAGCTCATTTTGGAACGGGTATTCTTGGAATACATCTTTTTGAGTGTCTTCATGAAAAACTTGCCGAAGCCTTCTGTGTATTTAAGGACAATATTCCCTGTAAAACCATCTGTTACAAGAACATCACAAGCACCGAAAGGAATATCTCTTGCTTCAATGTTACCGATAAAATTGATCTCATTTGAAGCCTTCAGCTTCTGATAAGTTTCAACCATTGTCGGAGTTCCCTTATGTTCCTCTGCACCGTTATTGAGAAGACCTACACGGGGACTGTCTATCTTCATGATTTTTTTCATGTAAAGTGAGCCCATGCACGCCCAGGTTTCAAGATATTCAGGAAGAACATTTACGTTAGCACCGCAGTCAAGAAGAAGTACAGGTTCGGGAAAAGGCAGTATTGTGGCAAGACAAGGTCTTCTTATACCCTTCGCAGCTCTTACTATAAGTGATGCTCCGACAAACATCGCACCGGTATTTCCTGCCGTTACAAATGCATCTGCATTATTTTTCAGTTCATACAGTCCAAGGGACATTGATGAATTCTTTTTACTTCTGACAACACAGTTCGGATCATCCTCCATTGTAATGACAACGTCGGTATCTATGATACCAATACCGTCAAGGGAATAACCAAGCTCGTGTGCAACGTTTTCTATTATTTCTTTGTTGCCGGAAAGCACGATTTCCGCATCATAGATATTCGAAGCTTCAAGTGCACCTTTAACTATCTCATAAGGTGCGTTATCACCGCTCATTGCATCAATAATTATTCTCATGCTGTTATCCTTTCTGTATATGATGCCGATTAATTCTCATATTACTGTTTTTTATAATCTGTTTTTTTAATATCCGCAAGGGCTCTGTTTGAATAGTATGCATATCTCATACGCTTTCCGCCTTTTACCTTAACGTCAGGCGGAGGAATAATTCCAAAGTTAGCATTCATAGGCTGAAAGTCAGAAACACCGCCCTCGCTGACATACCTTGCCATCGCACCGATCATGGTGGTATTAGGAAAAATAAGAGTTTCCTCATTTTTAGCCCTGCACGCTGCACCTACTCCGGCAACAAAGCCTGATGCACAGGATTCAATATATCCTTCAACACCTGTCATCTGACCTGCAAAGAACAACTCCGGTCTTTCTTTCATGCTGTAATCGACATTAAGAATGCCGGGAGAGTTAAGAAATGTATTTCTGTGCATTACACCGTATCTCAGAAATTCCGCATTCTCAAGTCCGGGTATCATTCCGAAAACTCTTTTCTGTTCGGGGAATTTAAGGTGGGTCTGAAAGCCTACTAAATTGAACATCGTGCCTTCTTCGTCTTCACGGCGAAGCTGTACGACCGCATAATATGTTTCCTGTGTTTCGGGATGAGCAATTCCGACAGGCTTTAACGGCCCGAATCTGAGTGTCTCCTCCCCACGCTTCGCCATGACTTCAACGGGCATACAGCCTTCAAAAACTTTAAGCCCGTCCTTCTTTTCAAACTCATGAAGCTCCGCTTCCTCTGCGGAAATAAGTGCATTATAGAAGGCTTCATACTGTTCTTTATTCATCGGACAGTTTATATAATCAGCATTCCCCTTCCCGTATCGTGAAGCGAAAAATGCCTTTGTCATATCAATACTTTCAAAGCTTACTATAGGTGCTGCCGCATCATAAAAGTACAAACTCTTATCGCCTATAAGCTGTCTTATTGTCTGTGCCATTCCCTCAGAAGTGAGCGGTCCTGTTGCAATAACCGTAACCTCGCCATCGGGAACTGTCGTACATTCCTGTTCGATGACCTCGATATTGGGATGATTTCTGATTTTTTCCGTTATATAATCCGAAAAACGAACTCTGTCAACAGCTAATGCACCTCCTGCTGACACCTTTGTTGCTTCAGCAGCCTCCATAATAAGCGAGTTCATGATACGAAGCTCCTCTTTAAGAAGGCCGATTGCAGAGTCAACGGAATTATTTCTCAGGGAATTTGAGCAAACAAGCTCTGAAAATCCGTTATAAGTATGTGCAGGTGTCTTTTTGTGAGGCTTCATTTCGTAAAGTTTTACTCTGACACCTCTGTTTGCCGCTTGCCAGGCTGCCTCGCAGCCTGCAAGTCCGGCACCTATTACGTTGATACATTCCATATCCGTTACCTTTTTTGTATTATTCAAAATCCTTTTGATAATTACAATTTTTACAGCTTAAAACATTCTTTCCCTTCTTGCGATAAAGGATCTCTCCGCATTCGGGACAGTGCTCGTCGGTGGGCATATCCCATGATGAAAAGTCACATTCGGGATAATTTGAACAACTGTAAAATACGGACCTGTTCTTGCCCCTGCGTTGTAAAACATCACCGTTACACTTGGGACATTTAGCAACGACAGTTGTTTCCTTGGGCTTTGTATATTTACATTTGGGGTAATTTACACAAGCATAAAAATCACCGTATCTGCCGTTTCTCACTACCATATCTGAGCCGCAAAGATCACATTTGAAGTCGGCAACCTGCACTTCCTTCTTTTCTTCCTTTTCCTTTTTGGGAGCTGAAAGCTGTTTTGTGTTCTTACATGCAGGATAGTTGGGACAAGCGGCAAATTTACCAAAACGTCCGCTTTTTACTATCATTCTTGCCCCGCAGCTGTCGCAGATCATATCGGTTTCCTCAACGGGAAGCTGATAATCGTTGGGAGCTATGCTTTTTTCAGCTTTGTCAAGCTCCCTTGAGAAGCCTTCGTAGAAGCTGTTAAGAATTTGCTCAAGAGTAGCTTTACCCGTTTCTATGCTGTCAAGCTTTTCTTCCATCTGAGCTGTATATGCATAGTCAACGATGTCCGGGAAGGAGTCCTTCATAAGCTTCGTGGTTGTTTCTCCGAGAGGAGTGGGAACAAGCGTCTTGCCTTCTCTGTTTACGTATCCTCTTGTAAGAACTATGGTTATGATTGTGTTGTAGGTGCTGGGACGTCCTATGCCCTTTTCTTCAAGAAGCTTTACAAGAGATGCTTCAGTATATCTTGAAGGCGGTTCAGTAAAATGCTGTGCGGGAAGTGTTTCAATACACTTTAAGATCTCACCCTCTGATACTGCAGGAAGCTTTGATTTGGAGCCCCCGTTATCTGTGGGCTCATCTGTAGATTCCTCATAAATACTGAGAAATCCGGGGAATTTGATGGTATTGCCTGCTGCACGGAACAGATGTCCCGCACATTCAAAATCACAGTTTACAACTGCAATTTCCGCAGACTGCATCTGACTTGCAACAAATCTGTCCCAAATAAGCTTATAAAGTCTGTACTGATCGGGAGTAAGATACTTTTTGATCTTTGCAGGCTCCAAATTCATGCCCGAAGGTCTGATAGCTTCGTGTGCGTCCTGTGCATTTGCCTTGGACTTGTATACACGAGCTGTCTTGGGGTAATACTTTTCTCCGAATTTTTCAATGATGAAAGCTTTTGCGGCATTTTGTGCCTCAGCAGAAATGCGGAGAGAGTCCGTTCTCATATATGTGATAAGACCCTGTACGCCGCCGTTTTCACTTCCGAGGTTGATACCTTCATAAAGCTCCTGTGCTACCTTCATTGTCTTATGGGTCTGGAAATTAAGCTTTCTTGAGGCTTCCTGCTGGAGCGTAGAAGTGGTAAAAGGCGGTGCGGGAGCACGAAGTTTTGTGCTTTTCTTGACCTCGATTGCGTTAAACGCTTTTCCTTCAATGTCAGAAAGAATTTTATCTGCACTCTTACCGTCTGCAATTTCTACTTTTTTGCCTGTTGATGCATTACCGTAATAATGAACGGTGAGAGGTTTATCCTTTGATGTAAGGAGCTCTGCATCTATTGTCCAGTATTCTTTGGGGATAAATGCACGAATTTCCTCTTCTCTTTCGACTATGATGCGTGTAACTACAGACTGAACACGTCCCGCCGAAAGACCGCTTTTAATATTCTTCCAAAGCAGAGGGCTAAGCTTATAACCTACTATTCTGTCAAGAATACGTCTCGCCTGCTGAGCGTTGACAAGGTCCATATTGATCTCACGGGGATGCTTAATGGCTTCCTTGACAGCATTCTTTGTAACCTCGTTAAAGGTTATTCTTTTGATCTTGTTTGCCGGAATGTCGAGTGCCGCAACAAGATGCCACGAGATAGCTTCACCCTCACGGTCAGGGTCGGGTGCGAGGAATACTTTATCTGCTTTTTTTGCTTCTTTTTTAAGCTCTTTGATAAGGTCTCCTTTTCCTCTGATATTGATATAATGAGCTGAAAAATTATTTTCTACATCTATTCCGAGTGTTGATTTAGGCAAGTCACGAACGTGTCCCTTCGATGCTACAACTTTATAGCTTGAACCGAGGTAATTCTTAATTGTACTTGATTTCGTAGGTGACTCAACAATTACTAAATTCATTATTCTCTTTCCTTTCGGGGTCTGGTGTTATTTTGGTTCTTTATCATTTATTTCATCAAATGTCATATCATCCGAGCTGTTTCTCATAAAATAGCCGCCTGCTCCTCCTTCGACAGCCCCGCTGATCTCAAGCATTGTCAGAGATGAAAGCACATCCTGTATTTTAAGCCCTTCCACCTTTATTTCATCAGGTATCATCGGCACATCGGGAGACATGGCATTATATACTCTTTTGTCAATATCGCTGAGCATTTCAAAGTCAATTCTGACAGGCTCTTTTACGGATTCACCAAATGCTGTTTCGGGATCCCTCGAAGTTATATTATCTATTGTCTCAAGCTTAGGTATTTTAGGAGTATTCTGCTTTTTTACGGGAGGTTTTATACTATCAACATGATTTGATTGCAAAGATGATGCATACACGCTGTATCTGTCAGCTGTGCATCTGACGTCATATTTCCTGCAAGCTTCTACGGACAAAGCTTCGCAGTCTGTATACTTTACACTCCGTTTTGCTGTAAGTGTATTTACCGTATGAGGATAAATATATTCATATCTTTCAAGCACATCCTCGGGGGACGTTACTGTAAAAGCACCTTCTTTTATAAGCTGGTTTGTACCCTCGGAATTTTCGTTTTCCACGTTTCCGGGTAAAGAAAACACGTCTTTTCCCTGATAAATTGAGTGTCTTGCGGTTATGAGAGCACCGCTGAATGCATCGGCTTCAACTACGACAGTTCCGAGTGCCATACCGCTGATAAGCCTGTTTCTCTGAGGAAAGGATTTTCTTTCGGGCATACGTCCCGGAGGGTATTCGGTAACTATAGCACCGTTTTTAATAACGCTTTTAAATAATTTCAAGTGTTCTTTAGGATATACGTTGTCAATTCCGCAACCGAGAATGCCAACCGTCATACCGCCCGCTTCCATACATCCTGCCATGGCAACGCTGTCAATACCGAGTGCAAGACCGCTGATTACAACTGCGCCCCCGGAGGCGAGGCCGTAACCCATTTTAAAAGCTTGGGTTCTGCCGTAAGCTGTCATTTTTCTTGTTCCTACAACAGCTATACAGCATTTCTTTTCAAATTCGGGAAGTGTGCCCAAAGCATACAAAACCATAGGTGCATCTCTGAGCGAAAGATAACTAACGGGATAATTCTTACTGCCGGGAACTATAACGCTTACACCTTTGCTGTCGCACCATTTTACAATGCTTTCAGCCTCTCTCAAATCATGCATAAGAATTTCAGTAAAAGCTCTGTCCTTTTCAGAGACAGCTCCGCTTCTCAAAAGCTCCTCGGCGTTGGCTTTGTATACAAGCGATGCAGTTTTAAAATATCTTACGAGTTTGACTGCTTTCTTGCTGGCAGGACCGAAAATAAGCGAAAGCCATACCCAATATATTCTTTTATCTGTATTTTTCATAATAATCCTTGCAAAAAATTTTTACCGAGACCTGTTTTCACATAAGCTCAGCCTTTATAAAGCTCCCACATAATTATGGATGCGGCAATTCCTGCATTCAGAGATTCACAACACGGCTCCATTGGTATCATAAGACAAAAATCACAAATTGACATCACTTCAGATGATATACCATGTCCCTCGTTTCCTATAACTACAACATCGTTACACGATAGCTTATAGTCACCTAAAATATAATTATTGCGATCAAGTGCCGCACCGATTATCTTCTTACCGTTTACTTTCAATTCATCAAGAAACATTGAAAGCTTATCACAAAAAACTAAATTGAGTTTAAAAACCGCCCCCATGGCCGCCCTTACGGTTTTAGGTGAATATACGTCGGCACAGCCGCCGAGTATTACTGTATCGATACCGAATGCAACGGCTGTTCTGAGCATCGTACCGAGATTTCCCGGATCTCTTATTTCATCGAATACAATAATCTTTTTATGCACAAGCGACAAAGCAGAGGCTTCCGATTCCTGTATATGATTTTCGGGAGCTTTGCATACGGAAATAACCCCTTGAGGTGCCGTTTCCGTTGATATTTTATTAAAAGCAACATCAGAAAGAACAAGTATCTTTGTTACTTCCTTGCCTTTCTTCATTATGCTGTATATTTCTTCGTTATGTATTACATTCTCGTTGACGAGAATATATTCCGCACAACCTGCTTCAAGTGCTTCTCTTGTCAGCTTGACACCCTCCGCAAGAAACAGGCCGGTTTCCTTTCTGTATTTTGACCTGTCAAGCTTCGAAAACAGCTTGATCCTTTCATTATCCTTTGATGAAATATATTCAAAATCTGAAACAACGTTCACTTTTTCATCTACCTTTACTAATTATACGGTTTGTTACCGTGTATAAAAATAATGTCTAAACAGCAACAAAAACCCGGTAAAACCGGGTTTTTAAGTTCTGAATTAGAGGGCAGCTTTAGCTTTTTCTACGAGATCAGCAAAGCCTTCCTTGTCATATACAGCAATTTCAGCGAGCATCTTTCTGTTGAGGTTGATGCCTGCCTTCTTGAGTCCGTACATGAACTTGGAGTAGTTAAGTCCGTTTGCCTGTGCGCCTGCGGATATTCTTGTGATCCAAAGAGCACGGAAATCTCTCTTCTTCTGTTTACGGCCGATATAAGCGTAGTTACCGCTCTTCATTACGGCCTGCTTAGCCATCTTAAAGTGCTTGCTCTTTGAGCCCCAGTAGCCCTTCGCTGCCTTTAAAACTTTATTTCTTCTCTTGCGAGTCATCATCGCGCCTTTTACTCTTGCCATGTTTCTAAGTCCTTTCTTTGTCCGAAAAATTTATTTGTGAGAAATTCTCACATATCTCTGTGTGTTCGTTGATTATTTGCAGATAAGCTTTTTAACGTTTGCAGTCATTGCAGGGCTGAGAATCTGGCTGCTGCGGAGCTTTCTCTTTCTCTTAGCACTCTTCTGACCGAGGTTGTGACGGTGGTCTGAGTGATAAGCCTTAACCTTACCGGTTCCTGTTACGGAGAATCTTTTAGCTGATGCTCTATGTGTCTTGATCTTTCCCATTTTTCTTGTCCTTTCGGTAAATAGATTTAACATACCGGCTGTCGCCGAAATTGTACTGTTTTGTGCACGGTTTTATTTTTTAAGGGGAGCCAGATGAAGCTGAATCTGTCTTCCTTCAAGGGCAGGTTTCTTGTCTACCGTTCCGTATTCGGAGCACGCTTCGATAAAACGCTCAATGACCTCATGACCTCTGTCCTGATGAGCCATTTCACGCCCCTTAAAACGCAAACATACTCTTACCTTATTGCCTTCGCTGAGGAATTTGATTGCTCTGTTGACTTTTGTATTGAAATCGTGTGTTTCAATTCTGCAAGAAAGCTGTACTTCCTTAACTTCAACAGTCTGCTGCTTCTTTCTGTTTTCTTTTTCTTTTTTGTCACGTTCATAACAGAATTTTCCGTAGTCCATAACACGACATACGGGGGGCTGTGCCTGCGGAGCTATAAGGGCGATGTCCAGTCCCTTATCATATGCATACTCTTTTGCGGCATCAATATCCATAATACCCATAGGGTTATTGTTTTCATCGAAAACACGGACCTCTTTTACCCTGATATCGTCGTTGATGAGAAGTTCTTTAGTGCTGATAGGTGGCACCTCCAAAAATAAAAAATGTGCGAAAGCATAATTCTCCGCACAACAAATCACCCTAAAATGAGGGCTTACGATTTATTGACCCGTAATCAGTCTCTGCTGTACAGGTGAGAGGAACTCTGCTTCTTTTTCCATACGAATATACCACACAAACGAGCGAATGTCAATACCTTTTTGCAAAAAAAATCATTTTTTTCAAAAACGCCCTGTTCATTCCAAAAGATTTCAACTTTTTGAAAACCCCCGTTGACATTCACGGCTTAATAATGTATAATTCAACCGAATGCTAAGCACATTAAAACGTTCGGTTTTGCTACATAATATTATATGTACATTCAATTCTATTAACAGCGGAGATGCCACATGAGCGATTTCAAGGATTTTATTAAAGCGGCGGGTAACGTCGTTCCCTCCAAGCGTCAGCTTGATTGGTTTGAAACAAACTTTTATGCATTTGTACATATTTGTCCTAACACCTTCACAGGTCTTGAATGGGGACTCGGCAACGAAGATCCCTCTTGCTTTAATCCCACGGAGCTTGACTGCGACCAATGGGTCGAAGCTATCAAAAGTGCAGGTATGAAGGGTGCTGTAATTACAGCTAAACACCATGACGGCTTCTGTCTTTGGGACACAAAGTATACAGATCATAATATCATGAACTCCCCCTACGGCAAAGACCTTGTAAAAGAATTTTCAGATGCCTGTCACCGAGGCGGAATTAAATTCGGTTTCTATCTTTCACCCTGGGACAGAAATTCCAAGCTCTACGGTACCGAAGCATATAATGAATATTACCGAAATCAGCTTATTGAGCTTCTTACCGGCTACGGCGAGGTCTTCCATGTTTGGTTTGACGGCTCCTGCGGCGAAGGGCCCGAAGGAAAAAAACAGGAATATACCTACAGAGAATATTTTGATCTCATAAGAAAGTATCAGCCCAACGCCACCATCTTCAATGATCACGGACCCGACGTGCGTTGGTGCGGTAATGAATCCGCTTCAACAAGAGTTGCCGAATGGGCTGTTGTTCCCTCCGAGCTTTGTTATTATGCAGACGTTCAGACTGCCCCCTCCCCTATTGCAGGCGATCTTTCTCACATGGAAAACTGTGACCCCCAGATAGGAACTCTCTCCAACAGTATGTACTCAAAGGGACTTGTTTTCTGCGGTGCAGAGGTTGACGTTTCCATCAGAAAAGGTTGGTTCTGGCATCCCGAAGAAGAACCTCATTCACTTGAAAAGCTTTTCGATATGTATCTCAGAACTGTCGGCGGCAACTGCTGTCTCAACCTTAACGTTCCTCCGGATAACAGAGGTCTTATCGATGACAGAGACGTTAAGAGACTCAAAGAGCTGGGTGACCTTATCAATAAAGAATTTGCCAAGGATCATGCCGAAGGCTGTGAAATAAAGCGAGTTGAAACGAGAAGCGAAACTCAAAGTGTCTTTGAGCTTGAACTCCCCGAAGCTACTCACATCAGATACATTGAGCTTCGTGAGGACCTTACCAAAGGTCAGAGAATCGAAGACTTCCGTATTCACTTCTACGATGAAAAAGGCGAAAAGCTTCAGGAATACATCGTTTACTACGGCACAACTGTAGGCAACAGAAAGATCTGTGCCATCTGCAAAGATATGTGGGACGGCCTTATCTCCAAAAAGATCCGTATCACAATCACCTCCGCAAGAGACGAGGTTCATTTTAAGAGCATCAGAATATTCTGATAAATTAAGCATAACAAACGCATCCAAGTCATTTGGGTGCGTTTTTCTCTTTCTTAAATTGTGACAAAATCCGCTATCAAGCATAAAATGAAAATAGGGTCGAAAGACCCTTATGTAAATAATCAGGAGGTTCATTTTCAAGGAACAGTCATGTATTTTAACAATGAATATAAAACGCCCAAGGACAGAATAAGCGATTCTCTTCGCGAAAGGCTGCTCGAAGAAGAAATGGATTCATCAGAAGTGATGAACTATATCACCCATCTGAACAACGGTGAAAAAAACGACTGTACGTGCAAGGACACGGCAAACAGATCATACAAAACGACAAGATCAGAGCTCCATCCCCTTGCAATGATATACTCGGCACAGCAAGGCTTTGATGCTCTTTACTGCGACGATGAAGCACTGCAAAAAGGCTCTCTTTTTTCGTCCCTGTACTTCCCTTTTGAAGCAAATTGCTGCGGCGGCACGATGATGTTTGGAAACGGAGGATGCAGAAAATGAAAATGTGCAGATGTAAATACTTGAAACACATACAAACATTATCCTTTGTTGTCCACGAAACAGTTCTGTATCTCGACGGACATCCCTGTGATAAAAAAGCATTAGCCTTTTATCACGAAAAAAATGCCCGTCTCATTGAAGCAATAGCTGAATATGAAGCAAGGTTCGGCCCCCTCACCTATAAGGGAGTTACCGATACTGAGGCTTGGTCATGGCACAAGGGTCCGTGGCCCTGGAAATATGAAGCAAATATATGCGACTGAACGGAGGACAATATGTGGCTTTACGATAAAAAACTTCAATACCCCGTAAAAATCAGCAAACCCAATCCCAAATACGCACAGATAATCATCAGTCAGCTTGGCGGTCCCGACGGCGAGCTTGCAGCCTCTACCCGATACCTCAGCCAAAGATACTCAATGCCCTATGATGAGGTTGTCGGCCTTTTGACCGACATCGGTACGGAAGAGCTTGCTCACGTTGAAATGATTTGTGCAATTATCAGCCAGCTTACAAGAAATCTTTCTATGGAAGAAATCAAAGCTTCTGGCTTTGACACGTATTTTGTCGATCATACGGCAGGCATTTATCCTGTATCAGCGGCAGGTGTTCCATTTGATGCTAAATATATAGGCGTTAAAGGCGACGTTATTGCAGACCTCACGGAAGACCTTGCAGCAGAACAGAAAGCAAGAGTGACGTACGATAATATACTGAGACTTATCGACGACCCCGAAGTATGCGATCCTATTAAATTCCTGCGCCAGAGAGAGCTTACCCATTTCCAGAGATTCGGAGATGCCCTCTCAATTGCTCAGGACAGAATGAATTCGAAAAATTTTTACGGCTATAATCCCGCTTTTGATAAAGGATGTAAATGATCACCGATATCCCATGCCGGTGTGTAAATAGCTTTAAAACTTATCATACCCCAAGTTGTCTTTCGACAGCTTGGGGCTTTCTTTGATAAAGTGTTCTACGTGATAAATAACACTCTTAGCAAAATTAAAGATATGACATCTTCACATTCACTTCTATAGTATGACGGTGATATAAAATCTTTTATTTTACCAATTTTTGATACATCTTCATTAGCTCTGCGACGCATTCGGATTCTGTATTGAGTTTGCCCCAGAAACCGTAAGCACGCATGACGGCTTTATCGTTTTCTTGATGTGCCTTACGGAGTTCGGGAGGCATAGCAACCTCGTCATACAAATCAGCAAGAGAACAATCGGGATAGAGAGCACGAGCATCAAGAATTGCCTGAGCAGTTTGTTCTATTTTAGATCTCTGCTCAATCGTAGGATTACACCAAGGGAAAGTGTTATAAACAATCTCTTTTGAATAACGATAACGCATTTCCAATCTACCGCAAACCGCCCGCATCCACGCCATATGCACATTGGATGTTAAAACACCAAAGTGGTACAGTGTTGCATTTGGAATGATTTGCACAGCGTTAGACGAAATAATATCTGACTCCATAAATCCAATAGGTACATATTTTCTTCTTTCTGAAGAAACAGATGGGATTATTAAATATGGTGTATCATCGGGCTGTGTTATCTGTGCAAATAAATGTGGCACTTTGGCATATCCGTTTGTTGTTTTAGCTTTTGAACTTAATCTGAAATCCTTTACGGCTTGCACTTTATTGTAAAGAATATGACTGTTTTTTATATCTTTCGGAGAAGCATTCTTCAACCAAAGACACCATCTCTTTTTCCCTTTGATAAATTCTTCTGCGCCAATGTACGATTTTAACCACTGTTTTAATTCGGGTTCTTTTTGAATAATCTCGGCATACTCGTCGGGCGAAATAACAAAATATCCACCATCTCGCGGTTGATTGCCAAAATTCATTTTCGGTACATCACAAAGGGGATCTTTTGATGCAACGATTAAACAATCGGGGGCATCTAAAAGGTATGGATTAATGTTGTCTACATTTTTCATACGCACAATTCCACCGCCCGTAACATCCGAATATAAAGTTTTTGTCTTTCTATGGAATGTCGAAAAGCCAACTATGATACAATATACGGCAGCTTTATCTTTTGCTTCGCTGTTCCACTTAAATGTTTGATATGCATAGTTTATTTTGATATTATACTCGTTCAAAAGAACACTCCATAAAATCGGAGTTTGCGCGCCTTGGCAGATAGAGTTTGTAGAAACCAAGCAAACCTCAATTTTTGTGTTTTGAATCAACATGGCTGCCTTTTTATACCAGCAAGTTACATAGTCCAAGTCTTGAACATCTTTAATATCACCGAAAATTGCTTGGACATCTTTTTTCTGCTCGCCACCTTGTTCCATCATACGTGCGCCAACAAACGGAGGATTACCCATAATATAGTTGAGCTTGTCCTTTGGCACAACGGTTTCCCAATCGGTGCGCAGAGCGTTGTCTTCCACAATATTGGCATAGGATTTGAGCGGCAGAAAATCGAGGTTAACGTGTGCAATAACTTCAGTTTCTTTCATCATTTGGCTTTCAGCAATCCAAAGGGCCGTTTTTGCAACCGTTACGGCAAAATCGTTGATTTCAATTCCGTAAAATTGCCCAATAGACACTTTGATAATATCGCTAACATCAAGAAGCATTTGTCCCTGTGTTGCAACTTCAATAGCTTCATTCTCCAAGCGGCGCAGAGAAATATTGGTTTCGGTCAAGATATTGCCCGAACCGCAAGCAGGATCAAA
>JAZSLF010000154.1:0-3347 GCA_045535205.1 Eubacteriales bacterium
GAAGCATTGGACGATACATATTGTAAGCTTACGAAATATTCGGGAACCGATACCGAGATCGTTATTCCCGAAACAGTAGACGGTTATATCGTAAAAGAACTGAGCGGTACCTTTTACGGAAAAAAAGATATTGTTTCAGTAGTGATTCCCGATACTGTGACTGTTATCGGTTCACAAAGTTTTTACGGCTGTAAAGCTCTTGCAAGCGTAAATATTCCTGCAGGCGTTACAGGTATAAAAAATCACGCTTTCTATCAGACAGCCATCACGTCACTCACCCTTCCCGAAGGTCTTGAATATATTGAAAGATATGCGTTTGCCGAATGTACGGGTATCACAAGCATCGTTTTTCCCGAGAGCGTAACAGCCATCGGCGGCTATGCTTTTGATAAGTGTACGAATCTTTCTTCCGTGACCCTTACGGCTTCATGGACAACGACGAACGTTAACAATTACCAGACCTATGCAGGTCCTTTCTCAAACTGTACGAGCCTTAAAAGCATCGTTGTTCCCGAGGGTATGACAACTCTCCCCAGGTATGCTTTTGCAAAGGCTACGGGACTTGAAAGCGTTATCTTGCCCGAAAGCCTTACTACAATGGAATCGGACGTTTTTTCGGGCTGTACGGCTCTTAAAAGGATTTCTTTCCCCGAAAGTATTAAAGAGATCCCCCAGTATGCATTTAACGGGTGCAGCGCCCTTGTTGAAGTTGACCTTCCCGAAGGCCTTGAAACGATAAACAATAATGCTTTCTCCGGCTGTACCTCCATTGAAAGCATAGTGATCCCCGATTCCGTAACCGTTATAGGCTCCGGAGCCTTCAACGGTGCGACAAAGCTCTCAAGCGTTACTCTTTCAAAGAACTGGACAAATTCAAATGGCTCTTCACCCTTCAAGGGATGCACAAGTCTCAGTGAGATAGTCCTTCCGGAAGGAATGGAAAAGGTTCCCGCATATGCCTTCAGAGATGTTACTGCTCTTGAAAAGGTAACCGTTCCGGACAGCGTGACCCTTATTGAAACCTATGCGTTTTACGGTTGTACCTCTCTTGAAAACGTTGACCTTCCCGAAAATCTCAAAGGAATCGATCCTTATGCATTTGCAAAGTGCGCTTCCTTCGATGAGATAGTTCTTCCCGAAGGTCTTGAATATATCGCAAGATATGCATTCTCCGAATGTACGGGAATTACAAGCATCGCTTTCCCCGAAAGTGTAACGGCAATCGGCGGCTATGCTTTTGATAAATGTACAAATCTTTCTTCCGTGACCCTTACGGCTTCATGGGAAACCACTAATACCAATAATTACCAGACCTACAGCTCTCCCTTCACAAACTGCACCTCTCTTACGGAGATGATCGTTCCCGAGGGAATGACGACCCTTCCCAAATACGCATTTGCGAATGCGAAATCCCTTGTCAGCGTGACCCTTCCCGAAGGACTTGAAGAAACGGGCTCTGACTCGTTCAGCGGGTGCACGGCTCTTGAAAGCATCGTAATTCCGAGAACTGTCACAAAGATATCGTACTACAGCTTCAACGGCTGTTCATCTCTTGCAGACGTAACGCTCTACGAAGGACTTACCGTTATAGACAGCAATGCTTTCGCAAAATGTACCTCTCTTGAAAGCATTGATATTCCCGATACGGTTACTACTATGAATTCAAACGCTTTCGGTAACTGCACAAGCCTTACGGAAGTTGAGCTTCCTACAGGTTGGCAGACGGCGTCAAGCCCCTTCTCAGGCTGTACGGCTCTTACTGAAATAATCATTCCGGAGGGAAGTACTGTCGTTCCCAATAATGCTTTCAACGGACTTGCGTCTCTTGTCAGCGTAGAGTTTCCTTCTACTCTCAAGGGTATAGGAACCTATGCTTTTGACGGATGCAAAAACCTTGAGGGAGTTACTTTCCCCGAAGGACTTGAATATATTGACAGATATGCCTTTTCAAACTGCATGTCAATTGAAAGCGTAATGTTCCCCGATAGCGTAACAGGCATCGCAGGCTATGCTTTCCAGAACTGTACGTCTCTTTCCGCAGTAGAGCTTTCAAAAAACTGGAGCGCAACGAACGTAAATAATTACACGTCCTATTCATCGCCCTTTATCGGCTGCACGGCTCTCACGGACGTTGTTATTCCCGAGGGAGCGACCGTTATTCCGAATTATGCATTTGCAGACTCATCGGTTCAGCGCATCGAGATCCCCGAAACGGTTGAAACTATCGGAGATAATGCTTTTGAAGATACTAAGAGCCTTTCCGACGTCGTAATTACTGCGGGTGCGAGCCACACCGCTTATTCAATTGAAGCTGAGGACGTTAATATTACAAGCGGAAATCCTACCAACGACGGAAATGCCTCCGGAGGACAGAGAGTAAGCAGTGCTTTTGACCTTGACTTTGACGTAGAAGTTACAACACCCGGAACTTTTGAATTCTACATTCGTGCGAATTACGTATACAACAAGTTCGAGCTGTACGTTGACGGCAATCATGTCGGTACATACAGCGGTCCCTCCGGCACAAGCGCATACGTTGAATTCAAAGCATTCGAGCTTGAGCTTACGGAAGGAACACATAATATCAGATTTGTTCGCAGCGGTACGTCTGCAACACCCAATTACGATAAGTTTACTCTTAAATTTACAGGTGATGCCGAAGGGTCTATCGTGGACGGAGTTGCGTATACGTATTATGACGGTCTTGCGACCATCGCTTCCTCTGCTTTCAGAAACAGTACCGTTTCAAACGTGTATTATACAGGCTCAGAGGAGCAGTGGAACTCCGTTGAAATAAGCGGAAACAATACTCCCCTTGACAATGCGAACTTTATTTATTCTCACGTTCACGAATACACGGAGTATGAGACCGTAAAGCCCTCCACCTGTATCGAAAACGGTCTTGAACAGAGAGAATGTACTGTCTGCGGAGTAATCGAATCACGTGTGATCGCAAAGGGCGGACACAGCGTAGCAGAATACGAAACGGTAACTGCGGCAACCTGTTCCTCCTACGGTAAAGAAACAGGCAGCTGTGTTCTTTGCGGTGTTTTGGTTGAAAGACAGATCGAAAAGCTTCCTCATACGGAAAGCGATTGGATCATTGTAACGGAAGCAGGAGCTTTCTATAAGGGTAATAAGATCATATCCTGTACGGTATGTAATGCTACTCTTGAAAGCGAAGAGATCCCCATGACACAAGATAGCTTCGGTCTTGATCTTACAAATGATACAAGAATAGTGAGCATATCAGATCTTTCCGTATCAACCTCCGCCTTCATCAAGCATTATGAAAATATGGGCATGGCGGTTACGGTAAGAAAGGCAGACAGCACAGCGGCTCCTTC
>JAZSLF010000126.1:0-3948 GCA_045535205.1 Eubacteriales bacterium
GTTAACACTTGTCTTCCTAAGACCGCTTGGCCTCCGACTTAACAAAAGAAGTTCAGGATACTGAAGTGCCTCTCGACAAAAACGTGCGCCTTATGTCTCCTACCAGAATGGTAGTGCGCAGATTTTTCCGTTCGAAGCTGAGTATTATCGGACTTATAATGGTAGTAGGTCTTTTCCTCTTCAGTTTTGTCGGTCCCCTTATTTATACCGAATGGGGCGAGATCGAGCTTGACGAAAGCGGAAAAACGGAATATTCCGTTTCCTCAACTACATACGAAGTAAACGGCAAAGAATATACCGTAAGACAGACGACGGAGAAGTCTCTCAAGGATAACTTCCTTGCTCCCCCTTCCGCAGAACATATTCTCGGTACCGATAACGAAGGTTACGATATTTTCGTAAGACTTATGTACGGCGGAAGAATTTCCCTTATCGTAAGCTTTATCGCAGTATTCCTTATAACTATCCTCGGAGTTATTATGGGCGGTATTGCAGGATTTTTCGGCGGGGCTATCGACAACGTGATAATGCGTATTTGCGACATTCTCATCTGTCTTCCCGGTATTCCGATCCTCCTTATCATCAGTACGATCCTTGACGCTTCAAACATTGACGCCAAGTACCGTATCTATCTTCTTATGATCTACCTCACCTTCATTTCTTGGCCCGGCACGGCAAGACTTGTAAGAGGTCAGATACTTTCACTTCGTGAGCAGGAATACATGGTAGCCGCAGAGGCTATGGGTTATTCCACCTCAAGAAAGATATTCAAGCATCTCGTTCCCAACGTAATGCCTCAGCTTATCGTATCAATGAGCTTGAGCCTCGGTAGTATGATTTTGTATGAAGCAACTCTTTCATATCTTAATCTTGGTGTAAAAGCACCCTATGCTGCATGGGGAACGATGATAAACATTATTTCCACAAATCAGGATATTCTCCAGAACCATCTTAACGTATGGGTTCCCGCCGGTGTATGTATCGTTATCGCCGTTCTCGGCTTCAACTTCATCGGTGACGGTCTGAGAGATGCCCTTGACCCGAAGGCAAGGAGGTAATATATGGCAAAGAATAAGAATTACCTCTCCGGAAGGGAAATACGACAGATTGCGAAAGAAAATGCCAAAGTCATGAAAAGACTTGAAGCAGAGAAGTATCGCAAATGTGAAGAGTCCGAGTATCTCACAGAGATGCACGACAAAGAAAATATTCTTGAGATCGATGAACTTCACACCTACTTCTTCACAGAGCAGGGTGTAGTTAAAGCAGTAAACGGCGTATCCTTTGACGTTCCCATCAATTCAACCGTAGGTATTGTCGGCGAATCCGGCTGTGGTAAATCCGTAACAAGTATGTCTGTAATGAGACTCCTTCAGGGTCCCACAGGTCAGATATATTCAGGCGAGATACGCTTCAATGCAAAAACAAGAGACGGCGAGAGCAAGGTATTTGATATTGCAAAAATGCCCATGGCTGATATCCATAAGATCAGAGGCGATCAGATAGCAATGATCTTCCAGGAGCCCATGACCTCTCTCAACCCCGTATTTACAATAGGACAGCAGCTTGACGAGGTTACTTTTATTCATAACCCCAAAGCTTCCAAAGAAGAAGCAAAAGCGAAGTCCATTGAAATGCTCAACCTCGTAGGAATTGCGGCTCCCGAAAGAGTTTACGCCGCATTCCCCCATGAGCTTTCGGGCGGAATGCGTCAGAGAGTTATGATCTCTATGGCACTTGCAAGTAATCCCAGACTGATTATTGCAGACGAGCCTACAACAGCTCTTGACGTAACCATTCAGGCACAGATACTTGACCTTCTGCGTGACCTTAAAACAAAGATCGACGGTTCTATCATGCTTATCACACATGACCTGGGTGTAATTGCCGAAATGGCAGATTACGTCGTTGTTATGTACGCAGGTAAGGTAATAGAGAAGGGAACTGTAGATGAAATATTCCACGATCCCAGACATCCTTATACAATAGGTCTCCAGAAGTCCAAGCCCACACTTAATTCGGACAGCGACACTCTGTTCAACATTCCCGGCAACGTGCCTAATCCTGTTAATATGCCTGACCACTGCTATTTTAAAGAAAGGTGCTCACAGTGCATAGGAAAGTGTTCAGGCGAATATCCTTGTATGGTACAGGTAAGTCCTACACACTTCGTTGCTTGTCATCTTTATGAGGAGGGCGAAAATAATGAATGAAAATAAATCATCACCTTTCTTTCAAAATGATGAAAAGATTCAGCTTACACAAAACCAAACTGAGATTTTAAACAATCTGTATTCAACATTGAATTCCGAAAGAATATGTTATAGAGTATTTTCAATAATTTATTTTGTATGTACTGTTTTATGCACAGCATGTACAATTTTATTTGCAATGTTGTTACCTAAAAATATTGATTCTATGCTTTATATCATTATTGCTTTGGTGGAAATAGTAGTTTCTTCTGTGGTTTTAACTATAGCAAATATTAAATCATATAAAAAGGCAAATTGGTATTTTAATACGCCTTATGTTGATCACAGATACATTATTTCCAGATCTTCTCGCATAGGAATTTTAATTGTTAACTTTTTGTTCAATACAGTAGCGTTTGTTTTCAGTGTTATAAGTTATGTTCGCGTAAAAAAGAACAAAACAGCTTATGCAGAGATTGTATCAGTAATAGAGTCCTCATATGATCCCGAGGCAATTTTGGAAGTTCGTCATTTAAGTAAAAAGTTCCCCATTAAAAAGAACTTTTTGGGTAAAGTTAAGCAAGAGCTTATCGCAGTAAATGATGTATCCTTTACATTAAAACCCGGTGAAACTTTGGGTATTGTAGGCGAATCCGGTTGTGGTAAGACAACAATGGGAAGAGCTATTTTGAAGTTACATCAGCCTTCCGGCGGACAAATAATATTTGAAGGAAAGAATGTCACACGATATGAATCCAAAAATATGCGTGAGATCCGCAAGAAGATGCAGATAATCTTCCAGGACCCCTATTCATCACTTCCTCCCAGAAGTACCGTAGGCGGTATACTTTCCGAGCCTGTGCACGTACATAAGATAGTGCCCCAGAGCGAAGAAAAGGAATACGTACTTGAGCTTATGGCAAAGTGCGGCCTTCGAGATTATTATTACGAAAGATATCCCCACGAATTTTCAGGCGGTCAGCGTCAGAGAATTTGTATAGCGAGAGCTCTTTCGGTAAACCCCAAACTCGTTGTATGTGACGAACCCGTATCAGCACTTGACGTTTCAATTCAGGCACAGATCATCAACCTTTTAAAACAGCTTCAGCAGGATATGAACCTTACGTATCTGTTCATTTCCCATGATTTGTCTGTTGTTAAGTTTATATCGGATAAGATAGGTGTAATGTATCTGGGCTCAATGGTAGAGTTCGGAACAAAGGAAGAGATTTTTGCAAATCCTCTCCATCCTTATACACAGGCTCTGTTCTCTGCAATACCTCAGCCGGACCCCGATATTAAGATGAACCGTATAATACTCAAAGGTGATATTCCCTCACCTGCAAATCCCCCAAAAGGATGCCGTTTCCATACACGTTGTCCTCATGCTATGGACATCTGTAAGGAACAAACGCCCGAATATAAGGACTACGGCAACGGTCACTGCGCCGCTTGTCACTTGCTTGATAAACAGTAATTTTGAACTGAGGACCCGATATGAGTGATAAAAAACGGAAAAAAGAAAAGATCGTCTACATTGATGACGGCAGAACAATTGCCGATATGTCAAATGTGACGGGAGGGCTGAGACTGAAAATACCCGATAGGGTAAAGTACAGACCCTCGCCCCGTGTACGTGATGTTTTGAGAACATATTTCGGTGCAGTACGAATGATGATAAAGCCCATGCTTGTTGTAATAGGTTTTATTACCACCATATTTCTGATAGTATCACTCATATTCTGGTTGCTTTATT
>JAZSLF010000066.1:0-9259 GCA_045535205.1 Eubacteriales bacterium
CACTTGTCTTCCTAAGACCGCTTGGCCTCCGACTTCTGTCACCCGTAACCGAAACACGTTCCATCTTGTCAACACGGTAATGCTTTATTATTCCGTCTGTGCTGTCGTATGCCGCAAGATAATAGTTTTCATCATTCCAGGTGAGAAGCCAGGGACTTACCCTGTAAAGCTTGCCGTCATGTCTTTCGACCTTTTCTTTTTTGCTGTTTCGTCTGTAATACTTGAAGGTTATCTGTGAATTTTCATTTATGGCTGTGTGAATGGCATCCACCGTGTAGTAGATGCTCTTGTTCATGGACTTGACTCTGTCGGAAATGTATATCTGTCTTTGGAGCTTTGCTCTGTCATGCTTTCCGGCAAGGGAGGACAGGCTGTTTATGAGCTGACGGCTCTTTGCCGTCGTTATAAATTTGGAGGACTGTACCGCATCGACAAGGAGCTTCAGCTGTGCAGTTTCAAAGTCACGGCTTCCCACATAGTAGCCGCCGCCCTTACCCTTAACGGTGATAATATCCATTCCGTAGAATTTCAGCTCCTCAATATCCTCATATATGCTCTTTCTTTCAGCTTCTATTCCGTACTCGGCAAGGTAGCCGATAAGCTGTGAAACGGTCAAGGGATGTCCTTCGTCGCTGTTTTCAAGAAGTGCATCACGAATGCGAAGCAGCTTTAATTTCTGTTTTCCTCTCTTTGACATCTTTTCACCCTCTTTCTTTATCATTGTTTTAATTGTACACCCGAAGCACCCTGTTTTCAATGGCTTATCATCAGTTTTCCTCTTTTCTCCCTTTTACACAAAAAATTCTGTGTTTTTTTGTGTAAAGGTACAATTTATAGGACAGCCATGCGTGTATACTTCACTTGTAAGATAAAACGAAAAGGAGAAATAACATGAGTATCAAGGAACACATTATTTTCAACATAGCGGCAACGCTTATCATGGGCATCTGCTTCTGGGGTGTACTTCTCGTTTTTGACAGAATAATATCATTATTTCCTTATTAATAATCAGAATAGACCGTATGGACCCTTCTTTTGAGAACGACGGCCAAGGGAGAGCCACGCACACATTTTTCTCATAAACGCAGAAAAGCACATCCCCACTAAATTTCACAAATAATTTTATGTTTTTAGTGAAAATTTACATTGACATCATGTATAAAGGGGAGTAAAATAGTAAATACAAAAAGCAAGGCATGAAAAAGACAGCTTTTTGCGAAAGGAGTAAACAGATGAGAAAAATGAAAAGAATCGTAACCATACAGGACATTTCCTGCTTTGGAAAATGCTCACTTACCGTGGCTCTCCCCGTAATTTCCGCAATGGGTATTGAATGCAGTATAATTCCCACAGCGGTTCTTTCCACGCACACAGGCGGTTTCTCCGGTTTTACTTTCGCCGACCTCACCGACGAAATTCCGAAGATCTCTGCCCATTGGCAAAAGGAAAAAATCGACTTTGACGGTATCTATACAGGATACCTCGGCTCAAAGGAGCAGCTTTCAATGGTCTCAGACTTCATTGATGCCTTCAGAGGTGACGGAATTGTCTTTATAGATCCCGTAATGGCAGATAACGGCAAGCTCTACACGGGCTTTACCGAGGAATTTGCCGCTGAAATGGCAAAGCTCTGCGGCAAGGCTGACATAATCGTTCCCAACCTTACGGAAGCTTCCATCATGCTTGGTGAAGAATTTGTTCCTTCGGGTCACACCGAAGAATACATAAAGGGTCTTCTTCAGAGACTTTGCGGCCTCGGTGCAAAATGTGCCGTTGTTACAGGAGTCCGTTACAATGAAGACACTCAGGGGGCAGTAGCATACAACAGCGAAACAGGTGAGTATTTTGAATATCACAGAGAAAACATTCCCGTATCCTATCACGGTACAGGTGACGTGTTCTCATCCTCTCTCATGGGTGCTCTCACTAAGGGGCTTTCTATGGATGAAGCACTTAAAACAGCCGTTGACTTTACGGTTGAATCCATCAAAAAAACTGTCGGAGACGAGCACCACAAATACGGAGTTAAGTTTGAGGAATGTCTCAATATGATAGTTTAAAGATGATTTTTAGGGCGGTTTGTTGCCGCCCTTTATTTTTTCAAAAAATTTTAGATAATTATGGAATTTTACCTTTAAATATGGTAAAATAACTGTGTATGAGAAAAACACTAAATAAACCGAGGTAACAATTAATGGAACTTACGACCATAAGACAGCTTTATAAAGAAACAGATAAATATGCCGAGCAGAAGGTGCGTGTAGGCGGTTGGGTACGCAGTATACGTGCATCCAAAAGCTTTGGCTTCATCACCCTTGCGGACGGCTCATATTTCCAGACCCTTCAGGTAGTTTATGCAGATGCCCTTGAAAACTTTGAAGCAATTTCAAAATTCAACGTAGGCTCCGCACTTATCATTGAAGGCACACTCACAATGACCCCCGATGCAAAACAGCCCTTTGAAATTCAGGCTGACAGCGTAGTGCTTGAAGGTGCATCAACTCCCGATTATCCTCTGCAGAAAAAGAGACATTCTCCCGAATTTCTCCGTACAATTTCTCACCTCCGTCCCAGAACGAACTTGTTCCAGGCAGTATTCCGTGTACGCTCTCTCTGTGCCTATGCTATCCATAAGTTCTTCCAGGAACAGAACTTCGTTTACGTTCACACTCCCATCATTACGGCAAGTGACTGTGAGGGTGCAGGCGAAATGTTCCGTGTAACTACTCTTGACCTTGAAAATCTTCCGAAAACTGAAGACGGCGATATTGATTTCACACAGGACTTCTTCTCCAAGAGCACCAACCTCACCGTAAGCGGTCAGCTTAACGGTGAAACTTATGCTATGGCGTTCAGAAACATCTACACCTTCGGCCCCACCTTCCGTGCAGAAAACTCCAACACCACACGTCATGCCGCTGAGTTCTGGATGATAGAGCCCGAAATGGCGTTTGCAGATCTTAACGATAATATGGAAGTTGCGGAAGCTATGATAAAGTACGTAATTAATTACGTTCTTGAAAATGCTCCTGAGGAAATGAATTTCTTCAACTCCTTCGTTGACAAGGGCCTCCTTGACAGACTGAACTCCGTTGTTAATTCCGATTTCGGTCATGTGACATACACAGAGGCTATTGAGCTTCTTGAAAAGAACAATGACAACTTTGATTACAAGGTGTTCTGGGGCTGTGACCTCCAGACAGAGCACGAAAGATACCTCACCGAAGAAGTGTTCAAAAAGCCCCTCTTTGTTACAGACTACCCCAAGGAAATAAAGGCATTCTACATGAAGCAGAACGATGACGGCAAGACTGTTGCCGCTATGGACTGCCTCGTTCCCGGAATCGGCGAGATCATCGGCGGCAGCCAGAGAGAGGACGACCTCGAAAAGCTGACAGCACGTATGAACGAGCTCGGTCTTAACGAAGAAGATTACGGCTTCTATCTCGACCTTCGCCGCTACGGCAGTGCCCGTCACTCCGGCTTCGGTCTCGGCTTTGAAAGATGCGTAATGTACCTCACAGGCGTTTCCAACATCCGTGACGTAGTGCCTTTCCCAAGAACAGTTAATAACTGCGAGCTTTAAGGATACCAAGGGGGAACTTTCTGAAGAAAGTTCCCCCTTAAACCCCTTCAAAGACTTTTGAAGGAGTTAAGGGGTAATGCTTCGTAGATAAACTAAACGTAACGGTGGTATGCTGATTTACAAAAATTTGTAAGTCTCCATACCACCGTTTTTTCAATTACTATTATTTTTGTTATAAAATTGTTTTTTTCCTGTAAGAGTCTGACCCAATCATGATTGACGGGGGACAGTCCCCTGATTGACGCTCCTCAATATTCCTCCGCTAACTGTTTAAAAGCGGGGAGTGAGCGTTTTATCATTTCTGTTGAAACGCAGTAAGAGATACGAACGTAGCCGCTGCAGCCGAAGGAATCGGAAGGAACGAGAAGAAGCTCGTACTTTTTCGCTTTTTCGCAGAAAGCGGAAGCGTCGCCGCCCGGAGCCTTCATAAAGAGATAGAAAGCACCGTCGGGGTGAACACATTCAAAGCCGTATTCCGTGAGTGAATTATAGAGCAGATCACGGTTGGTCTTGTAGATCGAAAGATCTGAGGTCATGCCGAGACAGGAGGAAACGACTCTCTGCATCATGGAGGGAGCACAAACGAAGCCCAGAGCCCTGCCTGCACCGCAGATTGCCGCATAGATCTCTCTGTTGTCGGGCATATTTCTGCCGATGGCTATATAACCTATTCTTTCACCGGGAAGTGAAAGTGATTTGCTGAAGGAATAACAAACGACGGAAGCATCGTATTCATTTATAAGATAAGGAACCTCTGTTTTATCGTCGTATACAAGCTCTCTGTAGGGCTCATCTGCGATAAGATAGATGGTATTTCCGAACTCCTTACTCTTTTCGGTGAGGACGGAGCAGAGCTTTTTGATGCAGTCGGGGGGGAGAACAACACCTGTGGGGTTGTTGGGAGTATTGATGATGACTGCTTTTGTCTTTGGAGAGAGCGACTTTTCAAAAGCATCAAAATCTATCTGAAATTCCTTAGTGTCTGCGGGAACTACTACAAGCCTTGCTCCTGCGTTTTCCGCAAATACCTTGTATTCGGGGAAAAAGGGAGCAATCGCTATAACCTCGTCACCCTCGCACACAAGTGCGTTGAGAGTCACCGTGAGAGATGCCGCCGCTCCGCAGGTCATATAAATATCATCCTTTGTTACATCAGCTCCGAAGCGGTTTCTGATGTCATCGGAAATGAGAATTCTCACCTTTTCGTCACCCTGAGCAGAGGTGTAGCCGTGAAGGACCGTGGAGCTTGTGTTTTCAAGAAGCTCCTTTATAGCTCCGTCAACTGCTTCGGGTGCAGGAACGCTTGGGTTACCGAGACTGAAATCGAAAATATTCTCTCTGCCGATCTCTTTCGCTCTCTTGTTGCCGTATTCAAATATCTCTCTGATAACGGAACGAACCGTTCCGAGAGCAACCATTTTATTATTAATATTTGCCATAATATCTCCATTGGAGCAAGGGGAAAACTTTCTGCAGAAAGTTTTCCCCTTAGACCCCTTTCAAAGACTTTTAAAAGATGTGTGTTTTGTGGAGTCTCCATTCAACATAAAGTCAAAGGAAACAGAGACTAAACTTTTTCGTTTGAAGTTTTTTGAGGGGGAAGTGCAAGGGAAAAACTTTCTGAAGAAAGCTTTTCCCTTAGACCCTTTTCAAAGACTTTTAAACGATATGTGTTATGAAGTCTTCATTTAACGCAAAAGCTAATAAAAATCCATATCAAACTTCTTCCGTTTGAAGTTTTTTGAGGGGGTTTGAGGGGGAGGCTTTTTTCAAAAAGCCTTCCCCTTCTAAGTCTTCCCCTTAGTTATTAATTATTCTTAATACCTTCTTCGTCGAGAAGCTCGATGCCTGCGTTTGTGAGAACCTTTTCTGCCAATTCGGAATTATCTGTTCTCATAACTGTAAAAGCTTTATCGGTGCTTGTAGTAACGAGGGCGTACATATATTCTATATTAACGCCGTTTTCTTCAAGAACGCTGAGGGCTTTAGCGAGGCCGCCGGGCACATCGGGAACAGCGAAGGCTGTAACCTCTCTGATGCTTGCGGTATGGCCTGCGGCTTTCAGAACGTCGGAAGCCTTTTCGGGATCGTCTGCAATAATTCTTACGATACCGTAATCGCTTGTATCAGCGACGCACATTGTACGAAGGTCGATACCTGCAGCAGCGATAATATCTGTAATTTCATGGAGAGTACCTCTTTTATTTTCGCAAAATACTGATAACTGTTTAATTCCCATTTTGAATATCTCCTTAATCGTGTAATTTACGTTTATCTACAACACGTACAGCCTTACCTTCGCTTCTTGCGATGGTCTTGGGTGCAACGAGGTGAACGGAGGGGCTTATTCCCAGCATACTGCGGAGAGCATCACGCAGGGATTTTTCCTTTGCTGCGATATATTTTACGGAATCGTCGAACTGTTCGGGAGGAAGCTCCACGTAAACGTCGAAGGTATCTGTATTGTTTACTCTTGAAAGCTCGATCTGATAGTTGGTGGAGAAGCCTTCGTTGAGAAGAACAGTTTCGATCTGAGAGGGGAATACGTTGACTCCTCGGATAATGAGCATATCGTCGCTTCTGCCCATGGGCTTTGCCATACGGATGAAAGTTCTTCCGCAGGAGCATTTTTTACGGGAGAGAACGCAGATGTCACGTGTACGGTAACGTAGCATGGGGAACGCTTCCTTATCGAGACAGGTGAATACCAGCTCGCCCTTTGTACCCTCGGGGAGAACCTCGCCTGTGTTGGGGTCGATGATTTCAGCAACGAAGTGGTCTTCGTTTATATGCATACCGCCCTGCTCCTCACATTCAAAAGAGACACCGGGACCTGAAATTTCGGTAAGACCGTAAATGTCATATGCCTTAATACCGAGAGAAGCTTCAATTGTCTTTCTGTTTTCTTCAGTCCAGGGCTCTGCACCGAAAATACCTGCTTTAAGGGGAATTGTATCGGGAGTGTAGCCCATTTCTTTAAGGCTTTCGCCGAGATATGCCGCATAGGAGGGTGTACAGCAGAGAATTGTAGCTTTAAGGTCTGTCATAAACTGAAGCTGTCTTTCTGTGTTACCGGAGGACATGGGGAGTGTAAGACAGCCTACCTTGTGGGAGCCGCCGTTGAGACCGGGGCCGCCTGTGAAAAGACCGTAGCCGTAGCTTACCTGAACAACGTCGTTCTTGTCGCCGCCTGCAGCAACGATAGCTCTTGCACAGCAGTCTTCCCAAAGCTCAATGTCGTGCTGAGTGTAATATGCAATAACTCTTTTGCCCGTAGTACCTGATGTTGACTGAATACGAACACAGTCCTCAAGAGGCATTCCGAGCATACTGTAGGGATAGTTTGCACGAAGGTCGCTCTTTTCGATGAAGGGGAGCTTGTGAAGATCATCAATTCCCTTGATGTCATCGGGGGTGACACCCTTCTTTTCCATAAGCTCTCTGTAGTAGGGAACGTTGTCCCATACGTGCTTTACCTGCTTTACCAGCTTTTCGGATTGGAGCTTTTTTATCTCCTCAAGAGGCATAGTCTCTATTTCCGGCTGATAGTATTTTTTGTTTTCCATTTATGTATCCTTCTTCCCTGTGGAATTATATTTAATTTCTGCCCAAAGCAAAAGCCTTCTTGTTCATTTCAACGAAGCGGGGAGCAACGGAGTTTTCAATGGCTGCTATCCACTTTTCTTCGGGAATGTCAAGGTATTTTGAAAGTCTGCCCATGAGCACGATGTTTACAGCCTTTGAAGAGCCTGCTTCAAGTGCGGGAGCGAGAGCGTCAATGGCATCTACGCAAAGTCCTTTTTCACAAAGCTCTCCGAGAATACCGTGAGGATATTCAGCCGCACCCGTGATAACGGGCATGGGATCTATTTCCTGTGTATTTACGATTATTTTTCCGCCGTCTTTAAGACATGAAGCATAGCGTGCCGCCTCAAGCTTTTCAAAGGATATGATAAAGTCAGCCTCGCCCTTGTCGATGATGGGAGAGTAGACCTTTTCGCCTGCTCTTACGTATGTAACAACACTTCCGCCTCGCTGACTCATTCCGTGTACCTCGGAAACCTTTACGTCATAGCCCTCGTCAACCAGAAGTCTGCCGAGAAGCTTGCTTGCCAGAAGCGACCCCTGACCGCCGACGCCTACTATCATAATATCAGTACATTTCATCAGTTGGCACCTCCTTCGATTGCTTTAAAGGGACACAGCTGCTCACAGAGACCGCATCCTGTACAAAGTGTATTGTCAACAGCCGCCTTTCCTTCCTTCATGCTGATGGCAGGACAGCCTATCTTCATGCAGGCCTTACAGGAACGGCACTTATCTGCATCTATCTTAACGGGAGGCTCGGCCTTCACGTATTTGAGCAGAGCACAGGGACGTCTCGAAATGATAACGGAGGGCTCCGCTGCATTTACTTCCTCACGGATGACCGCTTCTGTTTCTTTAAGGTTATAAGGATCTATGACCCTTACTCTGTTTATACCGAGAGCACGGCAAAGAGCTTCAAGATCTATCTTGCCCGCAGGTTCACCCTTGATGTTATAGCCTGTGGTGGGGTTCTGCTGATGACCCGTCATTCCGGTAATGGAATTGTCAACGATTATAACCGTCGAATTTGTTCCGTTGTAGGCAATATTAGCAAGCCCTGTCATGCCTGAGTGCATAAAGGTGGAGTCACCGATAACGCAGACCGTCTTATTTTCACTCTTTTCACCGAGTGCCTTATTGAAGCCGTGAATACCCGAAACCGATGCACCCATACAAAGTACGCTGTCAAGAGCACCGAGAGGTGCCGCAGAGCCGAGAGTGTAACAGCCGATGTCACCGAGAGCTGTCAGCTTATTCTTGGAAAGCACGTAGAAAAGTCCTCTGTGGGGACAGCCTGCACACATAACGGGAGGTCTTACGGGAACAGCACTTTCGGCTGATGAAAACTTCTTCGCTTCAAGACCGAAGGCAGAAGCGATAATGCTCTGTGAAAACTCACCGCATATGGAAAGGATATTCTTTCCGTCAACCTTGATGCCGAGTGCCTTACAATGTGTTTCTATAACAGGATCAAGCTCCTCTATTACAACGACTCTGTCAACCTTTGCGGCAAAATCTTTAATAAGCTCCGTGGGCAGAGGGTTCACAAGACCCAGCTTGAGTACGGAGACCGTGTCACCGAAAACCTCTTTTACGTACTGATACGACGTGCCCGACGTGATGATGCCGAGAGCCTTGTCCTCAGACCATTCAACACGGTTGAGAGAGCAGCCTTCAGCAAGCGTTGCAAGAGCTGCACATCTTTCTTCAACGAAGGGGTGGCGGCGTATCGCATTTGCGGGAGCCATGATGTATTTCTGAGGATTCTTTACGTATTCTCTCTCCTCGATGGAAACGGGCTCTGCCGTTTCAACGATGCTCTGAGAGTGTGCAATTCTTGTGCACATACGAAGAAGAACGGGAGTGTCATACTTTTCGGACAGCTCAAACGCCGTCTTTGTAAATTCCTTGGCTTCTGCAGAGTCCGCGGGCTCAAGCATGGGAACCTTTGAAGCGATTGCAAAATGACGGGAGTCCTGCTCATTCTGAGAGGAGTGCATGCCGGGGTCATCGGCAACGCAGATAACAAGACCGCCGTTCACACCCGTATAAGACAATGTGAACAGAGGGTCAGCGGCAACGTTG
>JAZSLF010000041.1:0-3195 GCA_045535205.1 Eubacteriales bacterium
TATGTAGGGCATGGTTTGGGAACACATCTTCATGAAGAACCTGACGTTCCGAACTACGGTATCAAAGGAAAAGGCAGACGACTTGAAAAAGGGATGACTCTTGCCATTGAGCCGATGATAAATCTCGGCGTTCCGCACGTAAAGGTACTTAAGGATAAATGGACTGTTGTTACTAGGGCCGGTAAACTTTCCGCCCATTATGAAAACAGTATTGCAATAACTGACGGTGAGCCGTTAATACTCACATCTCCATAAAGCGGACAAACGGAGGCTCGGTTCAGGGCTGAACCAAAGAAGAACTTTGTTCGTAAGCCGTGGTGAACGGCTGAAAGGATCTATATGAGTACAGACATTGGCAAAGGGTGCGTGGTGTTATCCACTGCGGGAAGAGACATGGGAAGATATTTCATAGTTCTTGACCGCGATGAGAATTACGCATTGATTGTTGATGGCAAGCTCAGGAGAGTAGATTCTCCGAAGCGAAAAAAAATTAAGCACCTCATGTATGCGGGAATGATTTCAAGTGAAAAGCTTCAGAATAAACTTGACAGTGGCTTGATTCCCGAAGACGCAGAGGTGAGGAAAGCTATGAATCTGTTCCTTACAGAAGAGGAGACACAATAATGGCGAAAGAGAACATAATCGAAGTCGAGGGTGTTGTTGTTGAAACACTTCCCAACACGAAATTTATTGTTGAGTTGGCAAACGGCCACAAACTTACAGCATATATTTCAGGTAAGTTGAGAGATAACAATATCCGTATATTGCTCGGAGACAAGGTTGTTCTGGAAATGTCACCATACGACCTTACTAAGGGCAGAATCATCTGGCGCGGAGCTCCCAGAAAGAGCGACGCCAATAATTAAGGAGGTTTTCATTATGAAGGTACGTCCTTCCGTAAAGCCCATGTGCGATAAATGCAAGGTAATCAAAAGAAAAGGTAAAGTCATGGTAATCTGCGAGAACCCCAAGCACAAGCAGAAGCAGGGCTAAGCAGAGTTAAAATTTTGGAGGTGTATTCAAAACATGGCAAGAATATCAGGTGTAGATTTGCCCAATGCAAAAAGAGTTGAGATCGGTCTCACTTATATCTATGGCATCGGCCCCAGCAAATCTAAAGAAATACTCGCAGCAACAGGTATCAATCCCGATATCAGATGCAGAGATCTCACAGAGAACGACGTTTCTCTTCTCCGTGATTATATAGATAAAAATGTAACTGTTGAAGGTGACCTTCGCAGAGAAACAGCTCTTGACATCAAGAGACTTATCGAAATCGGATGCTACAGAGGCGTTCGTCATAGAAAGGGTCTCCCCGTAAGAGGTCAGAGAACTAAAACTAATGCAAGAACACGCAAAGGTCCTTCAAAGACTGTTGCAAACAAGAAGAAATAAGGCAGGGAGGATATAAATTATGGCTAAAGCTACAGGCAAAAAAGTTGCCATCAAGAGACGTAAGGACAAAAAGAATATTCTTAAAGGTGCCGTTCATATCCGTTCCAGCTTTAACAACACCATTGTTACCATCACAGACCTTAACGGTAATGCGGTATCATGGGCAACAGCAGGCGGCATGGGCTTCAAAGGCTCCAAGAAGAGCACACCCTTCGCAGCACAGATGGCTGCAGAACAGGCTGCTAAGGCTGCTATGGAACACGGCATGAGAATTGTCGAAGTATACGTTAAAGGCCCCGGCCAGGGTCGTGAAGCTGCAATCAGAGCTTTGCAGACAGCAGGTATGGAAGTAAGCATGATCAAAGACGTTACTCCTATCCCTCACAACGGCTGCCGTCCGCCTAAGAGACGCCGTGTATAATGGTATTGGAGGTTTATTGAAATGGCAAGATATACAGGTCCCGTTTGCAGAATGTGCAGACGTGAAAAAGAAAAGCTTTTCCTTAAAGGTGAAAAATGCTATTCAGATAAATGCCCTATGAACCAGGATCCCAAGATCCCCGGTCCTCACTGGGCTAACCGCACAAAGCTTACAAACTACGGTGTACAGTTCCGTGAAAAACAGAAGGTTAAGAGATACTATGGCGTTCTCGAAAAGCAGTTCGCTCTCTACTTCGATATGGCTTCCAAGAAACCCGGCATGACAGGTGAAAACATGCTCAGTATTCTTGAAACCAGACTTGATAACGTTGTTTACAGACTCGGCTTTGCTATGTCCAGAGCTGAAGCAAGACAGCTTATCACACACGGTCACTTCACAGTTAACGGTAAGAAAGTAGATATTCCTTCTTATCTCGTAAGCGTTGGCGATGTAATCGCTATCAAAGAAAAGAGCCTTGATTCTGCAAAGATCAAAGCAGTTCTTGAAGCTAACGAACAGAAGCCCCTTCCCAAGTGGCTCTCTCTCGATAAGAACACAAACTCCGGTAGTGTTGTCGAAGTTCCCACTTCCGCAGAGATCGATCTCCCGATCGATGTTCACCATATCGTCGAGTTGTACTCCAAGTAATACTCTATAATATAATCAAACCGGGTTCGGGCTTTGTCGCCGATGCGGGGAGTAAACCGTTATAGATGAAGAACGAAACAACATTCTATTAAAGAAAGGGTGCGTTATATGATAGAAATAGAAAAGCCTACTATTGAAGTAGCAGAGTTATCCGACGACGGTAAATACGGAAAATTCATCGTTGAACCTCTCGAAAGAGGTTACGGAATCACATTGGGTAATTCTCTCAGAAGAATCCTGCTCTCATCCCTTCAGGGTGCTGCTGTAACGTCCATCAAAATTGATGGCGTTCAGCATGAATTCTCTACGATTCCCGGCATCAAAGAAGATGTGGCTGAAATCGTTTTGAATATGAAGGGCTTGATAGCTCGCCTTCACGGAAAGTCTTCCAAGTTCGCGTACATCGCAGCTCAGGATGAAGGCGTGATCACGGCAGCAGACATCAAAGCTGATTCGGATATTGAAATACTTAACCCCGAAATGCACATTGCAACTCTCAGCAAGGGCGCAAATCTCTACATGGAAATCACGATCGGTACAGACCGCGGTTATGTGTCGGCAGAAAAAAATAAGCCTTCAGCAGCTCCCATCGGTCTTATCGCAATGGATTCATCGCATTCGCCGGTGCTGAAAGTCAATTACAGCGTACAGAATACTCGTGTTGGAAATATCACAGACTACGACAAACTTGTTCTTGAAGTTTGGACAAACGGTACAACTTCAGCTCGTTC
>JAZSLF010000019.1:0-11474 GCA_045535205.1 Eubacteriales bacterium
TGTTGTTTCCTCGGCCGTTGTTGTTTCCTCAGCAGCAGTAGTTTCTGTGTCTAACGCGTCAGAAGTTTCTGCCGTTTCGGAATCGGGGGGGTCTGTAGGTTCAATAATATAGACCATTCTGCTATTAGGCATTACGGATACTACATTTGGGTTATAGGTTAAATATTTGAGGATCTCGACAAATGCATCAATATGTTCTTTTGTATAATCTTCGATTTCTTCTCCGCGATTTTCGAGCACAATATGAGCTGTGTTTGCAAGGGGGCCTAATTTACAACTTTTTATCTTGCTCTGGATTTCAGGGAAAAGGGATGAATCAAAATAGTAATATCCGTCTTCGCTCATACTGTAATTGTTAAAAACAAACGATGCAAATTCATCGGTTACCTTTAAGAGAATTACATTAGTTATATATCCCTCTTCTTTGTGGTCATCTTCATTGTTGTAATAGTAATATTTATCATAATCACGATAATCTTCAACTTCAGTAAAATTGATTAGTTGAGTGCCGTATGAGTATACGTAATAAGGACGAACTTTTTCGACAATTTTTTGTCTTTCCTCATTTCTTACTATCGATAAATCTTCGAGGGCGTATATATAATAGTTTATCGTACTTTCAATAGATAACGAATATGGTTCTTGAAATACATCGATTATAATATCAAACTCGTTATAATCGTAGTAATCCTTATGAATGATATCAATTATATTTTCACCCAAATATATATCATTCTTGGTATCAATGAAGTCGGAAGGTACAGGAGCTTCGTGGGTGCTCATAAATTCTTCCGTCATAAAGACTGTAATCTTTCCTGGTTTGTAGCCTTCTTTCTGCAGTCCCTCCGAATAATAAATATAGTTATCAATGTCATCCCACGGAGGTAAACTTTCGTAAAAAGGGTCTAAAAGATTATCTCCCGCCGATACCGAAAATGGTATCACCGATAACAACATACACAAAGATAATAAAATTAACAAAAACCTTTTCATATTGTCCTCCGTTATCAATTAAATACAGAAATTGTCAGACTTTCATAATCAATATCCCCAAATAAGTATTCAAGGAATTCTTCATCTGTCATTTTCTTAACTTGACTATAACACACTTAAAAATCCCTGTCAACACACAAATTTTTTGAGTTTGGCAAGTTTTGCAAAAACAGGCAAGTTTGACATAGAAAGTATGATTTAGAGAATAAATTTACAATTTGTTCACGTTTGAAGCCTACAAAAACCCCGAGTCAGCAGAGCTAACCCGGGGTTCTTTTGATAGCCTATATTTACTTTGTGATGAATTTATAATGATTTATATCATACTGTATTTGTTATTATGACACTATACGAAAGTCCAATCATCTTTGAATGAAATTTCTCATTCTGTAGGCTTTTTGGGTTCTTCAGGCTGATATACCATCCACATAGAAGCCGCTCCGTTGGCGTTATTTGCCATTAATATTACAGCAAAAGAAATAACAGTAGCCAAGCTGTTAAGAATCCACTTTTTCATTGGTTCTCCTCCTTTCTTTTAAATATCCTATAATTCCCAAAATCATTACTATATGTAATGAATATTGTATTATACTGCCATATCTCATATTTTTAATATTAAATAACATCGCAATCAACGAATATATGTTGAATGCAATTATGCTTATAATTTTACATCTTATATAATGCTTTTGGTTTTTAAAAGGCTTATGTTTGTTCTCGACAGGAAATAAGCAAACAATGAGAACTAATTCAACCACATACAGAACGATGCTAATTTCATTGTTTATTTCAGGAAAGAAAAACAACAATATTAAATATGACGAATAACATAACGCCAACGTCAAATTACACTTGAAATATGTATCTGCATGATAGCCGCCCAAATACTGTCTCAAAGGAACAAAGACCAATATAAATATTAGTCCTTTAACAATATCACCAAAAAGAATTGACAATATAAAGATATTGCAAATCCCTATTATCGTTGAAATTGTCAATTCAATTCCGTATTTCATCCAATTGTATTTTTCAACGTCTAAAACAGATACAGCATTTTGTTTTACAAGGAACTTTAAAACCTTGCTCGTAAGAATTTCAATCATTAACATCCACCGTTTTTGAAAACTTTAATTGAATTCAGAAGCAAAAACGAACTGCCTTTTAAAGCACGCCGTATATGCAATTAGCTTAATTGTTTTTACCAAAAAAATTCAATAGACCAACACTTTTTTATTACACTTATAATATAGAGTCTTTCCGTATTTGTCAATATGCTTCGCACAATTTGGCAAGTTTAGCAAAAAATAGTCAAATTTGACATGGTTATGTTAAATTTTTGTATTCAGTAACAGCGGGGGATTGAAAAATTTACGTGAACTGATATAATATTATTATAATGTAAATTAGATATAATTTTATTTTGGTTTTGTAAGTCGAAAGGAGCTTTGTATGATACGTATTGCGGTTTGCGATGACGAGCAAGCATTTTCCAATATGGTGGCATTGAGTGTAGAAAAAGCGTTTGAAGAAGCCGCCGTTTCTGTTGAAGTCAAAAGGTTTGTCAGCTCAAGGGCTTTGATCAAAGATTTAGAAAACACGACCTACGACTTGATGTTTTTAGATATTGCTATGCCGGTTTTTACAGGCTTCGAGGTTGCGGAGACAGTTCAAAGAAAAACCGCAAATACACAGATAGTTTTCTTTACTTCAAATGTCGAGTTAGTATACAACACATTTGAATACCATCCATTTGATTTTATACGCAAACATGATTTAGACAATTTAGTTGCTGCAATAAAACACACTGTGAAAAAATATCTTATATACAAAAAGATGTTCACCACTTTTTGTATCAATGACCGAATCAACGGAAAAACATTGTTGAGTGTAAAAGATCTTATATACATAAAAAGTCAAGGACATTATTTATATTATTATACGACAGCACGGAAGGAGCCCTATTACACGAGAGAATCTTTGTCGGATATCCAGTCTGAAATGGAAACCTTAAATATAATCCGAACGCACAGCAGATATATGGTAAACTTAAAATACATTGAAAGATTTGAACGCTCTGATAATACAATTCTTCTTTCAAACAAAGAGACTGTTTATATAAGCAGACCGTACAAAGCACGAATAAATCAAGCTTATACGGAATACAGGAGATAATAATATGAACGAATTTTTTTGGATCATTTTTGAGCTTGGAATAAGCTTGATGCAATCAGTCTTATTTGCATATTTCCTCTGCGGATGTCTTAAATACAAAGGCACTAAAAAAACAAGGTTCATACCTTTTGTGTTGTGTACGCTGCTTGTATTCGGTTCGGTGCTTCTGTGTAACAGCGTAGCTTTTTTTGAGGGTATGGCTTCATTTATATACTCACTAATTGTTTTCGTTTGTGCAGTAATATTCTTTAAGGGACCGATCTGCAAAAAGATATTTGTTGCATTGGTTCCCAATAATGCAATTTCCATCGGAAGCGTTTTAATAGTAAACTTTATATCGTACATTCTTAATAAGCCTATATATGAGTTTTTAGCTCAAAGCTCCGTCACACGAATTATAACTGTCCTAATGGCAAACTTGGTGTTTTTCTTAATACTTTTTATAATAAAAAAGATTACGGAAAAAAGATCATTAAATCTCAATAATTCCGAATGGCTTTTGCTTTCGATCAGCATCTTGTTATCTACCGTATCCTATGTTTTGATCTCATACGCTATTCTTCAAAGTCAATCCTATTTGGTCAATTTTTTCTGTGCCCTTTCGGCAGCATTTGTTATTTTAATAAATATTATAATGTATTTGTTACTTGCCAAATACAGTCAGAGAAACGTGCTTGAAACGGAAAACAAGCTTTTAAAACAGCACGCAGAAATGCAGGCGGAGACGATGCGTGAAACAAAGGTTCAATATAATGAGCTTCGCAAAGCGAGACACGACTTCAACAATACCCTCAAAGTCATCCGCAGTTTAGGAGAAGCAAAGGGCTCCGATGAAATAACCGCATATATTGATGAGTATCTGGATAAACAATCCTCCGGAATAAGATTTGTTGAAACAGGCAACGCATATATTGATGCAGTTCTGAACAATAAGATCGCTGAGGCTGAAAAGAACGACGTATCGGTGTTTCTTACTACCATTAACAACTTCGGAGACGATATTAACATTGAGCTTTGCAGTATTATCAGCAATATGTTTGACAATGCCATAACCGCTTCAAAGGACAGCCGAAAAAAGATGATACACCTTGATATTTTTGAATTTAACAAAGGTCTTACCGTCCGCATGAAGAACTCAATTGACAAGTCTGTTTTGGAAACCAATCCCAACCTGGTTACAAGCAAGCCTGATAAGGAGAAGCACGGCTACGGCACCCGTATTATAAGGGATACGGCGGAAACTGTCGGCGGTTTTGCGGATTTTTACGAGGAAGACGGAAATTTTGTCTGCAACGTGGTTTTGTTTAATGTGTTCAAGGACATATAACCGTTCAAAAAACGGAGTTATGAGGATTTACATTTTTGTAAACCGACATAGCTCCGTTAATTTTATTTGTAGTATTTTGATCGTTTGAAATTACACAACGCTTTTAATATCTAACGACCTTTTTTATTCCTTCATCATTCACACGGTATATAGTATTGAATCCGATTATATGCAACCAATCATCTTTAACCACGATATAAAGATCAAGATCTGAAGCTGCAACGAAAGAATACTCCTCGTTTTTTTCGAGTTTGTTTTCTTCAAAGTTCTCAAGCCACTCGGCACCCTTTTCCGTAATGCTTTTATCTTTCAAACTCATTTTATACAGTTTATTTTTACCACTTACCGTATAGTAAGCAAAATTATCTGAGCAAATGAAATCGGAGACCTCACTTTCAAACTTATAGCTCTGTTTTTCTCCCGTTAACAGATCAAACAAACAAAGTTCAGCCTCTTCGCTGTCCATCCCTTTACATAACACCAAATAATCGTCAGTATAATACAGCTTTGTCAAATAATTAACTCCGGGAATGTTTCCGATTCGATCCGTTTTATTTGATTCAAAATCAAAACGGTAGACCTCGCCGACATCTTCTTTCACATAATACAGATTTTCCCCCGAGGTTCCGAAAGAAATTACTTTTTCGTCAATTGAAATTATTTCCCCATCTTTTTCCATGTAATAAAGTCCGTAGTTTTCTGAAACAAAAAACTCATTTGAGTCATTACTGCTACAGTCAACGGCATTTGACGCAAAAATCAATTTTGAATCAATCACCAACCATGTATAATATATGGATGACGTCAAATTATCGATTTCAAAAAAAGGCTCCATTTCTTTTGTTTCAAGCGAATATCTGTATATTGCCTGATACTTTTCATAAGCCTTTCTTACATACACCCATACGGCGTTATCGTATGCATATATATCCCTGATCTCATATTCTACCAGCTTGTTATGTAAAGCCATGCCCAGTTCTGTCATAAGCTTTTCAGACAACTTGTTTTTACCGGAATAAAGTTTGGTGTTATAAAATCCTTCATCCAAGTAAAAAAACTCATCATCAATAAAGCATATTTGTCCCGTTTCTTCATTCAACATATATTCACAGTCATCTTTGTCATCCATATCAGCAGGAGTACATGAAGACAATGTTAATACAAGCATCAACAGCAGTATCGCAAACCTTTTAATATACACGATAATCCTCCTCCGGTTATACGAAAAGTTCATATAAAACATATCGACTTGTTTTATATTGGCATATTCAAAAGTTTTGAGGGGTATGGGGAACTTTTCCAAAAGTTCCCCTATAATCCTATTTAGCTTCGTACCAATTTGCACCCATGGATATTTCAACGAGCATGGGAACTGTGGTTTTAACTGTGTTTTCCATTTCACGTTTCAGAATTTCAGCGGCTTTATCAGCATCTTTTTTTGATGCTTCGACTATAAGCTCATCGTGCACCTGCATTATAAGCTTTGCTTCGATGCCGGACTCTTTGAGAGCCTTTGAAACGTTTATCATGGCGATCTTGATTATGTCCGCCGCCGTTCCCTGAATGGGGCTGTTCATGGCAACCCTCTCGCCAAATGCCTGCAAATTCTTATTGGAGGCGGAAAGCTCAGGGATAAGTCTTTTTCTTCCGAAGAATGTGAGAGTATAGCCTGTCTCTTTTGCGTTTGCAACGGTATCTTTAAGATATTTGTCTACATCGGGATAAGTACGCAGATAATTCTTTATATACTCGTCAGCCTGTTTTCTTGATATACCGAGATCCTGAGAGAGAGAAAATGCACCTATACCGTATACTATTCCGAAGTTTACAGCTTTCGCACGTCGGCGAAGCTCATCATCCACCATCAGCTCTGACACGTCAAAGACCTGTGCCGCTGTTGCCGTATGAATATCCTTGCCCGAAATAAACGCATCGCTCATATTGGCATCACCGGAAATTTCAGCAAGAACCCTCAGCTCGATCTGAGAATAGTCTGCATCTATAAGAACACAGCCGTTCTCGGCAACAAAGTATTTTCTTATTTCTCTGCCAAGCTCTCCTCTGACGGGAATATTCTGAAGATTGGGATCATTGGAGGATAGCCGTCCCGTTGCTGTACCTGTCTGATTGAAGGTAGTGTGTATTCTTCCCTTTTCGTCAGCAAGGCGAGGAAGCACCTCTGCATAGGTAGAAATGAGCTTTGTGACCTGTCTGTAAGAAAGAATATCACCGATTATTTCATGATAGGGTCTCAAGGCGTTGAGAACATCAACGTTGGTAGAATAACCGCTTTTGGTCTTCTTGATAACGGGAAGCTTTAATTCTTCAAAAAGCACCTGTCCGAGCTGCTTAGGTGAATTTATATTAAACTCATGGCCTGCGGAGTTATAAATTGCCGCCGCAAGCATTTCCTGCAGCTTTACAAGCTCGGCTGAATAACTCTCAAGTCCTTCACAATCAAGCTTCATTCCTTCCTTTTCCATTTCAGAAAGAACCATGGCAAGCGGAATCTCAATATCGAGAAGAAGCTTTTCCATTTCCTGCTTTTCAAGCTCGGAAAGAAGAATCGGATACAGTACGGATACCGCATATGCCTCTCCCGCACCGTCAAGGTTCATATCATCTGCGGCACTTTTCAGATATGAAAAAACAAGCTTTTCCACAGGATAGCTGCCTGCCCCCGATGAAAGCAGGTAGCCTGCAAGCATCGTATCAAAAACACAGTTTATATTATAGCTGCCTACTGTTTTTGTAAGAGTTTTTAAATCGTGGCATACTACTTTCTTTTTAGTAAGAATACCCGAAGCGTATACTTCTTCAAGTGAAGCAGAAAGGTATTTACCGCCGCTGACGATATACATTTTTTCACCTGATACTGAAACAAATGCTGTTTCATCATCAAGAGATACGAGAGTGTCAAAATCGGCTTCTGCAAATTCGGGAACTGTAAAATCTGCTCTTTCATCTTCAACTGTTGCAGACCCCGAAAAATCGAAGCGTTTATACAATGCGGAAAACTCAAGCTTCAAGAACAGCTCAGAAAGCTCTTTTGCATTATAGCCGTCAGTTTTTATGTCATCAAGCTCCACGCCGATGGGAGCATCCTTAATTATTGTTGCAAGAAATCTTGAAGTAAATGCCGCTTCTTTGCCTGCGGCTATTTTTTCCTTTGCACTTTTGCCTACGGACAAGGCTTCGGTATCTTCATAAATCTTCTCAAGGCTTCCGTTTTCCTCGATAAGCTTGAAGGCTGTCTTTTCACCTATTCCCTTTACTCCCGGTATGTTGTCTGAGGAGTCGCCCATAAGTGCTTTTACGTCTATATATTCGGTAGGGGTTACGTGAAAATCTTTTTTGAATTTTTCAGGTGTATATATAATATCTTCTTTGGTTTTTACAAGTATTACAGACGTATTTCCTGTTATAAGCTGGAGAGAATCTCTGTCTCCGGTGAGTGCATAAGAATGAATTGCTCCGTCGTTGTCGCCCATCGAACAAACCGTTCCTATTATATCGTCAGCTTCATAGCCTTCACACTCTACCACGGTAAAGCCCAGAGCCTTTGCAACTTTTTTTGCCCAGGGAAGCTGAGCCGCCAGATCATCGGGCATTCCTTTTCTGTTTGCCTTATAGAGCTCGTATTCCTTATGTCTGAAGGTCGGTGCATGAAGGTCAAAGGCACAGACCATATAATCAGGCTTCAAGGCATCAATATGCTTTTTTATTATCGTTATAAAGCCGTAAACAGCATTGGTGGGAATCCCTTCCTTAGTAGTAAGAGGGCGTATTCCGTAATACGCTCTGTTGAGGATGCTGTTGCCGTCTACAACAAGTAAATTCTTCATTGGTCAAACTCCGAACAAAAAAATAAGGTTATAATAACTACTAATTATTATAACCTTTTTATTAATCTAAATCAAGGGGGTAAGCACACAGTACAAAGCTTAATTAGTTTAATTTTGTACAAGCTCACATACTTCTGACGATATTCTCTGCGTTTGGTTCGCCTTCCTCGTATGATACTGCGTTATCAAGAGTGGTTTCACTTATGGCACTGAGTGCTTCGTGAGTAAGAAAACCCTGATGAGAAGTTACGATAACGTTGGGGAAAGACAAAAGTCTTGCCGTAACAGAGCTTTCAAGTATATCGTCTTCACGGTTTTCAAAGACATTTTCATTTTCTTCTTCATACACGTCAAGACCGACTCCCAAAAACTTTCTGTCTCTTATTCCCGCTATAAGATCGCTGGTTTTAATAAGAGCTCCTCTTGATGTGTTCACAAGAATTACTCCGTTTTTCATCTTTTCAATTGACTCTGTATCAATAAGATGATAGGTTTCATCGGTCAAGGGACAATGCAGTGATATAAGGTCTGCTCTTTGAAACAGCTCATCAAGCGAAACGTATTCAACAAATTCAAGATCTTTCGATCTGTAATTGTCGTAAGCAATAACGTCCATTCCGAAGCCGTTACAAATACGGCACATGGCTGAACCGATCTTTCCCGTTCCTATAATTCCTGCTGTTTTTCCGTAAAAATTACTACCCGTAAGTCCGATGAGACTGAAATTATTTTCTCTGACCTTAATATATGCCTTGTGAATTCTTCTGTTTACCGCAAGTGCAAGAGCTATTGCGTGCTCTGCCACCGCCTCCGGAGAATAGCCGGGAACTCTCATAACAGTTATTCCGTATTTTTCACAGCTTTCAAGATCAACGTTATTATATCCGGCACAGCGAAGTAAGATCAATTTAACACCTGCTTCATGCAAAATCTTAACAACGTCTCCCGTAACCTCCGATGCAACAAACACACAGACAGCATCATATCCCTTTGCAAGCCCTGCAGTTCTGACGGAAATATCAGCTTCAAGATATTCAAGCTTTATCCCGTCATATCCATGTACAATTGCTTCAAATGAATCTCTGTCATAGCTTTTAGTATCGTAAAAAAGAATTTTCATATCTACTCTCCATTTTCTGTTTATTATGTCCCTGATTATTAAAAATATTAAAAGCTCCCTTAAAAAGAGAGCTTTTATATCCGTACTATTTAACTTAGTCAGAAATGTAGGGCATGAGAGCAACCTGTCTTGCACGCTTAATAGCGATTGTAAGCTGTCTCTGGTGCTTTGCACATGTGCCTGTTACACGGCGAGGAAGAATCTTTGCTCTTTCGCTTGTGTACTTTCTGAGTCTGAGAGTATCCTTATAGTCGATATCTTCGATCTTTTCTGCACAAAATGCACAAACTTTCTTTCTCTTGCGGTTGTTCTGACGAGGTCTCTGTGTGTACTCACGGCGCTCTGTGTTTTCAGCAGCGGGAGCAGCAGCCTCTACTTCTGTTGCTTCAGCTTTAACTTCTTCTGCAACAACTTCTGTATCAACAGTCTTTTCTGTATCCATTACTTAATCCTCCGTTTAATTTGTTTTTTTGAGAATTGCTTCTTAGAAGGGCAATTCTTCGTCGTCTGTTACGTCCTCGAACTTAGGTGTGTTCTCAGTCGTGAATGAAGGTGCTGAATAGCTGTCGGGAACATAAGTGTTCTGAGATGCACCCTGAGGAGCTTCGCCCTTAGAGTCAACGAAGTTTACTTCGTCTGCCACAACATCTGTTGCATATCTCTTGTTACCCTGATTATCTGTCCAGGATCTTGTCTGAATGGAGCCAACGATACAGATGGAGCTTCCTTTTCTGAAATAACGGGAAACAAATTCTGCTCTCTGTCTCCATGCGATTACGTTGATAAAGTCAACCTGCTGTTCTTCACCCTTTGAATAAGGACGGTTTACTGCGATAGAAAAATTAACGTACTGTGTGCCGGTAGATGTTGTTTTAAGCTCCGGTTCAGCAGTAAGTCTACCGCCGAGGATAACTTTATTGAAATTGAAGTTTGCCATCTCTCTGTTTACTCCTTAACACTATTTTGTCTGTTGCCCGTGGGCACCTTGTTTCTGATTTTTTACCAGAATTACTTGTCTTCGTGACGGATCACGATAGAACGCATGATGTTTTCGTCAATTCTGAAACGGCGTTCAAGCTCTGCAGGAACAGAACCGGCTGCTGTGAAATCAACGAGCACATAGTAACCTTCGTTAAGGTCGTTGATGGGATATGCGAGTCTACGCTTGCCCCATTCCTTAACTTCTGCTACTTCACCGTCAGCACCGATGATAGAAACAAACTTGTCAATAACCTTCTTTGTTTCTTCTTCGGAAAGCTGGGGATTTACGACAAACAGAGTTTCGTAAGAATTCATAAGCTTTTCCATGTAAATTACCTCCCTATGGACTTTCGGCCGCCGATTTGTTATAGTTTTTTGACGGCAGAGAGACGGGCTTTATCCCGTTCACCAAAAAAGTATAACATAATAGTATTAAAATGTCAAGTCTGCGTTCGACTTTTTTTATTAAGCTTTTAATTTTTGAATATTCTTATAATTTGCAAGTAAAATATCGGTATTTTTTGTACAAATTAATAAACTTTGGAAAAAATATAAAATTCACTTGTATCTTTCGCATTTTTAGTATATAATATGCTGTGATGGTAGTACCGTCAAAAAATGCTTTAAAAAACAAATATAAATTTCCGGAGGAAAAAAACATGTCAGTAAAAGTTGCTATTAACGGTTTTGGTCGTATCGGCCGTCTTGCTTTCCGTCAGATGTTCGGTGCAGAAGGTTATGAAGTTGTTGCTATCAACGACCTTACAAAGCCCGAAATGCTCGCTCACCTTCTCAAGTACGATACAGCTCAGGGTTCTTACCTCGGCTACATCGGCGAAAACAAGCACACAGTTGAATCCACAGAAAACTCCATCATCGTTGATGGCAAGGAAATCATGATCTACGCTTGCAAGGACGCTAAGGATTGTCCTTGGGGTGAACTCGGTGTTGACGTTGTTCTTGAATGCACAGGCTTCTACTGCTCCAAGGACAAGAGCCAGGCTCACATCGATGCAGGTGCTAAGAAGGTTGTTAT
>JAZSLF010000061.1:0-3559 GCA_045535205.1 Eubacteriales bacterium
TTTTTTATTGATAAAAGATTTTCAAGTTGTCGCAAGTAAAAGGCAACCCAAATATCAGACATTGTAATATAACAATATGAGGGGCTTTTTTCACTTTTTCTTTTTATCTTTAAATATAACAGCGGCAAGGAGACCGAAAACGAGGGCGGCAGAAATTCCTGCGGCTGAAGCGGTGAGAGGGCCTGTGAGAATACCCATAAATCCCTTTTCGTCTATTGCTTCTCTTACTCCCTTTGCGATTACGTAGCCAAAGCCTGTAAGTGGAACTTTAGCACCCGCTCCCGCAAAGTTCACAAGTGGCTCGTAGAGCCCGACAGCCCCTAAAAGAACACCGCCGACGACGTACCCCACAAGTATTCTGGCAGGAGTCAGTTTCGTTTTATCAATGAGTATCTGAGCGATAATACAAAGAAGTCCGCCCACGGTAAATGCCCATAAATAAGTCATATAAACAGCCTCACTTCCCTTTAACTATATGAACGAGGTGAGCTATGGCGGGAATGGAATTTCCCTGCTGAAGACTCATGGCGTTCATCATAGCTCCCGTACCTAAAAAAAGCATATCTCCTATTTCACCCTTTTTCATTCGGCTGAGATAATAAGATGCCATAACGACAGCGCTGCAGCCGCATCCCGAACCGCCTGCGTGCATATCCTGTTTTTTTACGTCGTATATCTCCATTCCGCAGTCTGTATGACGTGAGGATATATCTATTCCCTTTTTCAAAAGAAGCTCTTTCAGAATGGAGGAGCCCTCAAAGCCGAGATCTCCCGTTATGATATAGTCAAAGCTTTCGGCCTCTCTGCCGCTTTCTTTAAGATAACGCTCAATGGTATCTGCCGCCGCAGGTGCCATGGCGGCACCCATATTGTTTACGTCTGTTATTCCCGCATCGACGACCTTTCCTGCAAGAACGTCTGATACTCTTACGTCACAAGAACCCTTTGGAGACGGTGAAATTATGACGGAGCCTGCTCCCGTTACAGTCCATTGTGCTGTTGGTGTTCTCTGTGCCCCGTACTCCAAGGGAAAGCGAAACTGCCTTTCAGCTGTACAGTTATGGGAAGATGTGACAGCGGCACAATTCTTTTTGGCAAATGACGAAAGTACACTCGACAGGATCATACCTTCGGCAAATGTAGAACAAGCTCCGTAAATACCGAAAAAGGACACGTCGAAGTCCGCCAGACCGTAGCCTGAGCTGATGCATTGATTTATAAGGTCTCCCGCAAAGATAAATTCAATGTCTTTGTCAGACATTGAATTCTTATCCATGGCACATTTTAAGGCAAGACGCTGCATTTCACTTTCGGCTTTTTCAAAGGACTCCTTGCCGAAGGTATCGTCTTTGGTATCGCAAAGATCAAAGTATGTGCCCAGCGGTCCTTTTTTCTCCTGTGAACCGACTACGGAGGCTGAAGAAATAATATATGCTCCAAAGGTTTTTATAATGCTCATGTGCTCTCCCGTTACGCTTTAAAGTATATGTATTATTTCCTTATAATAAAAAAATATTCAAAAGCTGTTCCATTGACGAAACAGGGTAAGGTGTGATAGAATTAAGATAATAAGGGGGTGTTTTTACGGAGTATATTTATCCCGATTATTATAAAAAATTTGAATGTATAAAGGGAAACTGCCGTCACAGCTGCTGTATCGGTTGGGAAATAGATATTGACGAAAAAACGGCAGAATACTATAAAAGCATCGAAGGAGAGCTCGGAGAAAAACTGAAAGCGAATATTTCAGATGATGAACCATGCCATTTTATATTAAAGGAAAATGACCGCTGTCCTTTTTTGAATGAAGCAAACCTGTGTGAAATAATAATTAATTTAGGCAAGGAGCATCTTTGTCATATATGCGACCTTCATCCCAGATTTGTAAACGAGCTTCCGGGCAGAGTGGAAACAGGTCTTGGCCTTTGTTGTGAAGCGGCGGCTTCTCTGATCATCGGTAAAAAAGAGGCTTCGCACCTTGAAGGTGTTGCCTCTGAAAGCGAAGATGAAATAATTATTTTGAGAGACAGAATAATTCTTGCACTTCAAAACAGAAATAAAAGTATTAAGGAAAGAATAAACGATATGCTCTCCATTTGCGAATGCAAAATGCCCAAAGCTGATATTCCGGCATGGGTTGACTTTCTTCTTTCTCTCGAAAGACTTGATGAAAAGTGGACTGAAGTTCTTTCTGAAACAAGAAACGGTATCTGTCAAGCAGACTTTGACGGCTTCGATATGTACATGAAGGAAAGAAGTCATGAATTTGAACAGCTTATCGTTTATTTTATTTACCGCCATTTTGCAAATGCTCCCGATTTTGATGAGGCAAAAGTCAGGGCACTATTTGCAGTTATATCCTATAATGTCATTTATTGCATCGGTGCTTTTTCATGGACAAAATACGGAAAATTTGATTTTTCCGATATGTGTGAGACCGCAAGACTGTATTCCTCCGAGATAGAATACTCAGAGGATAATCTGTATGCTGTGTTTGATGAGATATACTCTCAAATTCAAGCTTAACAAAAGAACCTCAAGTCAGCCGTACTGACTTGAGGTTCTTTTTAATTTTCTTTTTCCCTCTGTGCTATTATCATATCCTGCCACTCTTTATCGAGGGTGACAAATCGGGCGTTCCAGCCGGAAACACGAACTGACAGACTTCTGAATGCTTCGGGATTTCTTTGAGCTTTTCGAAGCAGCTCTGTATCAGCAACGTCAAGCTGCATAAAGTGGCCGCTTTCAGCTACAAAGCCTTCAATGAGTGAAACTATTGCAGTTATACCATCTGCTCCCTTTAAAATCTGAGGCATCAGCATAATATCAAGAGCGGCACCTGACACCGTTTTTGAAAGGTCGCATTTACAGTAGGAACGGATAACGGCAGTAGGTCCGTTATAATCCGTATAAGGTGTGGGCGAAAGATTTCCCGAAAGCACCTCTCCTGCTCTTTTGCCGCTTGGTGTGGAAAGTCTTGAGGGCGCCCATTCAAGCTGTCTGCCAAATGTACTGATACCTGCAGGAAAAGCGTAGCCGCATTTTCCGTTCTGTTTGTCGCACATGTCGGCGAAATCCGAAACGAGCCTTGCGGCAACACCGTCGACTTCGTCGCTGTCATTTCCGAAGTATACGTACCTTGTGAGCACGTACTGTCTCAGAGCTTCTTTGCCCTCCCAATTGTTTTCAAGTATTTCCATCAGCTCCTTGAAGCTGATCTTTTTTTCGTCAAACACAAGCTTCTTTATGGCATAGAGGCTGTTTGCCGTATCGGGAAGCCCTCCGATGTGAGGAGAGGTTACGTTGTAAAGGGGCCCTCCTTCAAGATAAGAAAGACCTTTTTCAATACAGCCCCTTTCAAACAGGGATACAACGGTGCAGGGATATGTCTTTTTCCAAATCCACTCATTTGTTTCTTCATTCTTACCCTCGAAAAAGCTTCTTCTCCAATTTGCAAGGGAAACCACTTTATTCTCAAGGTCGTTTATAAAGGCTGAGTAAAGCTGTTCAAAGCTGTCAAAATGAACATTTGAAGAATATCCTCCGAGAGTTTCCTTCT
>JAZSLF010000069.1:0-5842 GCA_045535205.1 Eubacteriales bacterium
CTTTTTATATGTTTTTTTCGTTCCTATAAGTGCTGCAAGCTCACGAAGTAATGTCGTTTTGCCGCCGGAAGGCTTCGAGTATACAAGAACTCCGCCCTGCCAACTGTAGCTTTCAAGAAGTGAATACAGTTCATTTGCAGCTCCCGGAAACCTTTTCGGTATCCTGATAACTATTGATGTAACATCAGTTACTCCGCTTACTTTACCGTTGTCACAAACGGCTCTGCCCGCAACACCTACCCGTATGCCGTCAGATGTCGTAATAAATCCCTCTTTCATCGTATCGCTGTGGGAATATACGGAATTTCCGCATAAGCTTCTTATTATGTATCGCATATCATCGCTTGTACATACGATCGGTAAAAATTCATTTTTCTTATCCGTTGTTATCTGAACTTCCCAACCTATGCCTATGCGTATTTCCGTTACTGCGTCTATTGGGCCGCTATAGCTTGTACGAATTCCTTCGGACAATCTGATAGGCAAATAAGAAACGGCACTTTTAAAATACTTATTATCATTAAAGCTCCTGCACATTTTCTGCTCCTTTCATTAAAGTCTATTACGAAGCATCGGATTATATTCCAAAAAAGCGATATGTAAACTGCAAATACTGCGGTCACATATCGCCTGATACTAATGATTCTTTAAAACAGAAGCTATTTTATCGGAATATATTCGGTTTAACTTTCTAAAGCTCATAGCCTCTTTATATATATCCTCAAGCTCAAAATGATATTTCGAAGCTTCCGCAAGGCATTCAAAAGCACCTTCAAACAAAGCGTTTTCACACTTTACACCGAAACGGTATCTTCCCTTATATGCACTTTCCTCTCCATTCAAAAAACGTTTCATATTTACGTTCTTACCCTGAGGTAAATCGCCGCTGTACCTTGCTGAAACAACAAGTGTTTTTGCATGGATAATATATACAGCATTTAACATATTACTGTTTATTGGTGAAACAAGCCGTACGTGAGCGACTCCGTATTTTTCGAGATAAGCTGCAATACTATCAATATAAATTTCATTAAGTCCAAAATTATCACTTAAATAATATATACTTTCAGCTTTAATAAAGTAATGATTTATCGCAACAGTACCCTTCATTGAAAAAGCATCTGTATAAACATTTGAGTTCTTTCCGAGCATCTTTTTAAACGGATAACAAAAACGACTTACCGCTTCACTCATTTTATCAAAATCACATACTCTTTCAGAGAGCTTACGCTGTGACCTGTGAAGCTGTGACGCTGCAGATAAATACTTATAAGCAGATTCAAAGCATAAGCTTTTTCTTTTTGTATTGTCAAAAATTTCTTCCTTATACTTTTCCAGAGTTGCCGTTTCCCACATAGAGCTTATATTTATAATTTCAGATATAGTTCCGGGATATTTCATTTCCGTTACGTGCGGGTTAGTACCGTCTATTATCAAAATACTATAGTCATTTTTTGAAACAACAACTGCATCAAGAGAGTCAGGGTCAGAGCTGCAATAAAAATACTCAACGTTATATCCTTCTTTTTTCCCTTCCTCCGCAGCTTTATTCATAAATGTACTTTTTCCCGTACCCGGACCGCCTTTAATAATAAAAACTCTGTCGTGTCCTTCCTCGCACAAGCTGTCATTTTCCGCAAGTATAAAACCGCTTTCGCTGTTTGCACCTATGAAATAGCTATTTTCACCTCTGGTTAGTAATCTGTATGTAGAAAATGGTCTTTCCATTACTGCCTCCGTAAATCAGTCTCACTAAATTATATGAAAACACAGCTGTTTTGTTAAAAAAACTATTGAATCACTTATCTCAAAGAGAACCCCAAGCATTCCTTGCGGAATACTTGAGGACCCCTTGACCAAATAAAACGGTGATATACAAAAGCATTGCGTATCACCGTTTAATTAAATATTATTTGGTTTCTTTACTCCCTTACTTCATAAGAAGTTATTTGAGTGCCAGAGAATCACGAGCATTAAGTACGCATATTATAACAAAACTCCGATGCAAATTAAACTTACATCGGAGTTAAAATCAGAATTTAATTATATGATCTATCGCATCATATAAAACACAGCTTGTATCAAGCCTTTCAGCATAGGCAATAGTTCTTTTACTGTCATAGCAGACGACACCGCCGTTTTCATTAAGAACGGGAGATGGAATTTCAACCAAGGAATATGCTTCAGGCTTAGTAAATATGCCTACTGCTCCAAGATCCCAAAGCCCCTGCGCCCATGATATTTCTCTGAACCGTGCTCTGAGATAAGAGCATAGCTTTCCGCTTCCGCAAAACAGTCTGTCAACCTCGTCTTTTGTTTTTCTGAACGGATATATGAGTTTTGTGGGAATAAGAAGAAACGGAACACCGCTGTTTACAAGAACTTGTCCCGCAATTCTGTCGTTTTGAAAATTATATTCCTCACCGGGATACTGTCCGAACACATCAGACATCGCAAGCCATACTACTGCGATCTTATCTTTTATTTCCGGGCATAGCATTATGGCGGAAGCAACGTTTGTACAGCAACCGCTGAGCACAATGTAAAGCAGCTCTGTCGTTTTCTTTGCTTCATTTATAATAAATTCTACGGCTTCGGATTTTACTGCGTTACCTATTTTGGTAATATAAGTATCAGCACCGCAGATCGACGGAATATTTCTTTCGGCAAGGGATATAATATATTCATTCTCCTTTGCACCGTCAGCAACCGTTTCAGCTGAATTTTCATTGAACGGCTCTGAGGTCACACCGACTAAATCGACTTTGTCACTTGTGAGAAGATACGCAAGAGCAAATTGATCATCACCGTCAGCACCCGTATCACAGTCAAGAATAACTTTTTTCTTTCGATCCGAATACAGATCTTCGATTATTTCTTTTGTTGTTAAGTTCATGTTAACTCCCACTAAAAATGATGGGATATACCAAACGATATATCCCACAAAAATATTTTAGTAACGGTCTCCGATGAGATCGAGAATTTTCTTGTCTCCGTAAACGCTTTCCCAGTCCTTTTCAAAGTCATCAATTGCATAATATGTAAGAGGATGATAGATAAGCTTTTCAAAAATGTCAGGGCTTACAGTAACAGCGTGGCTGCCTACGCAAGCTGCCTTGTGAACCTGTTCAACGTTTTTGAAGCTTGCCGCAAGAACCTTAGTTTTAAGATCGTAATTCTTGAACTGTTCAACTATTTCACTTACAACATGAACACCGTCGGAAACAATGTTGTCAAGTCTGTTGATATAAGGTGCAACAAAATCAGCACCTGCAAGAGCGGAAATAAGAGCCTGCTGCTGTGTGAAAATAGCAGTCATCGTTACCTTGATACCGCTTCTCTTAAGTATCTTTGTAGCCTTAAGTCCTTCAGGGGATACGGGAATCTTCACGTAGAAATCGCCGCCGACAAACTGCTGAAGCTCCATAGCTTCCTTAACGATCTTTTCGGCAGTCATAGAGGTTGCCTGAATATGAAGCATCTTGTCAGGACCGATAATATCACGGATAGTTTTTATAAGCGTACCGAAATCGGTATTTTCCTTGGAAATAATAGTAGGGTTGGTTGTTACACCAGCAACGGGATAGATCTCAACACATTTTTTGATCTCTTCAATATGTGCTGTGTCGATTACATAAAGCATGTTTGTCACCTTCCTGTAAACATAATTGTACATTGTACACCTAAATGTTATCATTATACTTCCCTTTTGTCAATTGGCATATTGACAAAAATACCAAAAAAAATACATACACCCTTTGTACTTAATTAAGCACTAAAAAGGTTAAACGACCAAAACTATATAAAAACGGCAAACAATTATGCGAAAAACATATTGCAAATAAATTTAAGTTATGGTATGATTATTGCACCGCACAAAATTCGTTTGCGGTATATTTTTCTGAAAGGAGACGGCCATGGCAGATAAAAGCACTAAAAGAATAATTGCCCAAAACCGCAAGGCACGGCATGATTATTTTGTTGAAGACACATACGAGGCCGGTATTTCTCTTTTCGGAACTGAGATCAAAAGTCTCAGAGCAGGTACTGTCAATCTTAAAGACTCTTATTGCCGTATAATAAACGGTGAAATTTATGCTTTAGGAATACACATAAGCCCTTACGAAAAGGGTAACATTTTTAACCGAGACCCTCTGCGTGACAGAAAGCTTCTGATGCACAAAAAGGAAATACAGAAGCTCTGGGGACTTGTTTCAAGAGACAGCTACACTCTTATTCCCCTTTCTCTCTATTTTTCCGGTTCACTTGTGAAAGTTGAACTCGGTGTATGCAAAGGTAAAAAGCTTTACGACAAACGTGAGACCGATGCCAAAAACCAAGCAAAAAGAGAAATTGAAAGAGCTGAAAAATTCAGAGGATAACTTCGTCAAAAAAGCGAATCCTATATACATGGGGGCGTAATGGTTTCGACGGGGATTTCAAGGTATGATAAGCGGGTAGAGTTTGAGGAAACTCTTTAATAAGCCTCAATTAAATTTAAACGCTAACAATAGAGTAGCTTTAGCAGCGTAACGCTGCCGATGCCGCCAAAAGTGCGGCCCGTCGTCCCGAGGAATGCTACGGCCTCGGCTACGGCGTCAATTCAGTAGCGAACATGCACAGTCCTTTAGGCTTTGAGACTGTCAGGTATTAAAAGTCTACCCTTTTAAGATTTTGAGCACCGAAGCTTAAAAGCGGGAAATTCAAAAGATGCTCTGCACCCGGAGAAAGTTATATTAAGAGGTTTTCGGACACGGGTTCGACTCCCGTCGCCTCCACCAAAAATCGACAGGTTTTGCCTGTCGATTTTTTATCCAAGCCGTAAGGCTTGGTATATCATCACCTCACAAAGTGCGGTGAATATCATCAAAGGCGGCACACCGACTTTGTATATCATCACGCTTTAGCGTGTATCATACCTTACGGCTTGATGATATACAATCCCTACAGAATTGATGATATACAAGACTAACGTCTTGATGATATACGCGGCTTCGCCGTTATTGTGTAAAAAGGCTATGCCTCTATTTTTTTGATGGCATAGCCTTTTTTTCTTTACAGCGACTTTTTACAGCCCCTTTTTATCTGATCCGTGTTTTGCCTGAAATTATTTTAATTGGCATCTGCTTAATTTATTTAAATATTCACTTAAAGTTGCATTTTTATACACTATATGCTATACTAACAATATAACATTAAAAATCCACAAAGGTGACAGAATGTATTTCGAAGAACTTACCCTCGGTATGACGGTAGATGTTCCGCCTGCCGTTATAAAAGAAGAAAAAATGCTTGCTTTTGCTCACGATTATGACAATATCCCGCTTCATACAGACGAGGAATATGCCAAGTCAACTCCGTTCGGCAAGCTGATAGCACCCGGTGTCATGTCATTTATGTCGGTATGGGCAAAGTATCTTGAGGTAGATTTTTTCGGCACAGAGCTTCTTGCTGGAAAATCGACAAAAATTGAATGGTTAAAACCCGTATTTGCAGACGATATTTTGACAGGAAAAGCAATAATAACAAGCCTTGTGAGGCGAAATGCAAAAAACGGTCTTGCAGAGATTTCCATTGACGTTTACAATCAAAACGGTGAGCTTGTACTGAAAGACGTTACGGAAGCAATCGTCAAATGCAAGCCCGCCGAAGAAAAAACATGCTGATAACCGAGGTATCCGTATGAAAAAAACCTACGTTACATCAATGCCCAATCATATTGCATTTTAAAAAGCAAGTAAATGCTTCTCTGCTTTGGGGATCAACATCACCCGTGTAAGCTATAATGAAGCAGTTGACACACACACGTTGTCTATAGATGCGTAAACCTTGCGATACAGAC
>JAZSLF010000055.1:0-31227 GCA_045535205.1 Eubacteriales bacterium
GGGTAAAATTTAAGTTTTATGCTATAAACAAACTTCGCCGCTCGACGTACCTTTGTACGCCTTCGGGTATCCCAAAACAACGCAAAAGCGTTGTTTTGGCTCAGTTTGTTGATTCTGCGCATTTTTTCCTATCCCCACAAAGGGGCTGTAAAAAAACTAACGAGTTTTTTTTACAGCCCCTATTTTACCATATTCATTCGCACATGTCAATCTTGAAAAGCAGACTATCTTAACGGAAAGTGTGCGAACGTTTTTATAAATTACTGTAAAGTAGAAATATATCTTTCAGCATCTGCAAGGGTCTTACAGAATGTGATGCATCTGATATAACAGGTGTCGTCAAGCTGTGCGTTGCAGAAGTAGTCAAGACGGATACCTGCTGCATCGCCGCTCCAGTAAGTTGCATCTGTCATATCGAATATTTCATTTACATAGTTACCTGTTTTCTGAAGATCAAATTTCTTTGATGAAGTTTCGGCAGGAACAGGTGCTCCGCCTGAGCAGAAGAACAGCTGAGCCTTTTCAATGTAGTTGCTTGTGCTGGTAGGAAGCATATATGAATATACGATATACTTGTATTCGTCAGCAGAGAAGCCGAGCTCTGTTACGTCAAGATAGATGTAGGGGTCTATTCTGTTTTCGGCAACTGTGAGCTTGAGAACGTTGGCGGGGTCTGTGTTGGAGTATACTGTATGATTTTCGTTACCAAGCTTATTCATGTTTTCATCTGTGAAAGTGATCTCGATGTTTTCGCTTGACATCATATAACGTTCGTTTTCTCTTCCCTTGAAGAAGCTATGGATGTTGGAGCTGTCCTCAAAGAGACCGAAGCTGTCGATATAAATATCAAAGCCTGTTATGTCAAGAGTAAGTCCGTTTCCTTCAAAGTCGGAGGGAAGGGAGATGATGAAATAGGAATAAGAACCGTTTGTTACGATAGGAGCTGTTTTCTTTATGGAAGCATCAACTTTATTTCCTGCGTAAATATTCATAGAAGACGAACCGGATACAGTTTTGTAAACAACTACTGCGTATGCAGGATCATCAAGCTCATGTTCATCGCTGAGATACAGATACTTACCTGATGTATCACTTGCTCTGAGGGCGTGTTCGTCGGCATCAAATCTTGCATCCGTAAGAACACCTTCAGCTTCAAATGAAACGGGTTCAATTGAACCTGCAATTACTCTCTTGAGAAGCAGGGAATCCATGGGGTTGACCTTTCCGTCACGGTTCATATCGAAGATGTCTCCGTCTGTCTGAAGCATACCGGCATTGAATTTTTTGAACGTGATAGAGTCTTTGCCGTTGAGAACACCGTTACCGTCGGAATCGCCGGCTATACGAAGTGTTACGGGAGCAGACGTATAATCGACACAGTTTTCGCTTGTGAAGGTTACTGTGTGTGACGGAGGCTGATATGTGTGGTTTGCGGTTTCTTCGTTGTATACAGCGATCTTGTTTGCTTCTTCTTCTGTTTCTGCAAGGCTTACGGAGTAAACGAACATCTTATCATAGGCTGAACAGGTTGTGAAGGGGTCAATTCTTATCTGGTGAATAATTCCGTTCCACCAGCTTGCACTTGAAAGGTCAATAACTATTGAGTGGTAGCTTCCGTCCTTGATGGGTGAGAAGGTTTTGCTTGACGCACTTGCGGGTGCGTATACGTTACCTGCACAGAAGTAAAGCTGTGTATTGTCAGATGCAGAGGAATTGGAAAAAGGTACCTTGTATGTTAATACTACGTACTTGTTGTCGTCTGCGTTTGCGGGGTATTTGTCTGAATAAGTGAGGGAAATATACGGATCAGAGGAGTTTGCTATTGTGATCTCAGCAGCAGACTCACCTGCGTTGTATACAGCTGTCACGTAGTGAGGACCTGTAAGAAGGTTTGTTTTAAGCTCGCTGTCAAAAATAATGTTGTTAAAGTCTGTATTTGCACATACAACGTCTGTTTTTTGAGGAATGGTACAGATCTGAGTTTTTGTATCTGTATAGATCTTTCTTATCTCTTCTGTTGTTGTTGCATTGGCAATAGCTACCTTGGCAGCATCGATGAGCGCTGTTATCTGAGCCTGTTCGGCTTCAAAATAGAGAGATTTGTTTGTAATATAGTCAAGACGGCTCTTTGCCTGTACCTTGTAATTGTAAGAAGCACTTTCGGGCATTATTGTCTTGAGCATCGTATGAGCGTAAGTTCTTGCAAGGAAGTCATTGAGGTGACAGAGGTTGTTTGCAGACATATCTGTGTAGAACTTTCTTTCAAGCAGGTATTCGTGAACCTGTGTAACGTCTGCGATTACTGCATCTCCGTACCACTCAGCTCTCTGGTAGTAACCTTCGACATACTGATGGAGAAGGGCGGGATCAAAGCACTCAGGGTTGGAGAGCATAGGTGCCACTATGATAACTTCGGTATGGGGGCATTCTTCCTTAACTACGCCGAGCACGTAATCAAGCTGTCCCAGAACTGTTGAAGCACTGTATTTGAACTGATAGTCGTTTACACCGAGAGCGAGGACGAGAAGGTCGGGATTGTAAGGTGTAATTGCATTGTATACGTTCTGTGCAGCGGTTTCCCATGCTCCGCCGCTGATCGATGTGTTGGTTACGGAAATGGAAGAGGAAGGATATGTTTTTCTGAGCTCTGCTGCAAACATCTTTGTCCATTCTTCAGCATAAGGCTGCATTCCGATGTTGCTACTGGAGTTACCGCCGTTGGTGATACTGTCACCGAAAAGAACGATGTTAAGGCTTTCGCCGTTTTCAAGCTTAGCCTTTGTTCTGGGGAGTCCTTCACCCTTGTTTTCGGGGATATAGCCTTCCCAGCTGTCTGTGTGCGTATAGGTGATAGCAAGCTGGCTCTTGGGAATGCCGTAGCCTTCTTCAAAACGTACATATGTGCGGTTACCGATGGGAGTACGCATCTTGTACGTGCCGGAAGCATTGTATGTGAAGTAATGACGGTCATAGCTTACTGTGGGAATATTTCCTGATGTGAGAATTCTGAGCTTGCCGTCAACTATTTCATAGTCGATGCCTTCTCTGTATTCTTCTGTAAGCTCATAGTTCTTAACGCTTACTATTCTGTCAACGTCGTACATAAGCTCAATATCGTCGATAGAGCCGTCTCTGTTGCAGAGGGGATATACGTTTTCATTGTATATGATGTCGGTATCCCAGTAGGGAAGCATATAGTCTTCCTGTACGTAAGATTTGGAAGCAAGCTGTGTTTCCGTATATTTGTTTACGATGGGACCGTTAGCTGCTGTTTCGTTAGCTGTTGCTTTTGCGGAAGCTTCCTCTGCTGTTGCACAGAAGGAAATGGAGTAGATACGTGCACTGTCGCCTTTTCCGCAGTTGTCAAAGAAGTTGATAACAACGCTGTCGCAAGAGGAGAGCTCGGAAACGTCAATTATTGTGCTGTAAAATCTGTAGCCTCTAACCCAATAGAGTGACTTCGATACAACGGTATTGCTTCCGTTTTTAAACTCGATATTACCCTTTGAGGCACCTGCACTGTTGATCTTGGGAACTCTGTATGTAATTACCGCATAGTCAAGTCCGTTTGCATAATTTTTTACAGGAAATTTAGCGGAGGGTGTGGAGCCGTTTGCGAGAACAAAGGCACAGTCATACCCATTGTCTAAAGTTATCGTGCAGTTTGAAATGTCTTTGATCGATGAGATGGCACTTGACGAAGTGTAGTAGTTATCGGTGGAGTCGGTTGCGGCAGAAATGCTGAGCGGAAAAGCTGTGATAAGCATTATGACTGCCAGGATTGCACTAAATGCGGTTTTGAGGTTTCTCAAGGTTTTTCTCCTTAAAATAATTATAAAATCAACCTATTCTATAACAATTAACCGACATTGTCAACCTTAAAAAAGTAAACTATTGATGAAATTCCTCTAATTTGCGTAAAAACAAACATGATTTTTGTTATTTTTACACATCGACCGGGGGCGTTTCGGTTTAATTTCACATTATTTATAATATAATGTTAAGAGTTCATCTTTGAAACTATTTGATCTTTTTGCCGTTCAGATAAGCACTGACGAGAATTTCCTTGCAATATACCAGCTTTAACGAGAAAAAAGGAGAATTATTTTCCATAAGCTCAAAGAAGATCTTATCACCTTCCCATTGGGGAAGCTTATTTATGTCTTCCTTTTTTACCCAGGTAAGAACTCCTTCGTCACAGTCGCAAGGCTCACCGCAGAAGTCATCTGTTTTGAAAAGATGCATATATTCTCCCTCGAATTCATCGGAAACGAAGGTTATGATGCCGCAGTATTTGAGAGATTTTACCGTAAGTCCCGTTTCTTCAAATATTTCACGAACAGCACAGTCTTCAGGGCTTTCGTTTTCTTCAAAACCGCCGCCAATGGCGATCCATTTATCCTTGTTCACATCATTTTCTTTTTTTACTCGGTGAAGCATCAGATAACAGCCGTCTTTTTCTATATAACATAGCGTTGTGTGTCTCATTGTTTATCTCCGTTTTTATTCATTAATTATGATATGGCAATCTTCTTTTACTTTGAAAGCGGAAAAATATTTGTTTTCCATGGGTATCCATTCATTTATGAAGCGATCGTAAAGCTCAGGCGATCTTTTCCGAAGTCGCTTTTTTTGTGTTTCTTTTGGCACGTCAATCCATATTCTGAGGTCGTAATAATTCTTAAATTCCGGAAGCATTGAGTAGACACCTTCGATTATGGTGACTTTTCTTTTTGTTATTTTCTTTTCGTAAAACTCACCGTTTGAGCAGGAATAGGCTTTGTAAGTGAAGGGAGAGGAATGGTTCAAATTGGGCAGTATCTCCTCGGAGAAGCGTTCGCTGTCAACGTTACCGCCTGCTTTTGAGAGTCTTTCTTTTGTTTTCTTATGAAAAGGAAGAAAGAAATCATCAAGAGAAATAATATCGGCATCAAGGATTTTTGAAAGAATGCTTGATGCTGTTGTTTTACCGCTTGCGCAGGGGCCGTCAATTGCAATTATGACGGAGTCCTTGTTTTCAGACAGCCTGCAGACCTCGTATATTATCGGAAAAAGCTTTGAATACTTTGACGAAATAACTCTGTACGAGGGCTTATAGGCATCTTTGAAGGCTGGGCTGTGGCTTCTTCCTACCCACAGCCCGCTTTTATAAGCATCAAAGACCTCAGCCATCATAGCCGACTCCTCTTCGCTTATGTTTAAAAGACACTTTTCGCTTTCCTCCAGAAGCTCGGAAAAAAACTCAAAACGTGATGGCTCAAGTGCCGTATCTGCATCTTCAGCCGCCGAGAGACAGAAAAGGGAAGCAATTTTTTCTGCTCCGATTGAGCGTACAACGGGATTTTTCAGTTCAAGTCGGCAATAGTCTCTCATGTTCAGTACGGCGGGAACAGTCTCATCCGCTTCAAAGAGACAAAATTCGTTTTCAATGCTTTTTTGTACTGTTTCTTTGTCAGCATTCAGGTGGGCGGCACCGTATGCTGCGTGAATGCAAAATTTTATAAGATCGCAAAGCTCCGCTTCGGGATGATCGTTAAGATGTTTTGATATGAGCTCTTTTGCTGTCATACGAGACCTCCGGGTCTATGATAATGATACAATAATGATACCATACCGGAGAGCAAGTTTCAACAGTAAAACAGTTTATAATTGAGATTGTTTGTTGACGAAGGTATCTTTTTATGATAATATATTAACAATAATTTACATTTGATTACATCTGTTTAAAAAAGCACATTACGGGTGCGAATTTTTCTGTCTATGTTATTAATAATATTGAAAGAATTACAAAAGGGAGCTTATAGATATGCTTGTAATAAGAAATCTGACTAAAACTTACGGAAATAAGGTTGCGGTTGAAGATCTCACGCTTTCCATAAAACGAGGCGAAATATACGGATTTATCGGCCACAACGGTGCAGGAAAGACAACTACCATAAAATCCTGTGTGGGTATTCTTGATTTTGACAAGGGTGAAATATTTGCAGACGGAATTTCGGTTAAAGAAAAACCTATTGAATGTAAAAAAAAGATAGCTTATATTCCCGACAATCCCGATCTTTATGAATTTATGACGGGTATCAGATTTTTGAATTTCGTGTCTGATGTTTACGGTGTTTCCAAAGAAGACAGGGAAAAGAGAATAGCAGAGTATTCGGAGCTTCTCGGACTTACGGAAAAGCTTTCTACTCCTATATCTGCATACTCTCACGGTATGAAGCAAAAGCTTGCCGTAATTGCCGCTTTTGTACATCAGCCGAGTCTTATTATAATGGATGAACCCTTCGTTGGTCTTGACCCAAAAGCAACACACACGCTCAAACAGCTTATGCGAAGCTTTTGCGACGGAGGCGGAGCGATATTCTTTTCCACTCACGTTCTTGAGGTTGCGGAAAAGCTTTGCGATAAGGTTGCCGTAATCAAAGACGGAAAGCTTATCGTTTCGGGAACTATGGATGAAGTAAGGGGAGACTCCTCTCTTGAAGATGTGTTTCTTGAACTTGTGGAGGGGTAACATTAATGTTTCGTACACTTCTTAAAATACAACTGTACCGTCTTCTTGCCGGTTTTTTAACCAAACGGTCAAATAATAACAAAACGGCAAAAATGGGAAAAGGAAAAATCGTTTTGTTCGCTCTTCTGTTTTTGTATGTAGGAGTAGTGTTTTTCGGACTTTTCTTTACTATGTTTGCAGGAATTCTTTCCGCTTTGCCTGAGGATAACAGATGGTTTTATTTTGCTGCAGCAGCACTTTTCTCTTTCTTTTTTATGATCTTCGGCAGTATCTTTTCCGCAAAGAGTATTATATATGAAGCAAAAGACAACGAGCTTCTTCTGTCAATGCCTGTGCCGCCTGCATATATTCTTCTTTCTCGTCTCGTTTCGGTTTTTATTCTTGAATACGGATTTGCTTTGCTTATAATTATTCCTGCGTTTATTGTGTATGCACTTAACGTGGGCTTTACCGTTATCGGTGCGGTCATTTATTTTGTTGACTTTTTACTTTTAGGCTTTCTTGGACTTGCCGTTGTTTGTCTTCTTGCGTATCTCATGGCGGAAATAACCAAAAAAGCAAAGAATAAAAGCCTTGTTACAACTGTATTTTCACTTGCTTTTTTAGGTATATACTTTTACGTTTATTTCAATGCTACGGGAGTTATTACCGCTTTCTCGGAAAATATGGATTCCATTGCGGATTTCGTCGGCAGATATGTGTTCCCCGTATATCATTTGGGTCTTTCTGTTTCGGCAGGCAATTTGGTTTCTTTCCTTATTTTTGCTCTTTGTGCTCTCGTGCCTTTTGCACTTGTAATTTTATGGCTTTCAAAGACATTTATTAAAATCGCTTCGGCAAAAGCAGGGGCAAATCATAAGAAATATATAAAAAAAGGAATGAAGGCAAAGTCTCCGGCGAAAGCTCTTGTTCTTAAAGAAATTTCTTGTTTCTTTGCCATTCCCGCATATATTCTCAACTGTGGATTAGGTCTTTTAATGAGTGTTTTTTGTGCCGTTTTTTTTGTGGTGAAAAACCCCTTTAATACCGTTGATATCGGACTTTCCGATGATATGATCTTTGTGGGTACGGCGGCATTGTGGCTTTTGTTTATAAGTCTTAGCATTGTGTCATCTGCATCTGTTTCACTTGAAGGTAAAGTGCTTTGGATCGTAAAAAGCATACCTGTTCCTGCCAAAACGATAATTTTCTCCAAGGTTTATGCACATTTTATTATTTGTGCTCCTTTGACTTTGATTTCGTCGGTTATTCTGTGGATAGGACTCGGCATGGAGTTTGTACTCGGTCTTCTCATGGTCATACTGCATCTTGTATTTGTTTTGTTTATGGCTTTTGTGGGAATTATGATGAATCTCAGGTATCCCAAATTTGATTGGGAGAATGAGAGTGTTCCCGTGAAGCAGGGAGCTTCTCCGATGCTGACTATGCTTATAGGCTTCGGCGGGTTTTTATTGACCGGCGGACTTGCAATTGCTGTCTGTGTACTTTGGGGAGGAACGGCCGCTTTGCTCTGTTCAAGCATTGCACTTCTGCTTGTGTGCTTATTCATACAAAGAAGTCTTTCAAAAAAGGCAGACAAAAAATTTATGTTACTTGGCAACTGATGAAAAGGAATAAAACGTGAAGAGATTTATTAAAGCAATCATTATCATTATTTCGGTCCTTCTTATACTTACGGCGGTGCTTTTCGGTGCTATGAAGCTTTCTTCTGCGTACCGTTCTGACCCTGAAAAAGTCATAAAATATGAAACCGATAATCCGTATATTAACGAAGGTACAGATATTTCAGCTCACAGAATCGGTGCGGGAATTGCTCCTGAGCAGACTCTGATGGCGATAAAAAACTGTGTCGAAGACACAGCTTTTGGCGTTGATGTTTTCGAGTTTGACCTTCACATAACAAAAGACGGGGTTCTCGTTCTTCTTCACGATGACACACTTGACAGAACCTCTGATTCCGAAAAGGTTTTCGGTGAAACAGAGGTCAGACCCGAAAATAAGACCTATGAAGAGCTCAGACAGCTCAATATGGGTGCAAAGTTTGAAAACGAAGACGGAGAATACCCATATGCAGAGCTTGAAGCAGTTCCCGACGATTTGAGAATTCAGAGACTTGAGGACGTGCTTGACTATCTTGAGAGCATTGGTGATTACAAATACATAATCGAGATAAAAAACGGCGGAGAGCTTGGCAAAAAGGGTGTTGACATCATGTATCAGTCACTCAGGGACAGAGACATGGTAGAAAAAGTAGTATTCGGAACCTTCAATGAAGAAGTCAGTATTTATGTTGATACTACTTATGCCGATCTTGCAAGAAGCACTTCCATAAATGAGGTAATAGATTTTTATATTGCAGCCCTCACGAACAGCAAGACCTATGAGCCGCCTTGCTCCGTTCTTCAAATTCCGTTTTGTTCACCTTATCTTGATTACGGAATTAATTTGGGAACGGCACAGGTGATAAATTATGCTCACAGTCACAATATGGCACTTCAGTATTGGACCGTTAATGACAGGGAAGATATGGAATACCTTGTGAGTATGGGAGCTGACTGTATTATGACGGATTATCCCGATGTGCTGTTTGAGGTAGTGAACGATTAGAAATAATTCATAATGAAAAAACGGAATAAAATGACGGAGACACATTGACGGTGTCTCCGTTGTTTGTATGGGGTGGTTATTTGTTTGAATGTGGTGAAAGATATGTGATTGGATTTTGAGAGGAATTATTTATTGATTTATAAAGATAGAATTTTTCCGTTTCATTCTTTTCTTTGTAATTGTTGCATATGAAATAAACACGGTTTTTCAGCTTTTCCAAATCGTCAGAAGTCAAAATATCCTTCTGAGGAATATCTATCATTTCGCGGGTATAATGCCATTCATCCGGTTTGTATACTGCGACGATCAAGCCGTTATAAACACCGAAAACATATTCCACTTTCCTTGATTTTATTGAGTTTAATGAACAATTCCAAAAACCTCTTACAGCATTATACAATTCTTCTTCGTTCATATCTCTTCGGTACATTTTGTTTATTTTTATTACAAGGATGCTGTGTTTAATGTCTTCGGGCTTTAATTCCTCAGCACCGTGTATCAGTTCAAAATCTTCGGTGGTTAAGGCTTCATGCACGTGATGCCCTGAAACGATATTTGTGAGCTTTCCTTTTGAAACGTAGTTGATCGTGTTTATTAAAGATGCTTCAGCGGCAAAAGCTTCCGATTCAGTCAGTCCCCAGTTTATAATCAGTTTTTTAACTTGAAGACCTTGGCTTAGTATCTTTTGTATTCTTAAATGCTTTTCTTTTTCTGATTTTAATATTTTATCGGTTTCGATTTCGTGAGAAAAAATTCTGTTGCCGTTTCCTTTTCCTATGTAGAATATTTCGTTTGTTTCAGGATCAATAAGAGCGTACACATAGTATCCGTTGAGCTCTGCCAAAGATTTTTCCGAAAATGTTTTGGAACTGTTTTTTACTGTAAGCATATGTGTAATACGTTCCACTATTCGTTTTACATCACCGTTTTTTTGCCTTTTGCAGAATGCTCCGTTGTTAAAATGATCTTCACGAAGAAGCATTGTAAGAAGTGCACAGCAGAAGTCATAGTCTGCAGTATGTAAACGTGTTAATTCTTCGTCACAGTTAATTGGCTCTGTTGTCATATATTCGTGGTAGTTGTTTTTTAGATCTCCGCATTTTTCCAAAACTTCGTAATATATGGCAGGATCGGAGATAACATTCAGATCTATATTCTTGAATAAGGATATTTTTTCGTTTGCGTTCATTTAATTCACCTCAAACTTATCATATCACTTTTCAGATCAAAAAGAAAGTGACTTTCTAATAATCTTTTAAAGCTTTTCTGTAATCGGCGCGGCCCTCCACCGTCGCATAGTCGTCTGCCTTCGCCTCGATACACTCGGCTCGGCATACTCCTTGCTTTGGGCGGTTTCACTCGTCAAAAACAATACTCAATTGTTTTTGACTTCGCTACCCAACCACCCCGCTTGGTGTGGTTGGAAAGGCCGCTGATTGAAGCACAAACGGTCAGACCAATAAAAATAGGTATGCCTTTGGCATACCTATTTTTATTGGTCTGAGTGACTGGACTTGAACCAGCGGCCTCTACCACCCCAAGGTAGCGCGCTCCCAACTGCGCCACACCCAGACGCTGTGTGCTTTACTCAAGCTTCGTCATTATAGCACAATAAATTTGATTAGTCAATAGGAAAAACGAAAATTTTTAAAAAGTTTTTTAAAAGAGAATTCTGTTTCGTTTTATACCTTGTGAACGGCTTTTACTTTTTCGTTTTTACGGACTTTTTCTTTTGAAAAAAAACTTTTTGCTGCCATTGAAACAAGCAGAATGATATAAGCTGCGAGAGAAAAGGCAATTATATATATGGCGGTACACCAAGGGTAAGGAATATTTTGCTGTACCGTTGAATAAACGGGCAGAGAGGGTTCACAGTGGGGACTAATGAAAAACATATTGAAGACTTCTTTCTCAAGGAGTCCTGTTACAAACGCTATTTCGTTCATAACAGCTGCCAATGCTGTGCATACTGCGAAAACAGGAATTGCTTTTACTATGGTTTTGTGTTCGCTTTTGACGTACCCTGTATACAGCAGATAAATGCCTACTGTAAGCATTGAACCGTGACAGATCATGGTCTGTATATTAATTCCTATGGTGTCAATAAATACTTGTCCGGGATATATCATTACGCAAAGGCCTGCAAAAACGGAAAAGGTTGCAAGATATGCATAAAGTGCATCGTGCAATTTTTTGTTTTTTACAAATGCTGCAAGAAATCCTATATACATTGGGGTAGAGCAGAACTGATAGGGAAAGGCGTACCATTGATAGTCTGCTGTTATAGTCGTTCCGTCATATGAAAAGGTGTAATTCAGCTGTTTATAAAGCTCAAGGATCATCGTTGTCAATGATACGATGAGAAGCAGGCGTCTTGTGAATTTCTCATCTCCGTTTTTATTTATCCGACATAGAAGTATTCCTATAAGAATTGACAAGGCAAAGAACAGTAAGTGAAACCAACCGTACATTTCGGGAGTTTTCATGTCGGCATCAAATATTTCAATCAGTTTTCCTATAAGATGCAACTCTTTTCACCTCTTTAAAATTATATATTCAGAGCTTTTAAAAATCGTTTTTTTTCAACAATATTATAGCACATAATCTCATAAAATCAATGATTTTAAAGAATTTTTAAAGTTTCGCATTTCGTTTAAAGCACATAATTAAGAAGAAAGTGCACATAATAGACTCGGAGCTTTTTGAAGCTTTGTTTTCTGCAAGGCTTTAAAAGGGTCCTAATTTCTATATAACGGAGAAATAAAATGGAAAACAAGAAGGCTAATCATTCTATCGCTTGTACTGTAACGCAGTGTGCTCATCATTGTAAGGATGCAAACTATTGTGCTCTTGAAAGAATACAGGTAGGCACTCATGAGAGTGATCCCAAGGCAGTTCAGTGTACTGACTGTGAATCCTTTGTTCCCGGTGCTTCTTCCTGCAACGGTAAGACCTGCGGCTGAGAACGGTAATGAAAAAATCACGGGGTGACCCGTGATTTTTTTGTCTTCGGCACAAGTTATGGGTTTTGTGCGGTTTCTTCGGTTGCTGTATCTGTGCTTTCGGAGGGAGCTTCGGGGGAGGCTGTTTCTGACGGTGCACTTTCGGGAGCTGTGTTGTCAGAGCTTTCGCTGATTTCAGCGGGGAAAGTAAAGTCCTTTATAAAACCGTCCACGTCACTTGAGCAAACATCTCCTCCGATGACTTGATTTCTGTATACGAGGATGCTTGCGGTAACTTCTCCTGTATAGTTGGGATAGTTGGTAACCTTATATGTGTATCTTTGCACTTCTTTTCCTGCATATTTGCTCAGATCAAGTCCTTGATGCTGCTGTATCTTGTTATATGAGTTCATTACGTCGTCAAATTCCCGTGGGATCTTAACGGTGGCTTCTTCGACAGGCTCGTTTTCCACTTGCCATCCGAATTGGGCAAGGAAATTTACTCTGTCGTCATTTGTTTTGATCTTATTGAAGCGGATCTTTTCTTCCTTTGAAACAGGTGCGGCATCCTCGTCTGAGACTTCTTCCGCAATTTCTTCCGTGTGCAAGACGGTCTCTGCATCGGCGGGTGTGTCGGTCATTTTGTCATTTTTCGGTACGAGCAGTAAAAGTGAGATCATGAGTACTGCTGCAAGACAGATTATTCCCGCAAGTTTTAATGTGCTTCCTTTAACTGAATAAACGAACATTTTTTTATCCTCCGGATGTTTTTGTTAAATGTATATTCCGTGTGGACAAAAATATTACCGAAGTCTTCAAAATTGACTTCGGTAATAAGCAAATTATTTAAGGTTCTTTAACAGCTCAAGAAGGATAGTATAGAGCTTGGAGACCGAGGAAACAGAGAGTGTTTCCTCGGGTGTGTGGATGTTTCTTGCATTCGGACCTATGGAAATAATATCTATTTCCGGAACGGCACTTTTTACAAGACCGCATTCAAGACCTGCGTGGATGCCGAGTATTTTCGGCATTTCTCCGTGAAGTGTCTTATAAACCTCTTTGTATTTTTTCTGAAGCACAGAGTTTTCCGTTACGTCCCATCCGGGATATCTGTCTCTGTGTGTAACTGAGGATACCTTGACGAAATCGGCAAGAGAGTCAAGTGAGCCCTGAATTGCATCGAGACGGCTTTCGACAGAGGAACGAGACGAGGAAACAACGGTGACACGGCTTCCTTCCGTTTTTATAACACCGGGATTGGATGAGCTTTCAACAAGGCCTTCAACGGAAGCACTCATGTCTATTACACCGTAAGGAAGAGAATTGACGAGCGTTATTATGCTTCGGCTGTACTTTTCGGCAAAACAATGACTTTGCCCTCTTTTATAAGTACACTCAACGGAAAATCCCATGTCGTCTTCACAGAGAGACGCTTTAATTTCGTCTGCGTTTTCGCTTACTATATCGGGAACTTCCATAGGGTCATCTGCCGTAAAAACAACAGTACATTCACGGGGAATGGCATTATCCTTGCTTCCTCCGTTTACGCTTATGAGTCTTATATCCTCAATGCCCGACAAAAGCTGAAAAGCAATTTTGTTGGCGTTGGCTCTGCCAAGATGTATGTCTGCACCTGAATGGCCGCCCATAAGTCCTTTTACGGACAGAGTTATCTCGCTGTTGCACTTTTCATAAGGAATATCCGAGAATACAAAATCTGTTCTGAAACCGCCTGCACATGATATTACCGCCGTATCATCGTCTTCGGAGTCAAGATTTATCATATAATCGGCACTGATCTGCGACTTGTCAAATGCCTTCATGCCGCCGAGCCCAGTTTCTTCTTCGGTTGTAAAGAGACATTCGAGAGGACCGTGAGCTGCGTCTTCATCTTCAAGAAGTGCAAGCATCATAGCTACCGCAACTCCGTCATCGGCACCGAGTGTCGTTCCGTCGGCACGAAGAATATCTCCTTCAAGAACAAGCTTTAAGGGATCTGACAGGAAATCGAAAGCGGTGTCCTCGTTTTTTTCGCATACCATATCGGTGTGGCCCTGAAGTAAAACAGCAGGTGCACTTTCGTAACCGCTGTATGCGGTCTTTCTTACGAAAACATTGTTGTTTGCGTCTCTGACTGCAAAAAGACCCTTTGACCTTGCAAAGTCTTCAATATATTTTGCAACGGCTTCCTCGTTACCGCTTCCGTGAGGAATACGGGATATTTCTTCAAAATAGTAAAAAACTCTCTCAGGGGAGATGTTTTCAAGAATTCTCATAACTGTCTCCTGACAATAATTAAGTTTAAGTTACATAAGATTTTATCATATTCTTTTGAAAACTTCAACCGATAATGAAAAACAGGGTTTACTTTTTAAAAAAATAGTGTTAAAATATAACATATAGTATAATAGGGAAGTGTTGTTTCGGTACAGCTTCCGTTTAACAGAGAAAAGGAGTGCTTAATATGGATATGGATAAAAATAAAAAAGACTCCCCCTTCACCTCTGCTGTTGTGTTGGCTGCAGGTGTGGGTTCTCGCTTCGGAAATGAAAACGGAACAAAGCAGAATGTTTTAGTAAAAGGCATTCCTGCAGTCGTCAGAACGGTGACTGCTTTTGAAAATTGCTGTGCTGTTGATGAGATAATTTTGGTAGGTCGGGAAGAAGAGCTTGAAACACTTCGGGATTATACAGATAAGTTTTGTTTTAAAAAGGTTTCAAGGATAGTGGTCGGCGGAAGCACAAGAATGGAGTCCTCTGCAAAGGGTGTTGAGGCGGTAAGCGAACGCTGTCAGTATGTGGCTATACATGATGGAGCCCGTTGTCTTGTAACTCCGGAAATAATTGAGAATACCGTGAGGGCGGCATACGAATACGGTGCTTCTGCGGCTGCACAGAGAGTGGTTGATACGGTGAAGCTTGCCGATGAAAACGAAGTCATAGAGTCAACGGTAGACAGAGAAAAAGTATGGCTTGTAAAAACCCCTCAGGTATTTCTGCTTGATACCTATAAGAAATGTGCCGAAGCGGCAAAGAAAGACGGTGTATCTGCAACTGATGATTGCATGATGGCGGAAAGACTCGGATATAAAATAAAGCTTTGCGATTGCGGTCAGTTCAATATTAAACTAACGGCAAGAGAGGATCTTGCATTGGCGGAATTTATTCTTTCGCAAAGAGAAAACAATATGTAAAAGGGAGGGCAATAATGAGAATAGGTCACGGATACGATGCACACAGATATGCTGAAGGACGGGACTTCGTAATAGGCGGGGTTACTGTTCCTTGTGAATACGGTATGGCAGCACATTCTGACGGAGATGTTCTGGCACATGCACTTATTGATGCACTTTTAGGTGCAGCCGGACTTCCCGATATAGGAAATCAGTTTCCCGACACAGACAGCAGATATAAAGATATTTCAAGCATGCTGCTTCTTCAGAGAACAGTCGCCCTCATAAGACATGTGGGTCTTGAAATAGAATATATCGATTGTACCGTTATTGCACAGGCACCCAAGCTTGCGGCATACCTTGAGGATATGAAAAAGACTCTTGCTGAAAATGCGGGAATTAAGATAAGACAGATAAATGTAAAAGCGACTACAGAAGAAAAAATGGGATTTACCGGAAATATGGAGGGCATTTCTGCCCATGCCGTATGTATTCTTGATGAACGAGGGCGAGTGCTGACTCACGAAAACACATTCTGAGCTGATGTGTTGAGCTGACACATAAACCCGACAGAAAAAGGTATTATTTCACACGTCTTTTATTTTGTTTTTCCTTACCTCTCTCTGTCGGGGAGAACTGTTTTAACGACAGCGGATGCTGTCTGATAACAGAATATGATGTCGCAAGCTGACTTGTTCAGTCGAATTTAAAATTTTCTTTTGGAGGCGATAATTATGAAAATGAAAACAGCTCCTTCCATTCTTGCATGTGATATGCTCAAAGTGGGAGAAGAAATGATACGTGCCGAAAAGTCCGGTGCAAATATGCTCCATGCCGACGTTATGGACGGGGTATATGTTCCCAATATTAGCTTCGGCTTTGATTTTATAAAGGCTGTAAACAGCGTTTCCGACCTTCCGATAGATGCACACATGATGACAGTTTGCCCCGAAAAATATATAAATGAGCTTAAAGCGGCAGGGGCTGATATTGTTACTGTTCATCATGATATAGGGACTGTTGAAGATGTTACCGAAACACTTATAAGCATAAGAAACGCAGGAATGAAGGCGGCCCTTGCTCTTCGTCCCAAGTTTCCGGCTTCCGACCTCATACCCTTTCTTCCCTATATTGATATGGCTCTTGTTATGACTGTTGAGCCCGGCTTTGGCGGACAGAGCTTTATGGCTGATATGCTTCCCAAGATACGTGAAATAAGAGAAATGGCACCCGGACTTGACATTCAGGTTGACGGCGGCATTAATGCTGATACCGCAGGTCTTTGTGCAGAGGCGGGAGCTAATATATTCGTTGTTGGTACAGCATCCTTCAGAGCACCCGATATGGCGGCGGCTCTTTCTGGAATTATGAATTCTGTAAGGAATTACGAGGTAAACTGAATATGGAGGTAGGCAGTATATGTTTGAAGAAATTTACGACGACCTCCAAAAAGAGCTTGAAACTCTGATCGAGGAAAAAAAGTATTCGAGAATAAGAATGCTTCTTCAGGATTTAGAGCCTGCGGATATAGCACTTTTATTTGATGAATTTCCACTTGAAGAAGCCACACTCATGTTCAGGCTTTTACCTAAGGAGCTTGCTGCTGAATGTTTTGTTGAAATGGAAACAGATATGCAGAAGTTTATTGTTGAGGCATTTTCCGATGCGGAGCTTGGTTATGTTGTTGACAGACTGTTTGTAGATGATACCGTTGATATTATCGAAGAAATGCCGGCTACTATAGTAAAAAGAATATTGAAGCAGGCGAGTCCCGAAAAAAGAAACATGATAAATCAGCTTCTGCATTATCCGAAAGATAGTGCAGGCTCTATCATGACGACTGAATTTGTTCATCTCAGAGCTTATATGACGGTAGCTCAGGCTTTTGAGCGTATCCGTGAAATAGGGGATAAAAAAGAAATAATCTATACCTGTTATGTAACTGACAGAGAACGTCACCTTAAAGGTGTTATTACAATCAAGGAAATGATCTTAGCCGGTGAAGATGCGGTGCTTGAAGATATAATGGAAACTGCCATTATATCCGTCAACACCCATGAAGACAAGGAAGACGTTGCACGTTCAATGGATAAGTACAACTTCCTTGCTTTACCTGTCGTAGACAATGAAGAACGTCTTGTCGGTATCGTTACATTTGACGATGCTATGGACGTCATCAGCGAAGAGGATACCGAGGATATTCAGAGTATGGCTGCTATTTTGCCCTCTGATAAGCCTTATCTTAAAACCGGAATATTTGAAACGTTCAGAAAGCGTATTCCGTGGCTTCTCCTGCTTATGCTTTCAGCGACTCTTACAAGTCAGATAATTGCCGGATTTGAATCAAAGCTTGCGGCGGCAAGTGTTCTTATCGCTTATATCCCGATGCTGATGGGAACGGGCGGTAACTGCGGTTCGCAGTCTTCCGTTACGGTAATTCGTGGCTTGTCTCTTGATGAAATTGAATTTACCGATTTTTTCAGAGTTGTCTGGCGTGAGATCCGTGTTTCAGTTCTTTGCGGCATCGCACTTGCGATCGTAAACTTTGTTAAGATAATTCTTGTTGACAGAATGCTTTTCGGAAATACGGATATTGATCTTAAAATCAATCTTATAATATGTCTGTCCCTTGTGGTGACTGTATTTATCGCCAAGCTTGTGGGTGCTGTTCTTCCCATGCTGGCACAAAAAATAGGCTTTGACCCCGCTGTTATGGCAAGTCCCTTTATCACAACTATCGTTGACGCCCTCTCCCTCGTTATATACTTCCAGTTTGCAAAAATGGTACTGCATTTGTAAACTTAAACGGTATTTTTCGATAAAAAGGAGTTTAAATGAATAACGGTTTTGTTTATATAACTGATAGCGAATGGTTTGAAAAGACTTCATTGAAAAATCCGATCACGTGCTTAGACTGCAAATTACAAAAACAATACCCTGAATTTTACTGTTTGGAATATGATTTAAAAATGCTTGTTTCAAAACCGTCAACCGATGATGAAAAGGCGATGCCTTTTTACAATGATTATCGTGAAAAATACGGCAGTAATGACATTTGCAGTTTAAAGGTTGCAACAACTTCCGCTATGGCTAAAACGGTATTTTTAAATGGCTTTTGCCAACAGCATTTGGAGTATATTATTCCTTTTATAAAAGATAAGGTTGAAGTGTTGTACTTGTATAAGTGCCCGAGAATAATGGATCTTTCGGTTTTGTCAGAATTAAAAGAATTGCGGTGTCTGTTCGTATATTGGAATAATTCGCTTAAACAATTGTGGGATTTGAAAAACAATAAGTGTTTGCAGGTCATATCTTTTATTTCTGTTACAAAACTCAGTAATATTGAGTCTTTGAAAAATTCCAATGTTGAATATGTTACGTTCGACAGCTCGGATAATTGTAATAATAAAAAGAATATACTGTTCGACAAATCTGTGTTTGATGAAATGCCTGATTTGAAGCATTTGACTCTTGTATATAATAATTGTATGATTGACTATTAATACTAAAGCCCGACAGCTTCATGCAGTCGGGCTTTAGTATATTTTGCATATTTGTTTGATTTTTGCGTATAACTTACACGTTAAATCTGAACAGGGTAACGTCACCGTCGTTCATTACGTATTCCTTGCCTTCGCTTCTCACAAGGCCCTTTTCTTTTGCGGCAGCCATGGAGCCGCAAGCCATAAGATCATCGTATGCAACGATCTCAGCACGGATAAAGCCTCTTTCAAAGTCGGAATGTATCTTTCCTGCTGCCTGAGGAGCTTTAGTGCCTTTTGTTATGGTCCATGCACGAACCTCCTTGGGACCTGCCGTAAGGTAACTGATGAGACCGAGCAGAGAATAGCTCTTTTTTATAAGTCTTGAAAGGCCGCCTTCTTCGATACCGAGGTCAGAGAGGAACATTGCCTTTTCTTCGGGATCAAGCTCTGCAATTTCAGCTTCTATGCCAGCACATACGGGAATGACCTCAGAGCCTTCCTTCTCTGCAAGAACGCATACGTCTTTGTAGAACTGATTGTCGGGGGATACCTCGGCAGCTTCGTCCTCAGACACGTTTGCCGCATAGATAACGGGCTTCATGGTGATAAGGTTAACGTCTTCAAAGTGTGCAAGCTCACTGTCGGAAAGCTCCATGGAACGTGCAGTTTTGCCTTCCTCAAGCCATTTGTATACCTTCTCAAAAATTGCAAGCTCATCGGCAAGGGTCTTGTCACCCTTCATAAGCTTTCTCGTTTTATCAATTCTTCTTTCAAGCATTTCCATGTCGGAGAGGATAAGCTCAAGATTGATAGTTTCAAGGTCACGGATAGGATCGACTGAGCCTTCAACGTGAATGATGTCGTCGTCTTCGAAGCAGCGCAGAACGTGTATTACCGCATCGACGTCACGGATATGGGAAAGAAATTTATTTCCGAGACCTTCGCCGCCTGCAGCACCCTTGACGAGACCTGCAATATCAACAAATTCTATGGTTGCGGGAGTGTACAGTTCGGGAGAATACATTTCTGCAAGCCTGTCAAGTCTGACATCGGGTACGGGAACGATACCTACGTTGGGATCTATGGTACAGAAAGGGTAGTTGGCACTCTGTGCACCGCCGCCTGTGAGAGCGTTGAAAAGCGTGCTTTTGCCAACATTGGGGAGACCGATAATTCCGAGTTTCATATATTGAATTCCTTTCGGGTGATTAATTGTTTGTTAACTAAGATATAATTATACAATAAACTTCTTCCAATATCAAGATAAAAATTAAAATCGCAAAAAAATTAATATAAATTTAAGTTATCGGCAAAAAGCAGTAAAAATATACAAAAAACAAGAAGAATAATTTATCGAATGAACAAAAATAATAAAGAAATATCTTTACATTTGCTTTTTTTTGTGTTATTCTAATAATAAAGATAGTAATATTTTCAGAGGTGTAATATGAGTACAAGAATTTTGGTAGTTGACGATGATACTAACATTTGTGAGCTGCTGAGAATTTATTTTGAAAATGAAGGCTATGAGGTGTTTGTCAGCAACGATGGCGCTGATGCTGTAAATTCTTTCCGTCTTTTTGACCCCGACATCGTTCTTCTTGACATCATGCTTCCTAAAAAAGACGGCTGGCAGGTGTGCCGTGAGATCAGAGAGTGTTCTTCAAAGCCCATAATCATGGTTACGGCCAAGGGTGAAGTGTTTGATAAGGTGCTCGGACTTGAGCTCGGTGCAGACGATTTTATTTCTAAGCCTTTCGATATAAAAGAGCTTTCCGCAAGAGTTAAGGCTGTGCTCCGCCGTTATTGTGCGAAGGATAGCAAGGAAGATGACGAGGTCGTAAGGTTTGAGAACATAGAGATAAGTCTTTTGAAATACGAATTGAGACTCAACGGTAAGGCTGTTGACATTCCGCCTAAGGAGCTTGAATTGCTTTACTTCCTTGCATCCAATTATAATCACGTGTTCACAAGAGACCAGCTTCTTGATAAGGTATGGGGATTTGATTATCTCGGAGACTCCAGAACCGTAGACGTTCACGTTAAGAGACTTCGTGAAAAGCTTGAAGGCGTTTCAAAGAAATGGCAGCTTAAAACTGTTTGGGGCGTTGGATATAAATTTGACTATAACGGTTGATAATAATCTAATCTACGAAAACGGAGCGTGCCGCTATGGTATGCTCCGTTTATACATTTTCTAAAGAGGGAGAAATATGTACAAAAGTATCTTTTTGAAGTATATAACGGCGTTTATGCTGATAATCGTGTTCAGCTTTATTATTCTTACGTCGATAATGACCTCTTTCGTTTCAAAATATGCGACGGATGACAAATTCAATTCTCTGCAGAACATAGCGGGTGCCATGGCGGTGTACGTGGGAACAGATAATTCCGGTTTGGAAAGCGGCGATATTGCCGAGTTTCAAAAGATCGTTGACTATCTTTCCGTAGTTGATGCTTCAGCCGTGATATTTGTTTGTGACGGCGAGGGGAACATTGTGGCAACCGGAAGTGCAGGGGACAGCGATCCGGCGTTGTTTTTTTCGGATGATATAAGAAATATCACTCTTCCCGATGAAACGGTATCAAAGCTTTCTGACGGTGAAACGATAATTGAAACGGGTGATCTTAGCGGTATGCTCAGTTCTTACACCTATACCGTAGGTGTTCCTGTAATGATAGAGGGTGAAGCTACCGGTTCTGTTTTTGCGGGAACGGAGCATACGGAGATCGATACCCTTCTTGAGTCCATGATAATGACGCTTATAATGTCAAGCCTTTGGATAATGCTCGTATCTCTCGTTATGGTCTACGTTATCAGCGAAAGACTGACGATGCCGCTTCGTGAAATGAACGAGGCATCAAAAGAATTTGCCAAGGGCAATTACGATATTACCGTAAAGGTTCGGGGAAACGATGAGGTTGCCCAGCTTTCACGGAGCTTCAATCAGCTTTCCGACTCTCTTAAAAATCTTGAGTATATGAGAAGCTCTTTCGTTTCAAACGTTTCACATGAGCTTCGTACCCCCATGACTACCATCGGCGGATTTGTGGATTCCATTCTTGAGGGATGCATTCCGCCTGAAGAAGAAAAGCATTATCTGGAGATAGTTTCATCAGAGATCAAACGGCTTTCAAGGCTTGTCACATCGCTTCTTGAAATTTCACGTATGGAGTCGGGGCAAAAACAGCTTGATCTGTCTTCTTTTGATATTTGTGAAATGGCAAGACTCGTTCTTATTTCCAATGAGCAAAGACTTGATGAAAAAAAGCTTGATGTAAGTTTTGAATGTGACGTTGACAGACTTGAGGTTATAGCCGATAAAGATTCCGTTCATCAGATACTCTTCAATATTTGCGACAATGCAATAAAATTTGCCAATCCCGAGGGCAAGTATGTGATTTCCATATGCGACAAGGGAGCTAAGGCGGAGATAAGTGTTATGAATGAGGGTATCGGTATTTCAGATGAGGACATTCCTTACGTCTTTGACCGTTTTTATAAATCGGATAAAAGCCGTGGACTTGACAAAAAAGGAGTCGGTCTCGGTATGTTTATCGTTAAGACACTTGTTGCGGCACACGGTGAAGATATTTGGGTGGAGAGCGAATTCGGAAAGTGGTGCAAATTCACATTCACCCTTCAGAAAAAAAGAAACAATCTTATAAGATCCAAAAACGATGAGAAGCGATCTCTCAGGAAAGGCGGCACAAATTGATATATACTGCAACCTGTCTTTTCGGGCTTGAAGCTTTGCTCGGTGCTGAAATAAATGAACTCGGATATAAAAGACTTGAAACAATAGACGGCAGAGTGACCTTTGAGGGAGATGAAGCTGCCTGTGCGAGATGCAATATCAATCTTCGTTTTGCAGAAAGGCTTTATCTTAATCTTGCTTCGTTTGATGCTCACACCTTTTCTGACGTTTTTGATAATGTTGAAAAGATACCTCTTGAGGAAATAATTGAGAGGGAAGCGGCATTCCCCGTGAAGGGACATTCCATAAAGAGCAAGCTGTATTCCGTACCCGATCTTCAGAAGATAACGAAGAAAGCGGCGGCCAAGAGACTCGGAAACGCTTACGGTATGGAGACACTCCCTGAGACTTCAACGAAATATCAGCTTGAATTCTTCCTTCTTAAAGACAGATATACACTTATGATAGATCTGTCGGGAACTCCTCTTCACAAAAGAGGTTACCGACCCGAAAGAGTGGCGGCACCTCTGCGTGAGACTCTTGCTGCAGCTATTGTTAAGCTGTCACGCCCAAGGGAAAACGTACTTCTCAGGGATCCCTTCTGCGGTTCGGGAACGATCGCCATTGAGGGTGCACTTATGATGCATAATATTGCTCCCGGTATCAACAGGCACTTTGCTTCCGAAGAATTTCCGCTGTTTGCACCTTATTATAAGGCGGCATTTGAAGAAGCACATGACAACATAAACAGAAGCAGTATTTTCAGAGCTTATGCATCTGATATTGACCCTGCTTGTGTTGAGATAGCTGAGAACAGTGCATCACGTGCAGGTGTTTCGGATATTGTAAGAATAGAGTGTATGAATGCCCTTGATATTGTTACGGAGGGAGAAAGAGGAACTGTTGTTACAAACCCGCCTTACGGAGAAAGACTTCTTACCCTCTCGGAAACGGAGCAGCTTTACAGAGATATGGGGGAGGCATTCAGAAGACTTGAAAACTGGCAGTTTTATATACTTACTTCCCATGAAGAATTTGAAAGACTGTTCAGACGCCGTGCAGACAAGGTCAGAAAGCTTTACAACGGGATGCTTCCGTGTTCTCTTTATCAGTTCTTTAAAAACAAATAATACCGAAAAAGCCTTTGCGTGTGCTGTGCATACAGTTTCCGCAGGGCTTTTTTTGAATATCCGGTTCTTTTTGGGGAACAATAAGAAAAAACAGTATCGGGGGAATTATGGAAAAGCTTAGCGGAGTCTTTGAAAGAGACATTGCGGAATTTGACAGAATACTCAGAGTAAGTGACAGCTTCGATATTATAAAACGTGAAATGAGAATTGCTTCATCAACTCAGGTTTTTTATTATATCGACGGCTTTGTAAAAGCGGAATCAATGCAAAAGCTGATGATGCATCTTTCTTCCGTAAAGAGCTTCGGAGACGGTAAGGCGGGGGCGGCTGATCGCTTTGCGGCCGAGAACGTACCGAGTGTGGAGGTCGATACGGAAAGTGACGTGGATAAGCTGGTATTTTCCGTTTTATCGGGATGTACGGTATTTATGTGTGACGGCTTCTTTGATAAGGCTATTATCATAGATACAAGAACTTATCCTGCCAGAGAAACGTCGGAGCCTGAAAATGATAAGGTCATGAGAGGGAGCAGAGACGGCTTTGTTGAGACGATGATATTCAATACCGCCATGCTGAGAAGACGTATACGTAATCCGTCTCTTACGGTTGAATATGCCAACGTCGGAAAAAGCTCCCGTACAGATATAGCTCTTTGCTATATGCAGGGGAGAGCAGATGCGGCATTGGTCGAAAAGCTGAGAGAAAAGCTCTCCGATCTACAGACAGACTCCGTTACACTCGGTCATCAGAGCCTTTCCGAGTGCCTTATACCAAAGAAATGGTACAATCCTTTTCCTAAAATAAGACTTACCGAAAGACCCGACGTTGCGGCTGCTTCTGTGCTTGAGGGAAGTGTGATACTCATTTGTGACAACAGCCCGGAGGTCATGCTTTTTCCCACTTCCGTCTTCGACTTTTTACAAGAGGCTGACGACTATTATTTTCCTGCACTTACGGGAACATACCTCAGAATAGTAAGGCATCTTGTGTTCTGGCTTTCGGTGACGGCGACTCCTCTTTGGTATCTCGCACTGATGAACAGCAGTATTCTTCCTGCGTGGCTTTCTTTTTTAATACCCGATGATCCGGGCCGACTTCCGATCATAGCTCAGCTTCTTATTACGGAGTTTGCACTTGACGGTCTAAAGCTTGCATCCCTCAACACTCCCGATGCACTTTCCAGCTCGCTGTCTGTTGTAGGAGGACTTTTGCTCGGTGATTTTGCGGTTCAGGTAGGGTGGCTTTGTCCTGACGTAATTCTTTATATGTCCTTTGTTGCCATAGCCAATTTTACTCAGTCAAGCTACGTTCTCGGTTATGCTTTCAAATATCTGAGAATGCTGACTCTGATCCTTACGGCACTTTTCGGTCTTTGGGGATTTATAGCGGGCGGTCTTGTCGGAATACTTCTTGTGGCAACAAACCGTTCCTTTGGAGGAAAGAGTTATTTGTATCCTCTTATACCGTTTAATGCCAAAGCTATTTTCCGTCTTCTTGTCAGACCTGTTAAATTCGATTGAAGAAATAAGAATCTGTTTTGAAACCAAAAATGCTCATGCAAGATGTTTTTTTTGTGTGAGCATTTCCTTTTTTAACTAAAACATATTGATTTTCTTATTTAAATATGATATATTATAATAAATTATAGTATATAAAATATAATGGGAGAGTATATGAAAAGATTAATTGCTTTAATGCTCGTTGTTATTATGTGCATAAGTGCTTTTTGCTTTACGGCACAGGCGGGCGATGATGCTCCGTACCGAATGGGAGACCTTGACGGTGACGGGAAAATTACTGCTAAAGACTCCTTGCTTATGAGAAAAGCTATTGTCGGTGTGACGGTAGAGTTTAATGCATTGGCTGCCGATATTGACGGCGACGGCAGTATTACCGCAGCTGATTCATTCCTTCTCAGAAAACATCTTGCACAGATCTCGTTTATCGATCCTACTCCGATCACAGACAGATACCTTTCCGTAATCTCAATTTACGGTGTAAGCATTGATAAGTATAATATCGTCATTCCTGAAAATGCTGATATGTTTGAAGGATATGCGGCAGATATTCTGGCTGATTATATTTATGATAAGTCAGGTATTACGGTTGATATAGTTGACGATACGACAGAACCTTCTCCTTATGAATTCCTTATAGGTGATACAAACAGAGAAGAAAGCATTGAAGCGGCTTCCGCTTGTACTCTTGCTTCTGACGAATATCTTCTTAAAGCAGACGGCTTCAAGATCGTAATGCTCGGCGAGTCTTACATGATAGGCGGCGGTGTCGGCAGATTTACATATGATTTTGTTACTTACGACAGCAGTAAAAAGGCACAGGTTTGCGAAATAAACAATCTTCCTGTTTCAAATGCACCTGAAAAGTACGTGGCAAGAGAAGCGAACAACGCTATTCTTATGATCGGTGACGGCATGGGACCTAATCATGCGGTTGGCACATTGTTCTATAACAACCTGAAGGGTACGTATCCCGATTATACAGAGTTTTATGCGACGAGACTTCCCGTTATCGGTCAGGTGATGACAGGTTCCGTGGATACTGAAAAGTCCGGCGGTACGACACCTACCGACAGTGCGGCGGCAGGTACGGCTCTTGCATCGGGTATCAAGACTCTCAATAAATACATCGGTCTTGACAGAAACAAGAATCCCGTACAGAACATCAGAGAAGCTTCAGAGGCGATCGGCAAGAAGACCGGTGTTATGGCGACAGAGCCTATGACCGGTGCAACTCCCGGTGCGTTTACGGTTCACATCGAGAGCCGTTCCGACATTGAGGGTATTGCGGCACAGCAGGCAGCTATTACCGATATAGAATATATGAAGGGCGACGTTCAGGATGCCATCACTGAAGAAACCATCGAGGCACTTGATATTCTTTCAACCAATAATGACGACGGCTTCTTCATTATGATAGAAGAATCCAACATTGATACCTGGTCACATAAAAAGGACCGAGACCTCACGCTTCATTGTATGCAGCGTTTCAACAAAGCTGTTGCATACGCTATGGTATTTGCGGTAAGCCATCCCGATACACTTCTTATCATAACCGCCGACCATGAAACAGGTGCGATGACGATAAGAGGCGGTCTTACAAGTGACAGCCATACGACAGCCAACGTTCCGATCTACGCTATCGGTGACGGAAGCCAGAGCTTTATCGGTACTGTAGACAATACTCTTATTCCCAAGGTTATTGCAAGAGAATTCGGTATTGCAAATTTCGGCGGTTAAACAGTTAATAATTTAATTTACTATATAAGTAAGTAAGAAAAGAGGACAAAAAATGAAAAGAATTATTTCTCTCCTTTTGGTACTTATGATGCTTATGTCTGTAATCGTCTATTTTCCCACTGTCAGCACAGCGGCTGCGTCAGCGGGAAGGGGAGACGTAAACGCAGACGGTGTTATCAGTATCAAGGACTCTCTCATGCTCAGAAAGTACATGTCTGCATTGTATGACCCCTCCGGTGAAGAACTTGATAATTTCAAAACTGCGGCTGACGTTGACAAAAGCGGCAGAGTAAATGCTAAGGACTCACGTTATTTGAAGATGTATCTCGTATGCGAGATCACAAGCTTTGATAATCTCTCAGCTCTTCCCAACCATCCTACCGTAACAATTGCGGGAAATGATATTCAGAATTACGTGATCATTTTCCCTGATGAATGGGTACAGTCCGGCTGGTCTGTTAATGCGGAGGACGGCTACTACGGCGGAGGCCTTAATCCCGTTCACTATTCCGCACGTTCCATGAGAGTTTACGCAGGAGGCTTCTGCCATGCAAGCTTTGGCGGTACCAACATCAAAACTGTTTCTCAGGCAGTAAACGATAAGTACAGAATTGAGCTTGTTGTTGACGAAACCGGCCAATACGGAGAAGAAGGCTTTAATATCAAGGTAGAAAACGGTAATGTTTATATTACCGCTTCCCCCAGCAGAGGTATGATCTACGGTACGACCGAGTTTATGGAAAAGTACCTTCAGGGTAAATTCTTTGCAAACGGTAATACAAACTTCGCAGATGCAGAAAAAGCTTTTGATATTCCCAACGGTATTGATGATACACAGGAACCCGGCTTTGACTACAGATGTATGGTTGGTTATACTACTTCAGTTACAGCGGGCGGCGGCAGCTTCGGTCACGCATATAACTGCAGAAGAAGGATAAACGGTTACGGTACGACCGACAGAAGCGGTACCAACCTTGCTACATACGGTTATGCGATAGGCAGAATAGGCAGATATAACGCTCACTCCATCTATCCTTATTGCAATAACTGGGTTGAAGATTACACTAAATATACTCCTTGTCTCAGTGCTACAGAAAACTACAATAAGGTTATAGCTGCAATTGATGCGGATATTGTTGCTCACCAGGGCGACTTTGATAAGCGTTACGTTCTCAACAAACAGCTTCTTCAGATCTCCTGTTCAATGCAGGACCATAACAACGTTTGTGCTTGTTCAACATGTATGAGCAAGTATCAGACATACGGTTGCTTCAATGCAGTATATTTTGAATTTCTCAATAAGGTAGCCGATCATTACTATCCCATCTACGGCGATGAGCTGAAGATATTCTCCATTCTTTATGACAGAACATATCCCGAAGCGTTCTTCGCCAATGCGGCAAATCTTCCCAGAAGCAATATGGTTCTTTGTTACTGTCAGTCCGGTTGCGGCAACCACACTCTTGACGGTGAAGGCTGTCAAGGCAAGAGCCCCAGCCCCGTTATAAACGTGTGGGGAACTAATATTGGCAGTCAGTACTATTGCTACGGCGACGGTAACAACGTCAATGAAATGACAAGAATCAGAAAGTTCGCTTCTCTTTCAAGCACTCTTGAAGCACAGAACGGCGAAGCGTTTGATCTTTACGTATGGTACTATCCCACAAACGTTCATTTCTATGTATGTCCTTCTCCCAACTACTTTAACATCCTCAAGGATATGAGACTCCTTGCCGATGCGGGTGTTGACGGTATTTACTTTGAAAGTGATACAGCAGGATATGCGTTTGAAGCAATGAGAGATTTCCTTGCTGCCGAAGCTATGTGGAATCCCTACATGACTCAGGAAGAATACGAGCTTCTTATGGACCAGTGGCTTGCTCAGTATTGCGGCGACGGCTGGAGATACATCAAGAAGTATATTCTCATGAATGAAGCGTCAACTGACGGCGTAAACTGTTGGGTAAACAACTATGACTATCCCTGGACAATGGTAAGCAAGAGCTACTATGCACAGCATTATGCTGAAATGAAGGACCTCTTCACAAGTGCATACAGTTTTGCAACTGATGATGATCAGAGAGACTTCATTCTCAGAGCAAGAGTTCACTGTGACTTCCTCGGCCTTTCTGCACTCTGGAGTCAGAGAAACAGTATTTCCTGGTACTATACGGAATATGACCGTATGTACAATTATCTCCAGAATAATGTGACATATTATGCAGATGGCAACGATCCTGTTTCGCACGGTTACTTTGCTCTCGGTGCCGACGGAAGAAAGGTTGGTGCTTACAACGTCAATCCTATGGTTTGGCTGGGATTTGATGAAAGTTATTAATATTTAACATGATGCTTTAAATATCGGGGCTGTGAAAACGCATTGTTTTTGCAGCCCCGTTGCTTTTGCCTGCGGCAAGCCGTGATCTGCGGTTGGCTCAGTTGGGCTATGAATACAATTGCTTTTGATTATAAAAAGGGTGCTATATATAATATAATTAATAATGAAGAAAAAACGAAAAAAGCGAGGGGGTGTTTGGGTAAATAGGGAAGCTATGACGGGTTCATTTGAGCCCGGTATCAAAGAAAATATTTTCGTCAAATGTCGATTTTGTGAAATGTGACAAAGAAACAAAGCAAAATATCGGTATAGTTTTTATACAAATACAAAATATAGGGTGTTAAATTATCAAAAAAACGCATTTTATGTTAATTTGTACTAAAATTTAAGGGTATTATTTACAAAATATACCCTCAATAATTGTGCAAAATGTAAAAAAGAGTTTGTGTTGGCATTTTTTGATTTGTATTTATTGACATTGTGACTTTAAAAAGGTATAATTACAATGTAATTTTATTATACTTAAGGAGAAAGTAAATGAAAAAGTTAATTTCAATGGTGTTGACCCTTGTAATGCTTTTCACAACATGCGCTATGTTAGTGCCTGCTGCTTCCGTATCTGCGGCAGTTACAACTCTCGGCGACCTTAATAACGATGGCGTTATTAATGCTGTTGACTCGCTGTTGCTCAGAAAGTACGTTACAGCAACACAGACCCATTCCATCAACACAGCTGCAGCTGACCTTGACGGCGACGGCAAGATCAACGCAAGAGACGTAGCTCAGATGAAGATGTATCTTGCTGCAGTTATTAAAGAGTTTAACGGTTCCGTAGTTGAAATGCCCGTTACCGAGCTCACAATCGCAGGCGAAGATATTTCCAAGTTTGAAGTTGTTGCTCTTTCCAGCACACCTGAAGGCTATTCTGCATATGACAACTACTCTTATGCAAGCCGTCAGCTCAGAAACTTCATCGGCTATGCTACAGGTTACACACCCAACCTTGTAAACAAGGCTTCCTCTAACAAGAAGCACATTTACCTTGACATCGACGTATCCGGTGCTCACGGTATGGAAGGTTACACATGGATGGTTGACGACAACGGTGACCTCCACATCATCGGCGGTTGGCGTCGTGGTACAATGTACGGCGTATTCAACTTCATCAAGGAATACCTTGGCTTCCGTGTTTGGGAATATGGTGTTGACTCTTTCATTAACATGGGTCAGGTTAACATTCCCGCAGGTCTTAACTATAAGTACATTCCTCAGTTTACATACAGAGATGTACATACATGGGGCTTCACACGTGATGCAAGCGGTGATGACAATATAGCTCAGATTTGTATCTGGAACGGCGTTAACTCTCATACAGACAGACCTTCCGTTGCTAACTCCAAGTACGGTTGGGCAGACGGTAACGTATGGATCAACGCTCACTCCTTCCAGTACATCTTCGGTATTGGTGCAGGCGAACAGCCTTGTCTCGCTCCTTCCAACTGGGCGAACCTTAACACATGTATCAACTGGTGGAGAGGAACTATCCACGAAAGATTCAGCTGGGAAAAGGAAATCGGTAAGGACCTTACAAGAATTTCTGTATCCTGGAACGATAACGAAAACTACTGCTGGTGTGCAGAATGTAAGTCTGTATATCAGGCAGAAAAGTCTGTAGCAGGTACTATCACACGTTTTGCTAACGCTGTTGCTGCTGACATCCGTTCCTCTTGGGACCTCGAAATTTATTACATCGCATACGGCTCAGCTCGTATTCCTCCCGTAATTTCTACACCCGATGAAGGCGTTGTAGTTTGCTACTGCTGGAACGGCTGTAACAACCATACATTCGGCTCTGATGATTGTTCCGACTACGGTAACACAATGGGCTTCACAAACTGGGAAGAAAGATATTATTTCGAAAAATGGGCTGAAATCACAGATAAGCTCTTCGTATGGTACTACTCCTACAACTTCTATTACTTCACAGCTCCCTGTCCTAACATCCTCAACCTCAGAGAAGACGTAAGATATCTTGCTGAACACGGTGTTGACGGTATGTACATGGAAGGTAACGGTGACTCCAA
>JAZSLF010000040.1:0-4598 GCA_045535205.1 Eubacteriales bacterium
TTCCTGTCGCCTTCTGTAACTGTTTCGCCGTATACAAAATGAACGCTGTCATTTTTAGCGTCAATATAGTCAAGAAAATCCTTGTTACCCATAAGTGCATGGCATACGGGAACGTAAATGGGCAGAGAAGAAATACCGACAACACGGCTTCTGTCTGCAAGAAGATATTCGGCATCAATACAGCCCGAAGCGTCGGGGAAAAGCTGACAAAGCTTTTCGGCAGCATTTATGTAAGCGTCTCTTGATTTTTCATTTCGGAAATACATTGGCAGTAATCCTTTCACGTTATAAAAATTAACTTCATTATTTATTATATAGCGATATTTTCACCGCTTTGTTCAGTATAACATAAACAAATAAAAAGTACAATATAAAAAAACACTTTCATCATTTTTATTTTTTAGTATTAAGCTTCTTTTAAAGTATTCGCTTTTGCCTTGACGAAACGGGCAAAATAGTGTATACTTAAACATGGATAATAATGTGTATATTTACGGTCAGACGCTTATATAATTATTAAAAACATTTCCGAAAGGTGTAGCCATGAAGAATAACGGTAAATTAAATAATGCTGCGATAGAAGAAACCTTACGCAGCATCTGTACTATTTTCGGCATTCCCGGTACCTTTGAAAAATACGAGGTTATCGTAATGGGTAACATCAACAACACCTATAAAGTTACCTTCCGACATCCCGATGGATTTCTCAAATCCTACGTCGTACAGAAGGTAAACATGTATGTGTTTAAAAAGCCCAGACAGATAATGAGCAACATTGATCTTATCACGACCTACATCAAAAACAAGAATTTTGCGGCAGGTATCACAGATACCAGACGTTTTATGCATTTTTATCACACTCACAACAGCAGTAAACGCAAGAATTATTACGTTGACAATAATCACGGCTTCTGGAGAATAAGCAAGTACATCGAAAGCTCCGAGACTTACAACGTTTGCGACAATCTTTTTGTGCTTGAGGAAGCGGGCAGAGCCTTCGGTAAATTCCAGCACGCACTTTCCGATTTCAATGCACAGAAGCTCTATGAAACGATTCCCGATTTCCACAACACGAAAAAGAGGATCAGCGATTTCTTCGTTCACGTACAGGAAGACAGCTGCGACCGTGTTGAATCCGTCAGTGCGGAAATTGAATACATTTTAAAGCTCAAAGACAAGGTGTGCCGTCTTACCGAAATGCTTGAAGCAGGCGATCTTCCTTTGCGAGTTACACATAACGATACGAAAATAAACAACGTTCTCTTTGATGCCGAAACAAAAGATGCTCTTGTTGTTATCGACCTTGATACAGTAATGCCCGGTCTTGTTGCCCACGACTTCGGCGATGCCGTAAGGTTTGCGGCAAATACGGCGGCAGAAGATGAGCACGATCTTTCAAAGGTCTCCTTCGACCTTGAAAAGTACGAGGCATTTGCAAAGGGCTTTATCCCTGAGATAAGAGAAGCTCTTACGGAAAACGAAGTAAAGACTCTTGCCCTCGGTGCTCTCACCATGACAGTTGAGCTTGCAGTACGCTTCCTTGATGACTACATCACAGGCGATAACTACTTCAAAACAAAGTATCCCGGACACAACATTGTTCGTACAAAGTGTCAGATAGCTCTGGCAAAGGATATGGAACGCAAGTTTGATAAAATGCAGAGCATCGTAGAAGAAATATATAAAAGCTAAAGCATTACCGCCGCCGGCACGGCGGCGGTATTTTCACAGATAAAGAAGTACAAAAACAAGGAGAAACAAATGAAACTGATGTTCCCCGCCGCAGAGCACGGCAAGGTAACAAAGCTCAGAAGATCATGGTTCAACTATCACGGCTGGCCTTCCGTTTGCCGTGACGACAGAGGTGTTCTTTATGCAACCGCCTCCGCCTTCCGCCTTTCCCATGTATGCCCCGCAGGTAAAAACTGCTTATATATAAGTCTCAACGAGGGAAAAACATGGTCATCCCCCATCGTTCTCAATGACTCTTTTGCAGATGACAGAGATACGGGAATACTGTATCTTGGAGACGGCAAAATGCTTGTAAGCTGGTTCTCTGTCGGAAGCGAGGATTATTACGAGCACATTCAGAGCTACGACTGGTTCGGTGAAAGCGACAAAAAGCTCGTAAAGGGCTTCGGCGAAGCACTGAGGCTTCTTCCTGAGGAAGAATACAAGGCATCAAGAGGCTCCTTTGTCATTCTTTCCGATGACTACGGAATTACGTGGAGCGATCCCATCCGTGTTCCCGTTACCGCCCCCCACGGTCCCTGTGTCTGCAAGGACGGAACTATCGTATATATGGGTAACAGAATGGATGCCCACTTTGAAGACGGCGAGTACGTTCAGCCTCCCATCACCGCTTGTATAAGCAAGGACGGAGGAAAGACTTGGACTCTCGCAGGTTCCGTACCGAACGGTGATATTATAACAAGCATAAACACCTATGAGCCTCATGTAACGGAGCTTCCGAACGGAAGACTTCTCTGTGCCATAAGAGTTCATTGTAACGAGCTTGATCCCTTCTTCACGGTCTTCACCACTTATTCAGACGACAAGGGAGAAAGCTGGTCAAAGCCTGTTTGTATAGGTGTTGACGGAAGCCCGCCTCACCTTCTTGTACACTCAAGCGGTGCAGTTATCTGCTCCTATTCAAGAAGAACAAACGGTATCCGTTCCGAAAGAGCTGCTGTCAGCTACGACGGCGGCGAAACATGGAGCGAGGATTACACCATAAACGACAAGCTTGACTACGTCTGCGATATGGGATACCCTGCTTCTGTTGAGCTGTCCGACGGAGCTATTCTCACGGTCTACTATCAGAAGTGGCCCGGCGAGGGTATGCCCGGAGTTCTCTATACAAAATGGCGTCTCGGAGACAATGCCGGAGGAGACGAGGCACTCGATGCTTTTCTGAAGCTTGATGCGGAAATGAAGGAACGCAGAAAGAAAGAGGAAGAAAAATGAGAAAGACAAAAATAATCTGTACTGTAGGTCCCGCCTGCGAAAACGAAAAGGTCCTCAAAGAAATGTGCCTTGCAGGTATGAACGTGGCAAGAATAAACTTCTCCCACGGCGATCACGCTCAACACAAGAAAATGATAGACCTTGTGAAAAAAGTACGTGACGAACTCGGTCTTCCCATCGCTATAATGCTTGACACAAAAGGGCCCGAATACCGTATAAAATCCTTTAAAAACGGCTCAATTACCCTCGCTGACGGTGATACCTTCACTTTTACCACCGAAGAAATTGAGGGCAACGAAAATATCGTTTCAGTAAACTACAAAGGTCTTATTGAAGATCTTGACGTAGGAGACACTATCCTCGTAAACAACGGTCTCGTTTCTTTTGAAGTAACAGAGCTCCGTAACACGCAGGCTATATGCAAGGTAATAACAGGAGGCGTTCTTTCAAATCAAAAAAGTATGAGCTTTCCCGGAAAGGTGCTTCATCAGACTTTCCTCAGCGAACAGGACAAAAAGGATCTGCTTTTCGGTATCGAAAACGATATTGATTACGTTGCCGCATCATTTGTCACCTGCAAACAGGACGTTACGGATATGAAGACTTTCCTCTGTCAGAACGGCGGATGTGAGATCGGTATAGTTGCAAAGATCGAAAACAGAACCGGTGTTGACAACATCGTTGAAATATGCGAGGAATGTGAAGGAATCATGGTTGCCAGAGGCGACCTCGGTGTTGAAATTCCCTTCAAAGAGCTTCCCGCAGTTCAAAAAAAGCTCATTACCGCCTGTCGTATGATGGGTAAGCGAGTTATTACCGCAACCGAAATGCTTGAATCCATGATAAGTAACCCCAGACCAACCAGAGCCGAAATTTCCGACGTTGCCAACGCTGTTTATGACGGCACAAGCGCGGTTATGCTCTCAGCGGAAACGGCAGTCGGTAAATATCCCGTTAAGACCATTAAGATCATGGCGGATATATGCGAGGAAACAGAAAACAATATCAACTACAACAAGGCTTTCCACGATGCCGAATTTACTATAAGGAACAACATTGACGCAGTTTCCTATGCCGCCTGCAGTATGGCAATAGGTATCAATGCAAAAGCAATAGCTGTCTGCTCAATGTCAGGTGCAACAGTACGAATGGTATCCCGTTTCAGACCTGTCGAGGACATCGTTGGTCTCACCATCAACGAAAAGGCTTACAGAAAACTTGCTCTCTCCTGGGGCGTTATTCCCATTCTCTTTGAAGAATATCCCTCCTCTGAGGTTATGTTCTATACCGCCGCAAAGCTGACACAGAAAAAGCTTCAGCTCCAGAAGGGTGACAATATCATCGTCGTGGGCGGTACAACAAGCGGCCGCTCCGGTCAGACCAACACCATAAGACTTGAAAAGGTGTGAGAGAAAACAGACAGGGGACAGTTTTTTAATTGTGTTCAACTATAGAAAAAGCAACCTGAAATGGTTGCTTCAGACCGAAGACAAACTTGGCATAACGCAGATGTGAGAAGAAAAGCTTGTATAAGACAAATATTTCTTGATGAAATTATCTGACATAGAAAAGGCGGGCAAATGCCCGCCACATCTGCTTTGAGGGGTCCTCAAGCTGACTTTGTCAGCTTG
>JAZSLF010000110.1:0-19459 GCA_045535205.1 Eubacteriales bacterium
TAGTTAGCTGTGTTATGTGTAGGAAGCTCGCCTGTTTCAGCATTGGGTTCGTCACGCTCTGTTGCGAGATCCCATTTAACTACCCAGTTACCGTCTTCAAGCTGTACTCTTTCACCGTTTGAAACATCACCGAATATATCCATGTCGGAGGGGTCATCGTAGGTGAGATTTTTATAGACAGAGGGATCTATTTCGAAGTCATAATTAGGTGGAGGAAGCTGGGAAGGAGGGCCGCCTACTGTGTAGGTTTCATAGCCTGCATTGTAAAGATCATCTTCACTTACCTTATCACCGGAAAGTATTACCGCATTTGAGCCTGCACAGGTGTAGAATGTATCATCCCAAAGCTGTCTTGTTATGATACCGCTACCCCAGCCGAGAGCTGCATTAAGTCTATTTCCGCCTGCAGCACCGTCTGCGTTGTAAACAACAGCGGACATACCGTATTCATAACCGATAGCACCGTCGGGACCCTGCTTGATGGAACCGTCGGGATTAGTCTTTTTAAGAGTAGCATTCTTGTAATATTCATGACCGTTTGTTCTGTTGTAGTCAATGTATTTCCAGGGAATAGCTACTTCGTAAGTTGTAATACCGTTTGATGTATCGGAAGAATAGCTTGTGCCTGCGGGGGCGACTGCCATATCGACAAGTCCGTATGATTGTGTGTATGAGGAGTTGAGGAGCATACTCTTGTTGTGGTTTAGTGTATTGTTCCAGGCTTCCTTGTAACCGCCTGCACCCTGTACGTAACCGAAAACAAGGTCGCATACCATCTTGGAGCCCCAAGGCTTGTGACCGTATTCAGCAACAACTGAGCCGTTGTAGTAGGTATTTGGATAATCTTCGGGATAGAAAGTGTCACCGTAGCAAATAGCGTTTGCTCCCTCGGGGTCGATTCTTACACTGAGAGCGTCACCGTTCCATGTGTTTATACGGCCGTTCTTGAGGGAGTGACCGTCGGGGTCATAGACCTTGGCACCGATGTAGAAATAGTTTTCATCCCAGCGGAGCCAGAGGTAGTATTCCATGCTGAGAGAATCTACCGCATAGGATGCTTCGTTGTAGAAAAATCTGTTGGGATAAGGCCTTGTGCCGCCGATAGTTGTGGGCTTCATATTAGGGTCAGCAGGATCTTCAGGTACCCAAACAGTAGCTTCGCCCCATTCGGCTTCGGAAATATAGCCGTCGATAACAGGCTTAACATCGAAGTACTTGGCTTCAACCTCGTCAATGTTATCGGCATAGTGAGCACTTACAGGGATAATCCCTGCAGCAAGCGGAAAAACCATTAATAAACAAATAAAAGCGGATATAATTTTTTTCATTTCGTATCTCCTGATGTATTAAGATACTTCCCTCGGAGGCCGAGGGAAGTATAAAGGTTTAATGAAATCTTACTTAATAATAGGCTTAGTAATGACAGGGAACGTCAATGCCAGAAATTTCACTGAAGCTTGTGATAATTCCTGCAAGATATTTTCTGTAATAGAGAATATCAGACATTGAAATCATTCCGTCTCTGTTTACGTCACCTCTGCCTGCGTTGAGCTCAGTTTCATCTATCTCGCCCGCAAGATACAATCTGACCTTGAGAATATCGGAAAGGGTAATAAGACGGTCTCCGTCAACGTCACCGAGAGGGTATGAGGGGAGTGGTGAAGTAAAATCTACAAAATTGTACATTTTAACGTTATCCACCATCATCTGAACATTCATTCTTCTGAGAATAAGAAGTGTGCTTTCAATGGAACCGTAGTCGAAGTATCTGTAACTCAGTTCAAATATGGGATAAGCATTTCTTGAAACTCTGTCTCCCACCATGTCGGGATCGATGTAAAATCTGAGAGCACACGTATCGTTGTCATACTGGAACACCCAGTGGTGCCATTCGTTAAGGGTGAGATCATAATATGCTTCCGCAAGAACCTCGGTAGGATCAAAGAAGTTTACGATCTTGAATTTTCCTTCATCAAAGAAGTAACCGCACTGATAGTCAACGGAGCTTGTGCCGCCGAACCAGTTGTAGAGGGCGGGAGCATAGCCTTTCTGAAACTCCTCAGTTCCCGTTACCATTACGTCAAATTCAAAGGTGAAGGAATTGCCTGTGCTTTCGTAACGTGAGCCTTCAACAGCATTTCCTTCTGTAGAAAGATAGTTGGTTCCGTTGTATACGGGCATCTCACCTGTAGCTTCATCGGGAAGGTCACGGTCTGTAGCCTTATCCCATTTAACCACCCAGTTGCCGTCGTCGAGCTGAACTCTTTCACCGTTGGAGGAGTCACCGAAGGTATTCATGTCTGCTGCATCGTCGTATGTGAGCTCTCTGTAAACTGACGGGTCTATTATGCTGTCATAATCAGCTTCGGGAATAAGGTTGGAAGGGCCACCGAGCATATATGTGGTAAAATCGGAGCTGTAAAGGCTGTCCTCACTTACTTTATCGGCAACGAGAGTTACTGCGTTAGAGCCTGCACAGGTTTTATACGAGTCATCCATGTGCTGTCTGCTTGCAATACCGCTTCCCCATGTGAGAAGAGCATTATAGCTGTTGCTGCCTGTTTTACCGTCTGCATTTAAGAGAACAGCCGACATACCGTATTCGTAGCCGATAGCACCGTTTGGACCTTGCGTGATAACGCCGTCTGCATCGGTCTTCTGCTTCAGGGCAAACTTATAATATTCATGACCGTTTGTTCTGTCAAAGTCAATATATTTCCAGGGAACAGCAATTTCATAAGTGGTAATTCCGTTTGCTGTATCTGTGGAATACGCTTTTTCGTTACGGATTATTCCTGCGGGAGCGACTGCCATATCGACAAATCCGTTTGCCATTGTGTAAGAGGAATTGAGGAGCATGCTCTTATTGTGGTTTTTCGTATTGTTCCAGGCTTCCTTGTAGCCGCCTGCACCCTGTACGTAACCGAAAACAAGGTCGCATACGCTTGCAGAGCTCCAGGGCTTGTGGTCGGTATAATATTCGGGATAGAAGGTGTCACCATAGCAGATACCGTTAGCTCCATTGGGGTCGATCTTTACCTGAAGAGCGTCTCCGTTCCATGTGTTGGCACGGCCGTTTTTTAGTGAATGACCGTCGGGGTCATAAACCTTTGCGCCTATGTAGAAATAATTCTCGTCCCAGCGAAGCCAGAGAAAATATTCCATTTCATTGGCTTCTGCATCGTATGAATCTGTACCGTAGAAAAATCTGTTGGGGTAGGGAACCTGATCACCTGCGGTAGTAGGTGTCTGGCTGGGATCGTCGGGCTTCTGACGAACCCATACTGTTGCTTCGCCCCATTCGGCTTCTGAAATGTAGCCGTCGATAACAGGCTTAACATCGAAGTACTTAGCTTCAACGTCTTCAATGTTATCGGCATTATGGGCGTTTACGGGAATTGCTCCCGCAATAAGCGGAAAAATAATTAAAAGTGATAAAAATAGTGCTGATAAACGTTTCATGGGTATCCCTCCTTAATAATGTTTATACATATATTATAGGTTGTTTTAATGTTAAAGTCAACTGAAAAATGTATAATTCATTAATGATTACAAAATATAACAGTAAAATTTGTGCAATAACAACAAAAAATATCAGACAAGCTGTTGACGGAAAAGCTGATTGGTGATAGACTAAGCGTATAACTTTTTCAAGGGGTATATATGGTAATAGATTTTCATACACATACGTTTCCCGACAGTATAGCCGAAGCGGTGATCTCAAAGCTTAGTGATGCTTCGGGAATTGTAGCTTTTACTGACGGAACTGAGACGGGTCTTTCAGCTTCAATGAATGATGCTGAAATTGATCTGTCGGTGGTTTTGCCTGTTGCAACAAATCCTATAAAGGTTGCTCACATCAACGATCTTTCCGCTGAAAAAAACGGAAAGAACGGACAGATACATTTCGGCTGTATTCATCCTCATTGTTCCGATGCGGAAAAGGAGCTTGAACGTATCGTCGAGCTCGGTCTTGCAGGCTTTAAGATACATCCCGTATATCAGGATACCTTTATTGACAGCAAAGAGTTCGTAAATATTTTGAATACGGCAGGAAAGCTCGGTCTTACCGTTGTCACTCATGCGGGAGATGACATCGGTTTTCCGGGTGTTGTAAGATGCTCTCCCGAAATGATAAGACGGGCAGTTGAAAAGGCGGGAGAGGTCACTCTTGTCCTCGCACACATGGGCGGTTGGAAAAACTGGGATTCTGTAGTTAAATATCTCGCCGATACTTCGGTGTACATCGACACTTCATTCTCTCTCGGCAGTATTACACCGCTTGAAGACCGTCATTTTGGAGAGTGTGAAAGAAAGCTTCTTTCCGACAGCGAATTTGTCGATATTGTAAGAGCCTTCGGTTCACACAGAGTTCTTTTCGGTACAGACAGTCCCTGGAGTTCACAAAGGAAAACGGCAGAGAGTATAAGAGCTCTTCCGCTGACCGAAGAAGAAAAATTGAATATTTTTGAAAATAATGCCAAACGGCTTCTCAATTTGTGTTGACCCAATGTGTTTTTTATGATATTATAATATAGATATTTGTGCTTTGGGAGGTAGGGTTGTGCCGTATCAGCTATGCTTTGACGACTTTCCTGCGTGTATGCGGGAATTTGCCAATTATAAACGTGCAATACAAGGCTGTTCTGCGAAGACAGTTGAAGAATATATGACGGACCTACGAACATTTGCAAGATATCTTGTTGTGGTTGAAGCGGGACTTGAGCTGTCTGACGAAACGCTTAGGGCTGCCGAAATTTCGGGACTGACGCTTGATTATTTCGGCAAGGTCAAGCCTTCTGAGATCACGGAGTATCTCAGCTATTCCATGGACGGCAGAGGGAATAATGAAAACACCAGAAGCCGTAAGCTTTCAGCCATTAAATCATTTTACAAATACTACGTGAACAAGCTTCACAGGCTTGAAGTGAACCCTGCCATTGATATTGAAACGCCGAAAAAAAAGAAATCGCTTCCGAAGCACCTTACGCTTGACGAAAGTCTGAAGCTTCTAAATTCTGTAAGCTGTGATGAAACAAATCCGTACAGACGGCGTGACTTTTGTATGTTGACGCTGTTTCTCAATTGCGGTATGCGCCTTTCTGAGCTTTCCGGCATTGACCTTTCCGATATAGACAGGGAATATACGTCGATGCGTGTTGTGGGAAAAGGAAATAAAGAAAGACTTATCTATCTCAATGAAGCTTGCAGGAACGCCATACTTTCTTATCTTCCCGAAAGACAGATGCTAATTGCAAAGGTGCAAAGTGCAGATAAAAAGGCTTTGTTTTTAAGCAGGCTCGGCAAAAGAATATCAAATAAAACTGTACAATGGATAGTAAAAAAATATCTTGGTGCCGCAGGACTTGAGTACAAGGGTTATTCGACTCATAAGCTTCGTCATACGGCGGCAACGCTCATGTATCAGACGGGCGATGTCGATATAAGAGTTTTAAAGGATATACTCGGACATGAACAGCTGACGACAACACAGATATATACTCATATAAGCGATAAAAGCATGAAGGCGGCAATGGATAAAAATCCTCTTGCTTCGGTCATGCCTCAAAGCAACGAAGCTGTTTCGATAGAAAGCGAAACGGATAATAACGAATAATAACAGAACGGAGAATATTATGTTTACTCTCGTAAAAAAAGAAGGTAATGCCAGGAGAGGCAGACTTGAAACACCTCACGGTACAATAGAGACTCCCGTATTTATGAACGTTGCCACCTGCGGTGCTATTAAGGGCGGTCTTTCATCGAGAGATCTTGAGGATGTAAATTGTCAGGTCATGCTATCCAATACCTACCATCTGCATCTTCGTCCGGGTGACAGACTTGTATATGACATGGGCGGTCTCCATAAGTTTACAGATTGGAAGAAGCCTATTCTTACTGACAGCGGCGGCTTTCAGGTGTTTTCTCTGTCTCAGCTTCGCCGAATTAAAGAAGAAGGAGTTTATTTTGCTTCTCATATAGACGGTAAAAGAATTTTTATGGGCCCTGAGGAAAGTATGCAGATACAGTCGCATCTCGGCTCAACAATCGCAATGGCATTTGACGAATGCATTGAAAATCCGGCAGAGTACCGCTATACGAAGGAGTCCTGTCTGCGTACTGCACGTTGGCTTGAAAGATGTAAAAAGGAAATAACGAGACTCAATTCTCTTGAAGATACGGTAAATAAACAGCAGATGCTGTTCGGTATAAATCAGGGCAGTACATATGATGATCTCAGAGTTGATCATATGAAGCGTATTGCAGAGCTTGATCTTGAAGGCTACGCAATAGGCGGTCTTGCAGTAGGTGAAAGTGCTGAGGAAATGTATCATACGATCGAGGTGGTTGAACCCTTTATGCCCATCGATAAGCCTCGTTATCTTATGGGCGTCGGTACTCCTCAGAACATTCTTGAAGCCGTATACAGAGGAGTTGATTTCTTTGACTGTGTAATGCCTTCGAGAAATGCCCGTCACGGTAACGTATTTACGTGGCACGGTAAGATGAATATAATGAACGAAAAGTATGCAAAGGACCCCCGTCCCATAGACGAAGGCTGTAACTGTCCTGCGTGCCGCAATTATTCAAGAGCATATATCCGTCATCTTATAAAGGCAAAAGAGGCTCTCGGAATGAGACTTGCGGTAATACACAATCTGTATTTCTACAATGATCTTATGCAGAAGATAAGAGATGCACTTGACGGCGGTTATTTTGAAAGCTTTTATAATAAATATCACGATTTTCTCGCTCAGAGAAGCACAAACTGATAAGTCATAAAACAAGAACCTCCCACATATCTTTTAACAAAAAGACTGTGCGGAGGTTTTTTGCGTGAAGAACACAGGTATTTACGAAGATATAGCAAAGAGAACAAACGGCGACGTATACATAGGTGTTGTAGGTCCCGTCAGATGTGGGAAATCAACGTTTATAAAAAGGTTTATGGACCTTGTTGTAATACCGAATATAAAAGATGAGAATGAAAGAGCAAGGGCAACCGATGAGCTCCCGCAGAGTGCGGGCGGAAAGACGGTAATGACTACAGAACCGAAGTTTATTCCTGAAAATTCAGCTGTGATCGATATTGGAAATGCTCATATGAACGTAAAGCTTGTTGACTGTGTAGGTTACATGGTAAACGGAGCTGAGGGAGATAAGGAAGACGGGAAAGCACGTATGGTGTCAACTCCTTGGGACGAGGGGCCCGTGACCTTTGAAGAGGCGGCTGAAAAGGGTACACGAAAGGTAATAGCCGACCATTCAACTGTAGCTGTTCTTGTAAGCTGTGACGGAACGTTCGGTGATATTCCGAGAGACAGCTTTATTCCCGCAGAGGAGAGAATAGCATCTGAGCTTAAAGCATTGTCGAAGCCCTTTGTAATTGTCCTTAACTCAGCATCGCCCGAAAGTGAAGCTTCCGTTTCGCTGGCATTGTCTCTTGAAGAGAAGTATAAAGCACCGGTAGCTCTCGTAAACTGCCTTGACCTTGATAAAGGCGATATTGAACAGATAATCAGTATGCTGACCTTTGAATTTCCCATCAGCGAAATGACAGTTGAAATACCCGATTGGACGGAAACCTTGCCGGTGGGTCATTGGCTGAAGGAGTCTTTGATTAACTCCGTCAAAGTAATGGCAGAAAGGACGTCAAAGCTCTCTGAGGTAGCATATATCAACGGCTCGGCAGTAATAAACGGAGAAAAAGATATTCAGATAGGTGCAAATGCCTATGACGTAAACTTGGGAGAAGGAAAAGCATACGTAAGGCTTACTCTCGATGACGGCTTATTCTACCGTATAGTAGAGGAATTGTGTGACGTGAGCGTTACAAACAAAGGAGAGCTTCTTTCAAAGCTTAAAGAATTGTCTGAGATAAGCTCTGAATTTGAAAAATTCCGTGATGCTATTGATGAGGTGGAAAGATGCGGTTACGGAATAGTAATGCCGACCGTTTCGGAAATGGAGCTTGAAGAACCGGAGATCGTCAAACAGCAAGGTGCTTACGGAGTGAGAATTCATGCAGGAGCACCCTCAATACACCTTATAAAGACGAGAATTGAGACGGATATAAATCCGATCATAGGAACAGAGAAGCAGTCAGAGGACCTTGTTAATTATCTGCTTTCTGAATTTGATAATGATAAGACGAAAATTTGGGACTCCAATATGTTCGGAAGATCCCTTTATGAGCTTGTAAGCGACGGACTTCATGCCAAGCTTATGAATATTCCTGATGATGCAAGGGCGAAGCTGTCAGATACGCTGTCGAGAATAATTAACGAAGGCAGTCAGGGACTTGTTTGCATAATTCTTTAAAAAAATAAAAATCAGGGCTTTCGGAAACGGAAGCTCTTTTTTTAGCGTTCGTAATATGAATAAAAAGTATTGAATTGTTATATAGTATATGGTATAATAAAATGATTTTATGTTGAAAAATGTTATTTTGGAGGGGTTATGAAAAGAATAATTTCATTATTCCTTTTTTTGCTTACTTTGATAAGCTTTTCGGGCTGTACAGATAATGTTGCCAAAGAACCCTATGACAGCGAAGCTTTAAGTGAGTCTGAGGAGGAGACATTGTCTGTATCCATGTCAGAAATAGAAACGGAAGAAGTGACACAGGAGCCTGAGCCCGAGATAGTCTATACGGCATCCTTTGTCGGTTGCGGTGATAATATCGTTTACTACGGTAATGTCAGAGATGCGGCAGCAGCGGCAGTTGCAGGCGGCAGAAAATATAACTTCAAGCCCGCTTATTCCGATGTTTCGGATTATATTGCATCGGCGGACATAGCCTATATCAATCAGGAAACTCTGATGTGCGGAGAGGGCTATGAGCTTTCGTATTATCCCATGTTCAACGGACCGCAGGAGCTCGGTTACGATCTTGTTGAAATAGGCTTTGACATTATAAATATAGCTAACAACCATATGCTTGACAAAGGCGGTGACGGACTTCAGAGAACCATTGACTTCTGGAAGACTCAGCCTGTTACCCTTACCGGAGGCTACAGCAACAGAGCGGAATATGATAACGTTACAGTTATCGAAAAGAACGGAATAAAAATCGCTCTCTTATCTTATTGTGAAATGACTAACGGCATCACGATAAATTCAAAATACGAAAACTATATTCCTTATCTGTCAGAAGCTGATTTTAATGCACAGGTTGAAAGCGTAAGGGATAACTGCGATATTATAATTGCATCTGTACATTGGGGCGAGGAGTATTCGCTTTCTCCCAATGATACTCAAAGAGCGTATGCAAAACAGATGGCAGATGCTGGTATTGATGTTATACTCGGTCATCACCCCCATGTTATCCAGCCTATTGAATGGATAGAAGGAGTGGACGGTAACAGAACTCTTTGTGCGTTTTCTCTCGGTAATTTTATGGCAGAAATGAGCCGTGACTCAAATATGCTCGGCGGTTTTATTTCATTTGACATAACTAAAACCGGCGATAGCAGAGCAGCTGTTGAAAACGTTGTTTTTGAACCGACCGTCTTCCATTTTCCCTCCAATTTCTATAATAATCACATCTATTTTATGGAGGATTACAGCGAACAGCTTGCCTCGGTTCACGGAGTCAGAACCTATTACGGAAACAGCTTTGACTTTGCAACTTTAAAAGAATATTTGAGAGATACGATTTCAGACGAATTTTTGTCCGAAGGTGTTATCAGTCTCATAAATGATAATTAACAGAGGAAGTTTAACAGAGATGAACAAAGTAGACGTATTTCCAACGGAAGAGCTTGAGTTTATAACCTCCCAATACAGATTGGAGGATGAAGATGCTTGCCCGTTCGGTTCTAAAAGGCTTACTGCAGGAAAAATAATCGGAAGAATAATTCTTTCGCTTTTTACTGTTCTTATACTTGCCGTTTTCGGTGTTTATATGTTCTGTTACACCATAGCGACAGGACCCAGCGAAACGGTGAGAAATATGCTTGTGCTTTCCGCAAAGCAGGCGAGTGCAACCAAATGGGTGCCCTCTCTTTTTCTTGACGATGAAACAGTAAATTCAATTGTTGAAAACAGCGAAAACGTTACTGTTGACGTAATGAGTGCGGAGGAATTTGCTGCTCTGCATCAGACTGATGTTTCCGACCCTGAGACTGAGGCTGTCGATGAATGGGCGGATAGTGTTGACGGTATCAAGCTGTTTTGTGACAGCGGGGATACGTTTAAGGCATATATTATGCTCATCAAAGACCCTTCAAGAGTCTTTGTCGGCACTTCTTCCTCCAATTTTGCTTCTGCACAGGCGGGACAGAACATATTTGATGTAACCGCAAAATATGATGCGATAGCAGGAATTAACGGCGGTGAGTTCGCAGATGCAGGCGGTATGGGTAACGGAGCACAGCCCATGGGGCTTACATATTCCGGCGGCAATTGTGTTTGGAATGATTCTCTCAGGAGAACATTTATAGGCTTTGACAGTAATGACAGACTTGTCGTTGCAAACTCCATGACATATGCACAGGCACAGGCACTTGGAATAAGAGATGCGGTATCGTTCCAGAATAATAACGTTCTTATCGAATCCTCCGACGGAAATATCAATCTTCATTATGCAAACTCCAATACGGGAACGGCACAGAGAACTGCGATCGGTCAGCGTGAGGACGGAACGGTCATCATGATAGTTACAGACGGACGTTCGGCATCGAGCCTCGGTGCTACCCATAACGATATGATCGATATGATGGTATCTCTCGGTGCTGTTAATGCCGCTATGCTTGACGGCGGTTCATCGGCTATGATGTATTACGAAGATTATTTTAACGTGTTTGACGAATTCAGTACAAATACACTTGATCAGTATCAGGAAAGAGGTCTTGTAAACAAGTATAAAGCATTTACAAATCCCAGACCCATTCCCACATTTTTCCTTGTAGAAAAGGGGGAAGAATAATGAAAAGCACCAAGAGAGTATCAATATTTTATATTATTTATTTTTCTCTGATAGTTTTGTTTGTAGCAGGCTTGTTTACCGGTCTCTATTACTTGAAGAATTATCTGAAGGGATTTGAAGATTCACGTCCGATACATACGGTAGAAGCTGTTGTTGACGAATATTTTTTGTCTGAGGATAAGACTGTTTTGCTTGAAAAGTCAGCGTTCGAGATACCTGAGTTTTCATCTGAAAACGATGTGATCGAATATCTTGATACCGTCATAGTTGAGGAGGATGTTCAGTTTTACAGCATCGGCGGTGACGACAAAACTCTATTGTATTCCGTCGTTTCAAACAATCTGAAGATAGCAACCGTTACAATTGAGCTTCTTGATGAACCGAATGAAGGCGGTTTTCCCGTATATGAGCTGTCAGATATTTCTCTGACTATCGGAGGAAGTGCCGGAGTCAGCATTAAAGCACCCGTAGGCTATACCGTATACGTAAACGGCCATGAGATAACTGACGAGTTTATATTCGGTGAACCCGAGGAGACCGAAAGCTGTAATCATATGTACGGAGATGCTGTAGGCGTTAAATATGTTACGTACAAGCTAACAGGCATTTTCGGTGCTCCCGATATTGCGGCAAAGGACAGCTACGGCACTCCTGCCGAGAACATTACCGCCGATGATAACGGTGTGTTTTATAATATAGGTATAAATTACAGCGAAATGCCCGAAGAGCTTGAAGCACGTATTTTAAAAGCATCTGAATGCTATGCGGCATATATGCAGAAGGATATGGCTTTCGGCGGAGTTGCGGCATACGTTGACAGAACCTCCGAGCTTTATACAAATCTCCGCACATCTGCGGTTAAATGGGCAACAGACCATAACGGTTACAAAATCGTTGACCCGGAGGTTACGGAATTTTATTACTACGATGATAATACTTTTTCGTGCAGAGTGAGATTTGTTCATTTGCTTCTCGGCAGAAACGGCAATAATTTTGAAAATGAATTTGATATGACCTTTTATTGCAGAAACATCAACGGTAAATATATGATATATGACAGTCATGTAAACTGACGGAAGGAGATGAATATGGAAGCTATACTTAATTTTGATTTTGGTATTCTTGATTTTCTCTACGATGCCAGAACCCCTTTCTTTAATAAGTTTTTTGAGCTTATCACCCATTTAGGTGACGGGGGTATCTTTTGGATAGCCATCGCCGTTATCCTTTTGTTTTTCAAAAAAACGAGGAAAACGGGACTTATTATGGGAATAGCACTTCTTTTCGGTCTTGTGTCCTGTAATCTTATTCTGAAACCCGGTATTGCAAGAATAAGACCATACGCACTTATGGAGGAACAGGGCAGAATGATCGATATTCTTCTGTCAAAATATCCGGGTGACCATTCTTTCCCTTCCGGACATACGGTAGGCTCATTTGAAGGTGCTGTTGCAATTTTTACACAGAATAAAAAATGGGGTGCTTTAGCCCTTGTAACAGCAATACTTGTAGCATTTTCACGCCTTTATTTGTATGTTCATTATCCTACAGATGTGATCGGAGGAATTATTCTCGGTACACTTAATGCAATTCTTGCCCTCCTCATAGTAAATGCTATCTGGAAGAAGTTTGTAAATAAGAAAGAAATATGACGTGAGTATAATACTTTTCTATTGAAATTTATTGCTGATGATAAAAACGGAAGGTTTTTTTGTATGAATATGCCGATAATCTCCGTAATCGTGCCTGTTTACAACATGGCACCGTATATCGAGCGTTGTCTCAATTCCATATGTGAACAGACCTTTCAAGCATTGGAGAGCATCCTTGTTGATGACGGCTCTACTGATGGTAGCGGTGACATATGCGATGAGTATGCTGAAAAAGATGGGCGTATACGTGTTGTGCACAAACAAAATCAGGGACTCAGTGCTGCACGTAATACCGGCATAGAGTTGTCTGCTTGTGATCTGGTAGGCTTTGTTGACAGTGATGATTGGATAGAACCCGATATGTATCAGGTGCTTTACGATAACCTTTGCAAATATAATGCGGAAGTATCCACTTGTGCTCACGATCGTGTGAAATTTGACGGGAGTGTTTCGGTTGACCCCGTTGTACGTGATAGGGAGGAGGCCATGCTTGCAGTAATGCAAGACCCCTATATTTCAGTATTTGCGTGGAATAAGCTGTACAAGAAAAGTCTGTTTAACAGAGTCCGTTATCCGAATGGGAGACTGTATGAGGATTATTACGTAATTTTGGAACTGCTTGAAGAAGCAAGTTTAATGGTAAGCACAAATGCTCCCAAATATCATTACACAATACGTGAAGACAGCATTACAAATCAGACGTACAGACCGGGTGAAGAAGACAGAGTAGTGGCGGCACAGAAAAATCTTGAGCTTGTAAAGGATAAATATCCCGCTTTGCTTTCGGTTGCTAAGAGCAGGTATCTTTTGGCACACTTTCTGTGTTTGGAAAAGATATTACACTCAGATAATGGTTCTTATTCAAGGGAAAAGAAAGAACATTGCCGTATTTTGTGCAAGGATTTGTTTTTTATCATGTTTTTATGCAAGGAGCCGCTGGCTTTTTACAGAACAGCATCTTTCTTTGTAAAGGTTATTTTTCCCGATTTGTATTGTATGTTGAGAAAAATATTAAAAAAATAAAGCAATGGAACTAAGACACGTTATTATAAGTGGCATTATTGTCAGTTGGAGTTTGATTATGAAAACGATTATTACATACGGTACGTTTGATTTGCTTCACTACGGACATATTAATCTTCTCAAAAGAGCCAAGATGCTTGGCGATCATCTTATTGTGGCACTATCCACCGATGAGTTTAATTCAAAGGAAAAGAATAAAATCAGCTGTTTTTCCTTTGAACACAGAAAAGAATTACTTGAATCGATCAGGTACGTGGATCTTGTTATTCCCGAAGAGAATTGGGAACAAAAAATTTCAGACATCAAAAAATACAATGTTGATATTTTTGTGATCGGAGATGATTGGGAAGGCAAATTTGATTATTTGAAGGAATATTGCAATGTGGTTTATTTGCCCCGCACACCTGAGATTTCAACTACTTGTATTAAAGAAATTTTACAAACAAAGAAGAATGATTGATTTATGACTTTGTGTGTATTCACCGTTTTTTCAAATGAAAACAGTCAAAATTTAAGGACCTCGTTTTGAGGTCCTTGGTTTTTATATTCCGAAAAGCTTTTTTGTGTTTTCAAGAGTTGCTCTTGCAACAGTTTCTTCATCGTACCCCATGGCTTCAGCAAGCGCTGTCAGCGTGTGGAACATATAGGCGGAATAGTTGATCTTTCCTCTGTGAGGAACCGGCGGAAGATAAGGAGCATCAGTTTCAATAATAATTCTGTCAAGCGGAACTGCACCTGCAGCTCTTTTTACGCTGTTTGCATTTTTATATGAAACGGGACCTCCGAAGGAAATATACCAACCGAGCTTTATCAGCTCCGTTGCCATTTCGGCACTTCCGCTGAAAGAATGAAAAACGCCTTTTACACCTTTGTACTGCCGTGCGATTTCAAGGCTGTCGCCGTGAGCATCTCTGTCGTGTACAATTACCGGAATGTCGTGTTTAAGGGCCATTTCAAGCTGTTTTTTGAAGAAATAGTGCTGTCGGTCTGTCATTGTACCGTCATAGTGATAATCGAGCCCTATTTCGCCTATAGCGACCACCTTCGGATGTGAGAGCATTTCTTCTACGTATGCAAGCTCTTTTTCGCATTCGCCGTCTTCCAGCTCCTGACAGTCGTTGGGGTGGTAGCCTATTGCTGCATATACGTTCGTATATTTTTCTGCAAGCTCAAGTGTTGTGATGATATTTTTTCTTTTTGTAGCAACGTTTATAACGGCATCGACACCTTTTTCAAAGGATAAACGAAGGGCGGCATCTCTGCCGCCTTCGAATTCCTCTTCAAAGCGCCTGTCGTCGTAATGGGCGTGAGAGTCTATGAGCTTCATTATCTGATCCTTTCTCCGAGGGGAGTATCGTCTGCGAGGAAGATAACTCTTACCGTATCTTCACCGCTTGCAAGGATCATGCCGTTGCTTTCAATGCCGCAAAGAGTAGCGGGCTTCAGGTTTGCAACGACAACTATTTTTTTGCCGATAAGCTGTTCGGGCTCGTAGAATTTTGCAATTCCTGAAACTACCTGACGTGTTTCGTAGCCGAGATCTATCTGAAGCTTCAGAAGCTTTTTAGCTTTCGGTACTTTTTCACAAGCGATGACTTTTGCACTTCTGAGTTCAACCGCCATAAAGTCATCAATACCTATCTGAGCAATTCCTTCGGGCTTTTCAGGTCTTTCAAGAGACTTTGCAATTCTTTCGCTTTCAGCTTTAGCCGCTTCAATTTCTGCGTTTACTTCTGCAAGCATTTTTTCTTCGTCAATTCTTGAGAAAAGGACAAAGGATTTTCCTGTTTCCCTGCCGCTTTCAAGTGCACCGAAGCTTTCAAGAGATTTGTAGCATTTAATGTCTGTATTCAGCTGTTCAAAGATGGCATCGCAGGTTGCGGGAATGATGGGGGAGAGAAGAACAGCACCGATTCTGATGGTTTCAAGAAGATTGTAAATAACGGTTTCAAGTCTTTCCCTGGTGCTTTCATCCTTCGCGAGTACCCAGGGAGTTGTTTCGTCAATATACTTGTTTGCACGGCGGAGCATATTGATGGCTTCGTCTATGGCATCTGATATGTGGAGGGTATCCATCTTTGCCTTGAACTTTTCAACGGCATTCTTGCAAGCTTCTTTAAGCTCTGCGTCAGTACCTTCCTCTCCGTGAGGTGCAGGCACAATACCGCCGAAGTATTTGGCACACATATCAACAGTTCTTTTTACAAGGTTGCCGAGAGTGTTTGCAAGATCGTTGTTAAATCTTGAAATTACAGTTTCGTATGTTATTGAACCGTCGTTTGCATAGGGCATTTCGGAAAGAGCATAGTAACGAACTCCGTCAACACCGAAGCGTTCAGCCATTTTATCGGCATAAATAACGTTACCTCTTGATTTACTCATTTTATCAGCACCGAAATTAAACCAGGGATGGCCGAAAATCCTCTTAGGAAGCTCAACGTCAAGTGCCATAAGGAGAATGGGCCAGTAAATGCTGTGGAAACGAACGATGTCTTTTCCGATTATATGATAATCTGCAGGCCAGTTCTTTTGGAAAAGCTCGGGTTGTACTTCATTTGCAGGGTCATATCCGAGAGCCGTGATATAGTTGGAAAGGGCATCTATCCAAACGTATATTACGTGCTTGGGATCGAAGGGAACAGGAACGCCCCATGTGAATGAGCTTCTTGATACACAAAGGTCCTGAAGGCCGCCTTCTGCAAGAAGGAAGTTGTTGAGCATTTCTTTTTTTCTTGATTCAGGCTGGATAAATTCAGGATTTTCTTCAATGTGTTTAATGAGCCTGTCAGCATATTTACTCATTTTGAAGAAATAAGCTTCTTCCTTTGCTTTCTGAACGGGACGGCCGCATTCGGGGCATTTTCCGTCAACAACCTGAGAGTCTGTGAAGAAGGATTCATCGGGAGTGCAGTACCAGCCCTCGTATTCACTTTTGTAAATATCACCTTTGTCGTAAAGCTTCTGGAAAATATGCTGAACTGCTGTTTCGTGATAATCGTCTGTAGTTCTGATGAACTTATCGTAGGTTGTGTTCATCTGATCCCATATATCTCTTATCTGTCCCGCAACGTTATCAACGTGCTCCTTGGGGGTGATACCGGCAGCAGCAGCTTTTTCTTCGATCTTCTGACCGTGTTCATCGGTGCCGGTGAGGAAAAATACGTCATAGCCTCTCTGTCTCTTGTAACGGGCGATGGCGTCAGTCATGATCACTTCGTAGGTGTTTCCGAAGTGGGGCTTTTGTGATGTGTAAGTAATTGCGGTAGTTATATAGAATTTTTCTTCATTGCACTTGTCGCACATATATATCACCTCTTATAAATTTGTTTTCGCAGTTATAATAAAAATATTATAACAAAATTTTTATTAAAATACAATACTATACAGGGATTTTTTACCTTCAGTCATTTTCTTCGGCTTCCAGTACAAGTGAGTAAGCTTCGCTTTTTGAGATACCTCTGTCTTTTGCGACAGCTTTGATTGCATCCATTTTCTTCATGGATCTGTCGAGATATATCTGAAGATGCTCGGTAATGCTTTGGGGATAGCTGTTTTCTGTGAGAGCTTCGGGTGCACCTTCAAGTATAAGCACATATTCTCCTCGTGGCTCTTTCTCTTTATAGATCTCAATTGCTTTTGAAAGGGAATATCTTTCCACCTCTTCGTTGAGCTTTGTCAGCTCTCTGCACAGAGATATTTTTCTGTCTCCGAAATGCGTGTACAGATCGTTAAGTGTTCCTCTCAGCTTGTGGGGAGCTTCATATATGATAAGGGTTCTTTTTTCTTTTGAAAGCTCGGAGAGTCGTTCTCTTCTGTCCGCTTTGTTGGTGGTAAGGAAGCCTTCAAAAGCAAATCTTCCTGTGGCAAGACCTGATAAAGTTAGGGCGGTAATACAGGCACACGCTCCCGGTATGGAGGTTACCGGAACGCCTTTTTCCGCACAAAGACGTACTATATCTTCTCCGGGATCGCTGATGGCAGGAGTACCTGCATCTGTTACGAGAGCACAGCTTTCTCCGGCGGTAATTCTGTCAACTATTATTTCACCTCGTTGACGTTTATTGTGCTCAAAATAGCTCACCATTGGCTTTGATATACCGTAACGGGAGAGAAGAAGACCTGTATTTCGTGTATCCTCGGCTGCAACAAAATCAACCTCGGATAAAACCTTTAATGCCCTTTCGGTAATATCTGACAGATTTCCGATAGGCGTCGCTACAAGATACAGCGTTCCGCCGAGTACGGCGTTTTTTTCTTCTTTGGAAATATTCTTCTTAGGATAACTCATTTCGGGTACCTGCTTCCAAGTTAACGTTAAAACAAAAAGTCAAGGGAAAAATCTTCATAGACCTTGTTCATATCATCTGTATACTCTCTGGAGAGTTTATTCTCGGTGTTTTTGTAAATGATCAGCGGACGGGAGATCTTAACGGAGGGCATGGCTCCTTTTTTTGCCTCGGTAAGAATAAGGCAGGGAGGACTCGCAACGTCGGGATAAACGTAAATGATCCGCTTTGGTTCAAGTGAGCTTTCTTTTAATGCGTGTAAAAGCTCGGCACATCTGTCGGGACGGTATACAGTTGTAAATATTCCGCCGTGTTTGAGCAGATGAGCGGCGGCTTTGGCAAAATCGTAAATACTGCCGTTTTCTTCTCTGCGGGCTATGTTCATTTCGTCACTTGAAGGGGCTGTACCGCAGCCTTTCGGCATATAAGGGGGATTTGAAATAACACATCCGAAGCTTCCGGCTTCAAATTCGGAAACTGAGTTTCTTATGTCTCCGGCTTTAACGGAGATCTTCCCGTCAAGTCCGTTGAGAGAGACATTTTTTGAAATAAGCTCACAAAACGAAGGCTGTATTTCAAATGCATGGATGTGACGGTATTTGTCTCTTTTTGCACAAAGAAGGGCGGCAACACCGGTTCCGCTTCCGAGATCGGCGGCGATTTCTTTGCCTCTTTTTTTTGCAAAAGCGGCGAGAAGATATGAATCTGTTCCGAAGGTGAGGCCGTTGATTTTTTGAATGAGCCTCAGCTCTTCGTTTATATAGTCCAGTCTTTCGTCGCAGTTAAGTGAAATGTTCATTATATTATTTATTTTGCCTTTCGGTGAAGGGTATCGCTTTCATATAGTTTAAACGGCGGAGAAGTCTCCGCCGTTTACATAAATTGTATTTGTTGATTATTCAGCAACAGGAGCGCCTACGGGGCAGTTGTCTGCACAAGCACCGCAATCGAGACATTCGTCAGCGTTGATAACGTACTTGCCGTCAGCTTCTGTGATGCATTCTACGGGGCAACCTTCAACACAAGCACCGCAACCGATGCATTCATCAGTAATCTTGTAAGCCATGATATGTACCTCCATATAGTAATTTATAAATGTATTGTACCACAAAAAATTGTGAATGCAATAGTTTTTGTATAAAAAATACCTGTTTATTTCGGGAAAAAGTAAAAAAATCAGTAGTTTTTGGAATTATTTGTTTTTTTCGACGACTGTAATGTCGGAATTATCGTATGCCTTGATTGATACCGTTTCGTTTTTGTCGATGAATTTTACTTTGACAAGGTTTGCAAGAGGACTGATTTCGGTTACATATCCTATTCCGTCGGGAGTCTTGACCTTTGCATCAACTGAAGGCATCTTTTTGATGGCTTCCTCATATACCTCGTGTTCAAATCTCAGACAGCACATAAGTCTTCCGCAGGTGCCTGAGATCTTTGATGAATTGAGTGAAAGGTTCTGTTCCTTTGCCATTTTGATCGAAACCGGCTGAAAATCGCCCAAAAAGATGTGACAGCAGAATGGTCTGCCGCAGATGCCAAGCCCGCCGAGCATTTTGGCTTCGTCA
>JAZSLF010000140.1:0-20463 GCA_045535205.1 Eubacteriales bacterium
CGTTGCAGGAAATCATTGCACTTTTGAGATTTTTCATCCAACCGTCATAGAAGTTTTCGCCGCCGTGGGCAAGTGTCATTACAAAGTGGGACATACTTTCCCACGCACTTTGGCACAAGCCATCTGGCTTTTCCCAGCCGTTTGCTATGTATACGTCGCCTATCTTCATGTCGCAGGTGTGCTCTATCGGATTTTCATAGAGAGCCGACAGATCCTCGTATACGGTCCTTCTCATTACAGTTATTTTTACTTTTTTCATTTACTTCACCTTGCTTTTTTGGTTTAAAGTATGCCTGTCAGGAATATTTCAATGCCAATTGCCATGAGAATTATACCGCCGAATATTTGTGCTTTTCCCGCCAGTCTTGTGCCGAATTTTTTGCCGAGGAAAATTCCCGCCATACTGATAATAAACGTGACAGCGGCAATAACGGAAACGGCGATAAGAGCACTTTTAAGGTCGTACTCCGCAATGGTAAATCCGACGGAAAGAGCATCGATGGACGTGGCAACACCCTGAAGTAAAAGAGCACCGAAGCCTATTTTCGTTTTTCCGCATTCGTCCTCTTCTCCCTTTATGCCGTCATAGAGCATTTTTGAGCCGATGAAGGCAAGAAGAACGAGAGCTATCCAGGGAATAAATTTTTCAAATTTTGTGAAATACTGAACTATGGTATGGACACAAGTCCAGCCGATAAGGGGCATAAGTGCCTGAAATACTGCAAAGACGCCTGCCATTCCTGCCATGCGTCGTTTTTTCATGCAAGGCTCGCTGAGACCGTTGGCGAGGGAAACGGAAAATGCGTCCATCGCAAGACCGACACCGAGAAGTGCACTTTCCAAAAAGAAAAGATAATCAAGCTTCATAAATAATATCCTTTTGAGCTTTCAAAGTGTTTAAGGCTTACAGTAACCGCAGGGATCGTAGCCCATTGAAATGAGCTCATCTCTCGTTCCCTCAAACTCGCCTTTGTTTTTGTCACTTATGTCTGCCGCAAGAGAACAGCTTTCGCTGTGAAATTTTTTGCTGCTTGTGTTGAGTATGTAAAGAACGGAGTTTTCTCCCGCAGAGCTTTTGACCTCTCTGCTGTCGCCGTTTGAATAGTCGATCTCGACCATGGGCTGAACGTTATATACAAAGACGTTGAAGGAAACGCCGTCTCCGCCGTCCTCGACAGAATATGCTTCCATAAGAACGCCCCTTGCCACAAGCTCACTTTCCTTGAATACGGGAGTTACCCTGAACATTACGTGGTTGTCCGTTTCTTTGACGTAGTCCGCTATCATGTTTTCAAAGGGAAGCATACCGTCAACGTTCATGTAACGTGTGCCTGTAATGAGATTTTTCTCGTTGTCGTTTTCGCCTGCAAGCTGAAAGCCGATAAGGTGGCATCTGTTATAAAGGCTTTTGCCGTCAACGTGGTCGTACTGAACGCTTTGCCAGCCTGACGGCTTTATGTGGCCTATGCTCTCTCTTTTTTCGGTGGGCATAAGGTCTTTTCCGATACAGGCGAGAGCTGTGCCGCATCTTCCGAGAGAATCAAGGGGAGAATAGCTTTCAAAGGAAACGTCGGTTATTTCGTTCTCCTCAAAGAAGGGATCACCGCCGTTTACGGTGCAGTAAGGATTTCCCGTGTATTCGGGTATTTCGGAAAGGTCAAATTCCGACGGAGTGCTGACTTGTACGTCGGAAATATTTTGTTGAGTGTCCTCGCCGTAATAAAATTCTTCAACAATACCTCTGAAGCTTTCATTGGTGAAAAAGAGAACGGCAATTATTATGAGTATAATAATTGTGAGTACAGTTATCAGAGGTTTGTATTTTTTCGGTACCTGAGAGATCTGTTTCATTGATGACTCCGTTTAATAATATAGATTGTAGATTATTTTATCACACACTACCTGTCAAGTCAATGATTAATGAGGTAAATATCTTGAAACAAATTGTACTTGAAAAAATTATTATAATATGGTATCTTATATATAATAATTTGATTTTTTCAAACAGGCTCAGAGGTTAAGAAAGCGAAATAACGCTTCTTCTCGCCTGAGAGCTTATTTACAGTAAAACAGAAGGGCTTCTGAGCGTATTAAAATGGATTTCAGAAACAAAACAGGGCTTGCCCCTATGGCAGGGGCGACCGACTGTGCCATGAGGCTTTTGTGTACACGGATGGGTGCTGACTATTCAGTCTCTGAAATGGTCTCGGCAAAGGCTTTGTGCTACAAGGATAAAAAGACGGCTGTGCTTACTAAAACGGCCGAGGGCGAAGCTCCCGTGTCGATACAGCTTTTCGGTCATGAGCCGGACGTTATGGCTGAAGCGGCTGTAATGATAGCGCAGGGCTCGTTTGACGGATGCTCCTATGCGGCAGCTCCCGTTGCCATAGACGTGAATATGGGATGTCCCGTCAAGAAGATAGTGTCTTCGGGAGATGGCAGTGCTCTTATGAGGAATAGACCTCTTGCGGCTGAGATAGTCAGACGGATGGTGTATGCCCTTGAGAAATATAATATGCCCGTTACGGTCAAAATACGTTCGGGTTGGGATAAAAACAGTATCAACGCACCCGAATTTGCCAAGGCTCTCGTCGATGCGGGGGCGTCAGCGGTGACGGTCCATGCGAGAACGAGGGAGCAGATGTACGCTCCGTCTGCGGATATTTCCGTTATAGGAGAGGTTAAAAAAGCACTCGGCGATGCTGTAGTTATCGGAAACGGTGATATATGCTCTCCTGAGGACGCATTTCGGATGATGAATGAAACAGGCTGTGACGGTGTGATGATAGGCAGGGCGGCACTCGGCGACCCGTGGATATTCTCACAGATACGGGCTGTCAGAAATAATGAGGAGCCTGTTTACCCGACGGCACAGGACAGAATTTCTCTTGCACTTGAGCTTGCGTCGGCAATAGTGTCCGACAAGGGCGAGGAGATCGGAGTCCGTGAGGCGAGGGGAAGATGTGCCCATTTTATAAAAGGGCTGCCCGGCTCAGCCGCCGTCCGTGACGGAATAAACCATTGTACAACTTTGAATGAAATAGAAAATATACTTCTTACATGGAGGATGAAACTGTGAAAAAAACAAAAAGATTTGCAGCATTTTTTATGGCGGTGACCCTGGTCGTTCTCGGTCTTTGCTCCTGCAATAAGGACGTTGTATCCGAAGTTCCTTCGGGAATGAAGGAAGCCTCCGGCGATAAGGTGGACTATAGCTTTTATATTCCTGAGAACTGGACGGCAGACGTTGAAAACGGTGCAACTACGGCTTATTATTCCGAAACTGACCGTTCAAACGTCAGCGTAATGGCTTTTTCCGCAAATTATACAGACGATACCCTTGCTGATTGGTGGTCAAGCTTTGAGAGCGATTTTAAAAACGTTTATTCCGATTTTGAGGTCGTTTCCGCAGAGAACGTGGTGCTTGACGGTATAGCGGCACTCAAAACAGTTTTCAAGGGCACTCTTGAGGACTATGAATATCAGTTCATGCAGGTTGCGGCTGTGAAGGACGTGACTCTCAGCAAGCCTCAGATATACGTATTCACCTATACGTCTGTCCCCGAAGCTTATGAGTCTCATCTTGAGGACGTTCAGTCCATGCTTGATGCTTTTGATTTTCACGATACAAATACGGAAGACAGCACAGAGGGCTGATGCATGATATATTTTGATAACAGTGCAACTACCGTACCCTGCAAAGAGGCACTTGAAGCGATAAACGAAGCCCTTACAAATAATTTCGGCAATCCTTCGTCTTCACACTACGTTGGTGACAGCGCTCACAGAGCTTTTGAGGAAGCAAGACGGGCCATAATGTCTGCTCTCGGTATCAGAAGGGCGGCAGACTGTAAGCTGGTATTTACTTCGGGAGGTACGGAGTCGAATAATCTTGCGATATTCGGTGTCATTCGTTCCAAAGAGAGACCTCTTAAAAACGGAAGAAGGGGGACTGTGGTTATAACGGACGGTGAGCACGCCTCCGTTGAGATTCCCGTTTCCGTTCTTGAAAAGGAAGGCTTCAACGTAATAAGAGTACCCACCGCAAACGGAAGACTTGATCTTGAATATCTGAAAAAGGAAGTTACCTCCGATGTTATACTTGCATCTCTTATGCTTGTGAACAACGAAACGGGTGCGATCTATGATGTCAAAGAGGCTTCTAAAATAATAAAGAATGCATCTCCCGGTGCCGTAGTTCACTCAGACTGTGTTCAGGCGTTTATGAAAATAAAATTTGCTCCCTCCGATATAGGTGCAGACCTTATTTCCGTAAGTGCTCACAAGGTCTACTCGGCAAAGGGGGCGGGAGCACTTTATATATCTAAGGATATTATTACCTCCAAAAAAATAGTTCCCGTGGTTTACGGCGGAGGACAGGAGGAAGACCTTCGCTCAGGGACGGAGAATACACCCTGCGTAATGGGATTTGCCGCAGCGGTCAAGGCTGTTTTGCCCACGCTTGCAAAAAGGAAAAGCGACGTTTCTGAGCTTTGGGAATATGCAGCATCAAAAATTGCAGAGATAGGCTCTGTCAAGCTTAACGTTCCCGAAAAGCACATTCCTTATATTCTGAATATTACAGTTCCCAATATTAAGAGTGAAACGCTTCTCAACTTCCTTTCGGGAGAGGGAATATGCGTGTCGAAAAGCTCCGCCTGTGCCACCCATCACAGAAATCTGAGCCGGACTCTGACGGCTTTCGGTCTCAGCGAGGAGGCCACGGACAGCTCAATAAGACTCAGCTTTTCTCATACGAATACCAAAGAGGAGGTTGACCTTTTTATTGATGCTTTAAAAAAAGGTATTTCAACTCTTGCCGTTATAAAAAAATAAGGCGGCGAAAACCTCTTGACAAAGATATACGTTATAGTATAGAATAATTACAGGAAGAAATCCATATTTAAGGAGAAACAAAATGGCAGACGAAAAAATTCTTGATGAAGAGTATTTTGATACAGAAATATACACCCTGACAGATGAAGAAGGCAACGAAGAAGAATTTGAGCTTATCGGTAAGTACATGGAAAACGGCGTGACCTACAACGCACTTATTCCTGCTGACGAAAAGAAGCAGAACGGTGAATACATTATTCTTCGCCGTGAAGAAGATGAAGAAGGTAACGTATTCCTTGCAACTATCGAGGATGACGAAGAATTCGACAGAATTGCAGACATCTTCGATGACAGCTTCAACGACGTTGATTACGACGAAGGCGAATAATTTTCGCTTTGGGGTATAAAATCCCGCATCTTATTAAAAGATAATAATGTCCTGCCGTGTTCGTGATAATACGGGCATTAAAACCCACATCTGAATAATGGAGTTTGGAACATGACACGGGAATGCAGACCTCCCTTACTATGCCTCCTTACGTGACGCATTTTCAAGGACGTTGGTAGCACAAAATGTCAAGTCAGAACACCAACCTTGCTTACGCAGGGTTTCTATTACTCGTATACACGGCATGGTGGGAAAAAAGCACTTCTTCGGAAGTGCTTTTTTCAGCTAAATTCGGCTTTCCTTGAAAGGAAAACCGAGCTAAATTCCTAACGGAGCTAAATTGACCTTTGGTCAGCTAAATGTGTGCCTTCGGCACACGCTTGGCAGCCGAATTTAATTTAGCTTCACGAAGTGAAATTAAGCTGTGAGCGAAGCTGACTATTTAGCTGTTTTGCCGCAAGGCAAAACTATTTAGCTAAGAATGATGATACTATTTGCAGACGAACTAAAAAAGCAAAAGGAAAACCGAGCTAAATTCTTAACGGAGCTAAATTGACCTTCGGTCAGCTAAATGTGTGCCTTCGGCACACGCTTGGCAGCCGAAAAAAACCATTCACCCCCGCTTTCCGAAAGCCCCTGTACACGAAAACTTGACATAATACATCAATTGATGTATAATAATATATTATAGAAAAATTAAAGCATGAAATTATCCGAGAGGTGATATAATGAGACACGGTATTATTTTGAAAATTCTTGCGGCAGCACTTCTTGCGGCGGTACTTTTTACGTTTGCTTCCTGTAACAGAAATGAGCAAACAGAAGATGACACGCAGGAAACAACGGCTGAAACAGGTATCGGCGGAGTTGACGTAGGCGGCTTTGAAGACGTTCTTGACGATAACGGAAACGTTATAGGTCAGAAGATAACCTATGCTGACGGTACGCTTAAATATATTGAGTATTACAATCCCGACGGCGAGATAAGAGAGTCTGTTCTTTATAATAAGGACGGGACTGAATCTGTTGCCGAGTACAGAAATTTTGACGAAGCAGGTGCAATAACAAGATATGTTACCGTAAAGTATGAATACGAAAACGGCGAGCTGCTTCAGTATAATATGTCTTATTACAACCCTAACAAGTGGTGTACTGCAAGCTACAGCTACAATGCAGACGATTCATGCCAGGGCTTTGTTACCTATGAGTACGATGAAGCGGGTTATGAGATCGAACAGCGTGAATATAATGAAAATATGGTTCTTGAGTATATTCTTGAAACGGAATATAACGAGGACGGACAGGCTGTCAAAGAGATCACCAAGGACAATCAGGAAAACGTGACAGGCTATTCACTTATGGAATATAATTCCAACGGTACTATTTCAAAGAGAAGTGAGTGCGGTGCCGACGGTTCGGTGAAAAGCTACTGTGAATACACGTATAATGCAAAGGGTGAGCTGACGTCTGAGCAGGTGTACGTTTCTGACGGACAGGGCGGATTTGTAAAGTATAACTGACGGTGTTAAAAAACGGCATTTAGCCGTTTTGACGTAAGGAGGTCATTTTGATGGGAAACGATATTAATAACAGAAACAGAATACCGGGTAGTTACAGCGGAAATTATCAGAGAACGGGGACCCCTGCAGGCAAAAGAACCCCTTCAAGCCATAACGGACAGACGGGATACCGTACAGCTTCCGAACGCACAGGGGCAAATACGGCTTCGCAAAGCACCCGCAGTCCTCGTCACGAAACCTCGCACTCAAATCAAAGAGTACATTCGGACAGCGGTCACAAAGCTCCCGTTTATTCAAAAAACATAAAAAGCCTTCGAAAGAAAGCGGAGAAAAAAAGATATTATTCAAAGCGGTATGAAATAAATTCCACCGTTGTTCTTGCCGTCGTATCCGTTGTTGTTTGTTCACTTATTGCGGTGGGTGTGATAATAAGTCAATCCAAGCTGCATAACGCTCATTCCGGCAACGCCGGCACCGATGAAGACGGTACAAGAGAAGCACTTGAACAGCAAATGGAAGATATGTTCAGCGAATATGAGCTTTATTCTCTTGAAATAAAAGAGGTGGAGCCTGAGAGAGAATTTCCTTTGATAAGGGTATATAATTCCGACGGACAGCTCTCCCTTTCTCCCATAAGACTTGCCGACGGCTCCATAGAGGGAACTGTCGCTTATGAATACCGTGATGACGGAAGCGTTATGATCGAAAGAAAGTACAGTAAAACAGGCAGACTTCTTTACAAGGACGTTTTCGGCGGAAAGGATGAGGGAACTGCAAGAACTCTCTATGAAACGGAGTTTGACTCAAAGGGTAACTACAGCGGCTATACAGAAACCCTGTACAATTCCGACGGAGTTGAAATAGGTAAAACAAAGTGTTCCGCCAACGGAGTCGTCGAGGGTAAATACGATTACGTTTACGATGAAAACGGCAGAGTGTCCCGTGAGAACAGATACACTCCCTACGGAGAGCTTTCCGTATTCACCGAATATAAATACGATTTTTTAGGTAACGTTACCGAAAAGATACAATGCGACTCCACCGGAAAAGAAGTGCTTCGTGACGTTACGACCTATGATGACAGCGGCAGAAAAACTCTTGAACAGCATTATACCATGGGCGTTTGTAAGAGCTATACGGAGTATTCCTACGACGAAGCAGGTAACGTCATAGAAAAAAGCTATATGCTTGTCGACGAGTATAATATGACCTATAAGGAAGTAACAAATTAAAATATACCGTGTTGAGCTTCGCTTTTTGTGAAGCTCAGACGATATATTGAACAGAGTTCAATACGATATACCGAAGCAGAAGCTTCGGTGCGATATATTTTACGCCTTGCGTAAAATGCGGATCGCATACAGAAACGAAAAACCCCGAACATCGTGAAATGTTCGGGGTTATGTTTTCGGTTGGAATTTTTAATTAGTCAACAAGAGAAACTTCCTTGCCTGTTTCAGCGGATTCATAGATAGCGCTGAGAATTTTTATCAAGCCTTCTCCAGCGGAGAAGGGGGACCGTTTACGGTGGATGAGGAGTACAAAGCAAAGAATTTCTTTTAATTGATTTTAATTAGTCAACAAGAGAAACTTCCTTGCCTGTTTCAGCGGATTCATAGATAGCGCTGAGAATTTTTATCATGTTGACACCCTGCTGAGGAACGAAGTCGGGCTTTGCACCGTTTACAACAACGTCAACAAAGTGACGGAGGTTGCCTTCGTGACCGAGCATAGCATTTTCTTCTGTCATATCAATGTCGATAAGCTTGCCGTACTTTTCTGTGAATACTCTGCAGCCTGTGCCGCTCTGTTCCCATGTAAGACCTGCCTTGGAACCGCGAAGCTCAACAAAGTTTCTGTCGTAAACTTCGATGTTGGAAGCCCAAGAGAATTCAATCTGGAGACAAGCACCGTTATCGAACTTGATGAAGCCCATTGCGAGATCTTCTACGTCGAATACGCCGTCAGCGTTTGTTTCGCCGAATGCGGAGTGCTCGGAGGAGCTGTCAGCATCGTTATCAGCGAACTTGGAGTAGATAGAGCCGGAAACAGCAACGGGAGTGGGGTTGCCCATGAGATAGATAGCGAGGTCGATCATGTGAACGCCAAGGTCGATCAGAGGACCGCCGCCGGACTGAGCCTTAGTTGTGAACCAACCGCCCTTGCCGGGGATACCACGGCGGCGAACCCAACCGCAACGACCGCAGTAAAGGTCACCGAATTCACCTGCGTCAGCGAGCTTCTTCAGCTTCTTTGCTGCCGCTGTGTGACGGTTGTTTCTCATTACCATGAGAACCTTGCCCGCATCCTCGGAAGCCTTCTTCATCTTGAGAACGTCTTCAACGCATACGGAGTCGGGCTTTTCGCAGAATACGTGCTTGCCAAGCTCAAGAGCCTTGCAAGCGAAAGGAGAGTGGAGATAGTTGGGTGTACAAATATCAACCGCTTCAATGTCGGGATTTTTGATAAATTCATCAAATTCAGTATAGCAAACTGCGTTATCGAGACAGTTTGAACCGAAATTTGCTCTTGCCAGCTCCTGTGCTTCTTCGCATCTGCCGGGAACGATGTCGCAAAGTGCAACAACTTCTACCTGGTCAGCGATGTGAACGTATGTAGGAAGGTGAGACCACTTCATAATACCGCCGCAACCGACGATACCAACTTTTAATTTTGCCATGCTAATATACCGTACCTTTCTTTTAATATTGATTTTTCGGAAAAATCATATTAACATCATATCTATTATAAAATGATAATTCCCAAGAGTCAAGAGGTTTGAAAAATTTGAGCTGTTTTCTTCATTAAAATTTTATAAAAACAACAGGGAAGTGATGTTATTCAGGTGTTTTTTGCATAAAAAAGCGAAAAATGGATTATTTTTTGCATAAAATTCAAAAAAGTAGAATAAAAATTCACAAAACCCCTTGACAAACCTGATTTGAATGTATATAATTAGGCATACGTTGATGAATGAAGTGAATATTTATTCAGAATTCATCACGTAAAATTCAAAAAGTAAATTTATCCCGAAAGGAAACAAAACCATGAAAAAGATTATCGCTCTCATTCTCGCAGCAGTAATGCTCACATTCTGTCTCGCTTCTTGCGGTGCAAAGGGTAAGACCCTTGCAGACGTTCAGGCAGCAGGCGAACTCGTAATTGCAACATCCCCCGATTTTCCTCCTTTTGAAAACCTTAACGGTACAGAAGTAGAGGGTATCGAAATTGATATTATGGAAATCATTTGTGAAAAGCTCGGCGTTGAGCTCAAGATCGAACAGATGAACTTCGACGCAGTTCTTCCCGGTGTTCAGGCAGGCAAGTACGATGTAGGTGTTTCCGGTATTTCCGTAACTCCCGACCGTGAAAAGAACACTCTCTTTACAGATCCTTATTGCCTCGCAGCTCAGGCTATCGTAGTAACAGCTGACAGCGACATCGCAGGCAAGGCTGACCTTGAAGGCAAGACAATCGCAGTTCAGACAGCTACAACAGCTGAAGCATTCTGTCTCGAACAGGGTTATGCGATCAATTCCTATGAAAACAATGCTGACGCAGAAACAGCACTTGTAACAGGTAAGGTTGATGCATGGGTTATCGACGACCTTACAGCAGCCGAAATGGTTGCAGTTTACAACGCTGAAAATGAAAACGGTCTCGTAATTCTTGACGAAGCTATGACAACTGAACCCTACGCATTTGCATTCTCATTCGGCAGCGAAGACCTGGTTGCTGAGATCAACAAGATCCTTGATGAAATCGTAAAAGACGGTACAGTAGCTGCTATCTTTGAAAAGTACGAAGCTCCTTACACATCTCCTATTGCTGAATAATAATTACAAGCGAGTTTAAAATAAAAGGATGCAACTTGTTTGCATCCGTCAGAGTGCAGACAAAGTCTACACTCTGACTCAGACTGAGAGAAACGAAGGTAGATTGAGAGCTTTTTTCCTCGTCGGCGTTAAGGGGTCCTCAAACAGACTTGTCTGTTTGGGGTTCACGCCATAGTGGTCTACGGTAGAGGGAAAAACGCTCTCAAAGCAGATGTGGCGGGCATTTGCCCGCCTTTTCAACACATGGCTTTTTATCAAAAAAGAATTTCAATTATTATTTCTTACACATCTGCGGTATACCAAGTTTGTCTTCGGTCTGAAGGATGCAACTTGTTTGCATCCTTACTCTTTTATTGAAAGGAAAGTATTTGTGGAAGCTTGGCTCAGTAAATTATACGAAACGTTTATAGAAACCGGTTATTATACGATGATGATAGACGGTTTCAAGAATACTATCATCATAACTCTCGGTGCACTTCTTATCGGTGTAGTTATCGGTACGGTAATTGCTGTCGTAAAATATTTTGCGGAAGATGTGAAGGCACTCAAGCCGTTTGGATGGCTTTGTGATATATATACAACAGTTATCCGAGGAATACCTGTTGTAGTTCTTCTCCTTATCATTTATTACATAATCCTCGTATCTGTAAGAAACGGTGTAGTCGTTGCCATAATTGCCTTCGGTATAAATTCCGGTGCATACATGGCAGAGCTTATCCGAAGCGGTATCAATGCGGTTGATGCAGGACAGATGGAAGCGGGCAGAAGCCTTGGACTTTCCAAGCTTCAGACCATGAGCAAGATCATTTTTCCTCAGGCAATAAGATACATCCTTCCCGCCATCGGTAACGAGCTTATCGCCCTTCTTAAAGAAACGTCTGTTGCAGGCTACGTTGCTGTAGTTGACCTTACCCGAGCAGGAAACCTTGTAAGAAACAATACTCATGATGCTGTAAACCCCCTTATGCTCATAGCTGTTGTTTATCTGGTGCTGGTAATCATTCTTACCACCGTACTCGGAGCTGTTGAAAGGAGACTGAAGAAGAGTGATAAACGTTAAGAATTTAAAAAAGAATTTCGGTGGTCTTGAGGTTCTGAAGGGAATTAACACCACCATAAATAAGGGTGACGTGCTCTGTATAATCGGTGCTTCCGGTTCGGGCAAGTCCACTTTTCTACGCTGTCTCAACATGCTTGAAACACCCACAGGCGGCGATATTATCTTTGACGGTGAAAACCTCACCGACAAGAAAACAAACCTTAATCTTCACAGACAGAAGATGGGTATGGTTTTCCAGCAGTTCAATCTGTTCCCTCACATGACTGTTCTTGAAAACATGACCTGTGCTCCCGTAATGCTCAAGAAGTGTTCCAAGGAAGAAGCGAAGGCGAAGGCTATGGATCTTCTTGCAAGAGTCGGTCTTGCAGACAGAGCAGACTCATATCCCAATCAGCTCTCAGGCGGTCAGAAGCAGAGAGTTGCCATTGTTCGTGCACTTTGCATGGAGCCTGAAGTGATGCTCTTTGACGAGCCGACAAGTGCCCTCGATCCCGAAATGGTAGGCGAGGTTCTCGACGTAATGAAGACCCTTGCAAAGCAGGGAATGACAATGGTCGTGGTAACTCACGAAATGGGCTTTGCCCGTGAAGTAGGTAACCGTGTTATTTTCCTTGATGAAGGTATTATCGCAGAGGAAGGCACACCCAAGGAAATTTTTGAAAACCCCAAGTGCGAAAGACTGCAGAGCTTTCTTGCGAAGGTTTTATAATTCAGACTTACACAAAAAGGATATAAAGTATTATGTACTCATTTACCGGAAAAAGCTTCTTGAAGCTTCTTGATTTTACTCCCGCAGAAATAGAACAGCTTCTCGGCCTGTCGGCAGAGCTGAAGGCAAAAAAGAAGCAGGGAATACCTCACAGACTTTGTGAAGGCAAGAGTATTGCCCTTGTTTTTGAAAAGAACAGCACCCGTACACGCTGTGCCTTTGAGGTTGCGGCGGCAGATCTCGGTATACACCCCGTATACCTTGATCCCTCAGGCTCACAGATAGGCAAAAAGGAAAGCATTGCCGATACGGCAAGAGTTCTCGGCAGAATGTTTGACGGTATTGAATACAGAGGCTTCGGCCAGGAGGTCGTTGAGGAGCTTGCAAAGTATGCGGGGGTTCCCGTATGGAACGGTCTTACCAATGAGTTCCATCCCACTCAGATACTTGCAGACTTGCTTACAATAAAAGAACATTTCGGCACTCTTGACGGAATTAAGTTTGTTTATGTCGGTAATGCTGACAGTAACATGGGAAATTCCCTTATGATGGGCTGTGCGAAAATGGGTATGCACTTTGTTGCCTGTGCTCCCGAAAAGTATATGCCGAAGAGAGAGCTTGTTGAAACATGTAAGAAGATAGCTGAGGAAACAGGCGCAGTTATCGAATGTATCACAGAGGTAGACAAAGCTGTAAAGGGTGCAAACGTAATTTATACTGACGTATGGGTATCAATGGGCGAGCCCGATGAAGTATGGGAAGAAAGAATAAAGCTTCTGACTCCCTACAGAGTAAACTCCGATATGATGTCAAAGGCGGCTGATAACTGCAAGTTTATGCACTGCCTTCCCGCTTTCCATGATACCAACACAGGTATCGGCAGGATAATTTATGAAAAATACGGCATCGACTGTATGGAAGTGACAAACGAGGTCTTTGAAAGTGAAGCTTCCATCGTATTTGATGAAGCCGAAAATCGTATGCACACAATTAAAGCCGTCATGGCGGCAACCTTAGTGTAAAACGCAGGGCATTAACGCAGGGTATTAACGCAGGGCCTTTTCGAGAAAAGTCCCCGCACCCCAAAAGCGAAATGCAGGGCCTTTTCGAGAAAAGCCCCTGCACCCCAAAAGCTTTTGAACGGAATACAATAAATAAAAACAAAGAGGTATGCATATTTACTGAAGGCGGTAAGTCTGCATACCTTTTTACGCAGAAGAACCCCGAATTGCTTGGGGTTCTTTTGGTTTATTTTACAAGTTTTTTCGTTTTTTCATAGGCGGAGGTTACGGCAGAAGCGACTGTGCTTCTGAATTTTCCGTTTTCAAGAGCCAATACACCTTCGATGGTTGTTCCTCCGGGGGAGCAGACCTCGTCTTTAAGCTGTTCGGGATGCTTGTCTGTCAGCATTGTATATGCCGCACTTCCCATAACTGTCTGCTTTGCATAGGCGAGAGCTTTGCCACGGGGAAGCCCTGCGGCAACTGCACCGTCGGCAAGTGCTTCGATAAACATAAATACAAATGCAGGACCGCAGCCCGAAAGAGCCGCTGCCGCATCTATCTGATATTCCGGAATACGGTCTGTCTTTCCCGCCTTTGACATAAGAGTGAGAAATCCTTTTTCTTCGTCTGCATTCACTCCGTCATAAAGGCAATAAAGGATCATGCCCTCTCCTGCCATGGCGGGAGTGTTGGGCATTATTCTGATTATTTTTTCGGCTTCGGAAAATCTGTTGAGACTCAAAAGGTCAATGCCTGCCGCCATGGAAACAAGAACGGCGTCCGAAGGAATATCTTCCTTTATTTCTTCAAGCAGACTCAAAATAATATTCGGCTTTACTGCCAAAAAGATATAGTCACAGCTTTCGCAAAGATCTTTAAGTGAAAGGACCTTGCCGCCTATGTATGAAGAGAGGGCATTTGCCTTTTCTTCGTTGATGTCATAAAGAGCTATCTTCTCACCGCCGACAGCCTTTGCCGCCGCAACAGCGAGAGCAGAGCCCATATTTCCCGTTCCGATAAATCCTGCAATATGCTTTTTCATAAAAATTCCTCTGATGAAGAGTTTTGCACCGCAAAACTCAACCATTTCTTTTATCTCTTCTCTTTTCTCTCTTATCTCTTATCTGATCTCAAACGGACCCCGTTTGAGATCACCTCACCGTCCCGTTTCCTGTTATAACGTACTTGTAAGCACACAGCTCCTCAAGACCCATAGGACCTCTTGCGTGAAGCTTCTGAGTGGAAATACCCATTTCACAGCCGAGCCCGAACTCACCGCCGTCGGTAAAACGGGTCGAAGCGTTTACGTAAACTGCGGCGCTGTCAACGTTCAATGTGAAGTATTTTTGTGCATCACAGTCATCGGAAATTATGGCGTCGCTGTGTCCCGTAGAATGCTCTCCGATGTGTGAAACGGCTTCTTCAACGGAGGAAACTGTTCTGACAGCTAAAATGTAGTCGAGAAATTCCGTGTCAAAATCCGTATCATCTGCCGCTTTTCCGTATTTTGAAAAATCAAGAGCCTTTTTGTCCATGCGAAGCTCAACAGCGGGAAGACCCTCTGCTTCTCTGTCTGTAACAAGAGCCTTTTCGAGCATAGGTATAAATTTTTCCGAAATGTCTTCGTGAATGACACAGACCTCCGCCGCATTACATACGGAGGGGCGGCTTGTTTTTGCATTCACAAGTATTTTTGTTGCTTTATCAAGGTCAGCCGCCTTGTCAACGTAAATATGGCAAATGCCCGTTCCCGTTTCAATGCAGGGTACTATAGCATTTTCTATACAGCTTTTTATAAGTCCCTTGCCTCCTCTGGGGATAAGCAGGTCGATGTAGCCTACGGCACGCATCATTTCAGCGGCACTTTCTCTCGTCGTATCCTCAACGAGCATTACGGCATCTCTCGGAAGTCCCGCAGCCTCAAGACCCTTTTGCAAAGCACTCACTATAGCGGCGGCACTTCTGTGTGCCTCCTTGCCGCAACGGAGCAGACAGGCGTTTCCGCTTTTTACCGCAAGTGCGGCGGCATCTGACGTAACGTTGGGACGGCTCTCGTATATTATTGCGATAACGCCCATGGGTACTGATACCTTATTGATTACAAGACCGTTCGGCTGAGTATGTGAGGACAGAAGCCTTCCGACAGGGTCGGGAAGTGCTGTAACGTCTTCAATGCCCTTTGCCATTCCTTTTATACGGTCTTCGCTGAGCATAAGTCTGTCAAGCATTACCTCTGATATTTTACCCTTTGCCGCTTCCATATCCTCACGGTTTGCGGCAAGAATACTTTCTGTTTCCGAAATAACGGCCCATGCCATTTTCAAAAGAGCCTCGTTTTTCTTTTCTGTGTCGGCACATACGATTTTTTTCGATGCCGCCTTCACCTTTTTCATTATTTCAAGTGTTGTCATTTTTCTTTTCCCTTATTTCCCAAAAATCTTGTGCCCACGTTTTCTCCGTCAATAATACTGTAGAGCACGTAGGGGTCGGCTCCGTTTGTTATGACCATGTCACAGCCTGCCGCCGTTGCGATCTCTGCCGCATGAAGCTTCGTTGCCATGCCGCCTGTACCGACTCCCGATGCAGTTCCGCCTCCGAGGGCGATTATTTCCTCCGTCAGCTCATTGACAACTGAAATAAGCTTTGCCTCGGGGTCAATGTGCGGGTCAGCTGTGTAGAGCCCGTCAATGTCGGAAAGAAGAACGAGCAGATCAGCCTGTACGTTTTCCGCAACTACAGCCGCCAGCGTGTCGTTGTCTCCGAATACAAGCTCCTTTGTTGCAACAGAGTCGTTTTCGTTCATTACGGGAAGAACGTTCAGCTCAAGAAGACGGTCCATTGTTGCTATGAAGTTTGAACGTCTTTCCTCGTTCTGTATGTCCTCCGCAGTCAGAAGTATCTGTGCTACGGTGTGATTGTATTCCGAAAAAAGCTTGTCGTAGGTGTACATAAGCTCACATTGACCGACAGCTGCCGCCGCCTGTTTAAGAGAAAGCTCTGTGGGACGGCTGCTGAGAGACAGCTTTCCCATGCCCATTCCGACTGCACCGGAGGATACTAAGATTATCTGATGCCCCGCATTTTTTATGTCGCTGAGAACACGGCAAAGCTTTTCCATTATCCTTATATTTATATGTCCCGTATTGTATGCGAGCGTGGAGGTGCCCACCTTAACGACTATTCTCATAATATTAGCACTTTCTTTTGGTTATTGCTGATTTTCACAGTAAATCGACAGCTTGTGCCGTCAAAACTGTTGATTATATATAATTATACTATAGAGCCATAATAAAATCAAGTGTTTGGTGTGTATAAATTCAAGGTTTTTTGCCATACTTTAAAACGGGAAGTTTTAGCACTCTCAAGGGGTGTTTACAAAATATTCACAAAAATATTTGCGTAAATCCTTGACAAAACGGCTTAATAATGATAAATTGTAAGCGTAAGTTTTAGCACTCAAACAACACAAGTGCTAAAACGAACAGAAGCAAGCGAAGGGAAGGTGAGAAGAATGAGACACGATATGGGTGAGCTTTCCGAGAGAAAGAAAATGATACTTAAAGCCATAATCGAAGCACACATCGAGCTTGGCGAGCCTGTGGGCAGTAAGTATATAATGAAGAACAACAATATCAATTATTCTTTCGCCACCATACGAAACGAAATGGCAGAGCTTGAGGAGATGGGCTATCTTGAACAGCCGCACACCTCAGCGGGAAGAATACCCTCGGAGCTCGGCTACAGATTTTACGTAGATTCCCTGATTGAAAGCTATGACCTTACGGCAGGTGAGATAGGTGAGCTGAAAAGCTCTCTTGCTCATAAACAGGCAGAGCTTGACCACATTCTCAACACGGCAATGCAGCTTGCGGCTTCAATGACGAATTATACAGCCCTTGCGGTCAAGCCGAGAATGAAAGGCTTCACCGTTAAAAAATACAACCTTATGACCGTTGACGAGTACAATCTTGTTCTTGTAATGGTAATAAGTGCGGGCGGAGTTAAAACGAAGAATATTTTTTCTGAGAGAGCAGTATCTTCCGAGGCTGCTGAAAGGATGACGGAGCTTCTCAACCGTTATCTTGTGGGAGTAACAAGTGCCGATATAACCCTCAACATTATAATGGAAATAGAAAAACAGATGGGTGAATACGATTTTCTCGTTTCTCCCATTGTCAAGAGCATTTACGAGGTGATAAACTCCGTCGGCGGCGGAGAGCTGAGACTTGAGGGTGTAAACAAGCTTCTTTCATATCCTGAGTTTTACGATATGGACAGACTTCAGAATATGCTTACCTTGTTTGAGGATAAGGAGGATCTTTTGGATGCCATTTCGGATGAAACTGCACAGGACGGCGAAGGAGAGGTCAGAGTATTCATCGGAAGTGAAAACGTCGTTAAGACCATGGATAATTCCACTCTCATCTTCAAGCCTATAGTACAGAAGGGAAGAACGGTCGGTGCCATCGGCATCATCGGGCCGACCCGAATGGATTATCCGAGAGTTATCGCCATGATAGATCAGCTTACGGCAGGTATCACGGAGATAATGGGAGGGACGGTCAAAGCACTCCCTCCGTCTGACAAGACAAATAATAACGACACACCCAATGGGGAATAAATAGAATAGAGGTTGAAAACGCTTATGAACGAGAAGGATAAAAGCGAAATGACAGAAGAAATAAAGGAAGCCTGCGAGACTTCGGAGGAAGCAGCGGAGAATGAAGAAGTCTGTGCGAAAGAAAAGACTGACAGAAAAGCAGATAAAAAACTGAAATCAAAAATAACGGCACTTGAAAAAGAGATCGAGGAGCTGAAAAAACAGAATGAAGAAACAAATGATAAGTATCTGAGAGTTTCCGCTGAGTATCAGAACTTCAGAGTCAGAAGTCAGAAGGAAAAAGACGGAATTTATTCCGATGCCCTTTCAGACAGCGTAAAGGAGCTTCTTCCCTTGCTTGACAATCTTGAAAGAGCAGCACAGTTTACCGAAGCAGACAAGGTTGCAGAGGGCCTTGCGATGATACTTAAAACAGTCCCTGAGGTTCTTTCAAAAATGAAGGTTGAGACCTTCGGTGAAAAGGGAGAGCAGTTCGACCCGAACCTTCACAATGCAGTAATGCATGAAGAGAGTGATGATTACGGCGAAAACGAAATAACAGACGTATTCCAGAAGGGATACAGAGTTGGAGACAAAATCATCAGATATGCAATGGTAAAGGTTGCTAACTGATGTTAATATATATTAAATTAAAAAAGATAAGCCAAACAAAAATCTAATTACTTAGTTCGGAGGTAAATATCATGGCAAAAATTATTGGTATAGATTTAGGTACAACAAATTCCTGCGTCGCAGTATTTGAAGGCGGCGAACCCACAGTTATTCCCAATCCCGAAGGCTCCAGAACAACTCCTTCCGTAGTTGCTTTCTCCAAGACAGGTGAAAGAATGGTAGGTCAGGTTGCAAAGAGACAGGGTATCACAAATCCTGACAGAACAGTCATGAGCATCAAGCGTGAAATGGGTACTGCATACAACGTAGCTATTGACGGCAAGAACTATACACCTCAGGAAATTTCCGCAATGATCCTTCAGAAGCTGAAGGCTGATGCAGAAGCATACCTCGGTACAACCGTTTCTCAGGCAGTTATCACAGTTCCCGCATACTTCTCAGATGCACAGCGTCAGGCAACGAAGGATGCAGGTAAGATCGCAGGCCTTGAGGTAATGAGAATTATCAACGAGCCCACAGCGGCAGCTCTTGCATACGGTATGGATAAGGAAGCTGAACAGAAGATCATGATCTATGACCTTGGCGGCGGTACCTTTGACGTATCTCTCCTTGAAATTTCCGACGGCGTGTTTGAAGTTCTTGCAACAGCAGGTAACAACCGTCTCGGCGGTGATGACTTCGACCAGAGAATTATCGACTGGATCGCAGAGACCTTCAAGACTGAAAACGGCATCGATCTCCGTCAGGATAAGATGGCACTTCAGAGACTCAAGGAAGCAGCTGAAAAGGCTAAGATCGAGCTTTCCGGTATGGCATCCACAAATATCAATCTTCCCTTTATCACAGCTGATGCTACAGGCCCCAAGCACTTTGACGCAACTCTCACAAGAGCTAAGTTTGACGAGCTGACACGTGACCTCGTTCAGAAGACAGTAGAGCCCATGACTCAGGTTCTTCGTGATGCAGGACTCTCCGCTTCTCAGATCGACAAGGTCCTCCTGGTTGGCGGTTCCACAAGAATTCCCGCAGTTCAGGAAGCTGTTAAGAAGTTCACGGGCAAGGAACCCTTCAAGGGCATAAACCCCGACGAATGCGTAGCTATCGGTGCTGCAATTCAGGGCGGTGTTCTCGGCGGTGACGTTAAGGACCTTCTTCTCCTTGACGTAACTCCTCTGTCTCTCGGTATCGAAACACTCGGCGGCGTATTCAACCGCATCATCGACAGAAACACAACTATCCCCGTAAAGAAGAGTCAGGTATATTCCACAGCAGCTGACGGTCAGACCTCTGTTGAGATCCACGTTCTTCAGGGTGAAAGAGACATGGCGGCAGGCAATACGACTCTCGGCAGATTTAACCTTGACGGTATTCCCGCAGCTCCCCGTGGTGTTCCTCAGATCGAAGTAACCTTCGACATCGATGCCAACGGTATCGTAAACGTTTCCGCAAAGGACCTCGGCACAGGCAAGGAACAGCACATCACTATCACGTCTTCCACAAACATGTCCAAGGAAGACATCGACAGAGCAGTACGTGATGCTGAAAAGTTTGCTGAAGAAGACAAGAAGCAGAAGGAAAGCGTTGAGATCAAGAACCACGCCGACTCCCTTATCTTCCAGAGCGAAAAGACTCTCTCCGAGATCGGTGACAAGGTAAGTGAAGCTGACAAGGCAGAAGTAGTATCCGCTGTTGAAAGACTCAAGGAAACGGTCAAGGGCGGTAACACGGACGCTATCAAGGCTGACACGGAAGCTCTTGAAAAGGCGTTCTACGCGCTCAGCGAAAAGCTCTACAAGCAGCAGGGCGCAGGCGCTCAGGGCTTTGATCCCGGCGCTGCACAGGGCTTTGACCCCAATGCAGGCGCAGGCGGCACGTAC
>JAZSLF010000043.1:0-11403 GCA_045535205.1 Eubacteriales bacterium
CCCTGCGTTCCCGAATTTATCAAAAAAATATCCTTCGGCGAGGACTGTGATGCAGGCGTTTACGTGTCTCTTATCGAGGGAATGGACGAGGTCTGATTTATATGAGAATTGATATTATGACATTGTTTCCTGACCTTGTGGAAACGGTGCTTTCCGAAAGTATTATCGGCAGAGCCAGAAGCGCGGGGCTTATCGACATAAACACCTACAACATCAGAGACTATTCCGAAGACAAGCACCACCGTGTTGACGATACGCCCTACGGCGGCGGCAAGGGTATGCTTATGGCTGCTCCCCCAATCTACAACTGCTATGATGCCATTACGAAAGAGCTTCCCAAAAACGAGAGCACAAAAGTCCTTTATATGTCTCCGAGGGGCAAGACCTTTACGCAGGAGATGGCAAAGGAATACGGAGATCTTGAGAGAATTATAATTCTGTGCGGACACTACGAAGGTGTTGATCAGAGGATTATTGACGAAATAATCGACGAAGAAGTGTCTATCGGCGACTACGTGCTGACAGGCGGCGGAATTCCCGCCTGTATCGTAACCGATGCCGTTTGCCGGCTTGTGCCCGGGGTTCTTTCGGAGGCTGAATGCTTTGAAAAGGAGTCCTTCGAGGACGGTCTTCTTGAGTACCCTCAGTACACAAGGCGTTATGAATTTCACGGAATGACCGTTCCCGACGTACTTCTGTCGGGGCATCATGCAAACATTGAAAAATGGCGTCATGAAAAGGCTGTTGAAATAACGAAGCAGAACAGACCCGACATGGCAGCCAAGCTTCCGCCTGAGGAAGAACCAAAAAAGAAAAAGAGACGCTCCTCAAAAAAGAACCCGACAAACATTGAATAATTACGGAGATTTTTGCCCTTTCGGGCAAAAATCTACCATTTCTCTTCTATCTTCCCTATTTTCTCTTATCTGTGCAAAGCATTTATGCTTTGCATCTTAGTTCAATCCAAAATAAGCAAGGACTCCGTCTGCAACGCCTTCGGCAAACAGCGAGGGTGAGTTTGCCATAAGGGAGGCATCCGACGGATTTGTTATAAAGCCAAGCTCGATAAGGGTTGCGGGCATTCTTGTTCGCCTTAGCACGTAAAGGCTCGGTCTTGCGAAGACCCCTCTGTTTTCAAGGCCCGTTGACAGAGATATTTGTTCCGTTATATTTCTTGCAAGAGTTTCGGCGTTTGTGCCGAGTGCGTAAACGTAGGCTTCCGTGCCCGATGCACTCTCAAACTCAGAGGCGTTGGCGTGGAGACTTATGAAAATATCAGCACCCCAGCTGTTCGCATCGTTGACCCTTGCCGAAAGCGACGAGGAAATTGACGTTCCCAGCTGTGTTGACGGGGTTCTGCGTGAAAGTCTCACGTCAAAGCCCTGCCCTCTCAGAATATCGGCTGTAATTACTCCTATTCTGTAGACAAGGTCCTGCTCCCTGTAGCCGTTGCCTTCTGCCCCTGCGTTTGGGTTTGTAGGGTTATGCCCTTGGTCTATGTATACTTTTAATGCCATATACTCCTCCTTATTTTCAATGCTATAGGAAGTATATGAGATTTTTTATAATCTGACACAAGATCGGTATATTTTATGAAAGAACTTCAAAAGCTGCTCAGCAGAACACGTGCTGCTGTTGAAAAATATCAGATGCTGAAAGACGGCGACCGTGTTGCCGTCGGCGTTTCGGGAGGCAAGGACTCCCTTGCTCTTCTCTGTGCCCTTGTTGAACTGAGAAAATTCATCGGTGTTGATTTTGAAATTATTGCTCTGACTCTTGACATGGGTTTTCACCTCTCACCCTCGATAAGTGCCGAAGAAAACACTCATGAGGAAGTGAGAGAGCTGTGCCGCCGACTCGGTGTTCCCTATATCGTTAAGCCCACGGAGATCGCAAAAGTTATTTTTGATATAAGAAAAGAAAACAACCCTTGCTCCCTGTGTTCAAGAATGAGGCGAGGCTCTCTTGCCGATGCGGCAAAGGAGCTGGGCTGTAACAAAATAGCTCTCGGCCACCATTTCGATGATGCCGCCGAAACCACTATGCTCAATCTGTTTTTTGAGGGCCGCTTCGGCTGCTTCTCTCCCGTAACATACATGTCACGCTCAGATATGTACGTTATCAGACCCTTCGTTATGACCGAGGAAAAGGTTATAAAATCATTTGTTAAAAAAGCATCTCTCCCCGTTGAAGAAAGCCCCTGCCCTGCAGACGGCAACACTCAGCGTGCAGCCATGAAGGAATACCTTTTCACCTTTGACCGTAAGCACCGAGGTCTTTACCGCCGCATCGTCGGCGCCCTCGAACGCGGCGAAATTGATGGGTGGAAAGAGGAGTGAGTATTTTTGGGGGAACTTTCTGAAGAAAGTTCCCCCAAACCCCTTCAAAGACTTTTGAACAAGGGGTCCTCAAATTGCCTTCGGCGATTTGGGGTTCTCTTGAACGGGTTTAAGGGAATTTCAAACAGAGATACAATACAATTAGCGGCGATATGCTGGTTTACAGAATGATGTAAGTCAACGTATCGCCGCTGTGTTATTTAGCCTATGTTATTAAATTCTATCCTGTACGTACCGGGTACTAAAGATACGAAATCCGAACAATAAGTTGATTCACCAACCTTTATTGTTTCGGTATACATAGTACCGCTTTCTACAACAACTCCGTTAGCATCGTATATTTTATAACCAATATACTGATGGCCCGAATAATTATCTCCCTCTTCATGAAACTTTCGTGTAACTGTTATCGTCCATTCAAAATAAAGTTTGCCAGAGTATTCATTATACTCACCGTATTCAAACGTAGGGGCAGAAACAGATGACCAACCGCAATAATCATAAATAGTTAAAGGGAAAGACTGGTTACAATACATTTTAGCACTGTTGATGTATGTTCCGCAACGCTCACAGTTTCCTTGTTGAGTGGTATGACCAAGAGCAGAACCACTTGTTTCACCGCAGGACGAACAAGTCTTTGCCGATGTGCAGGTTGCATCTACCCAGCTATGCCCGCTTGCATAAATCGTTTCAGTATATGAGCCGCCACAGGTAGAACAGGTATATATGTATGCTCCGTTAGACGTACAAGTATTATAAGTTTCGACAGATTGGGTATAATTATGATTGGTTTTAGGAAGTGTTCTTTCTTCACTTGTACCGCAAACTGTACAGCGTTTTGAAGAATATCCTTCGGAAACACATGTTGCAGGCGTTACGGTCTCATCATAATTATGATCGCCCAAAGGAGTCTCTTCCGCTTCTCCTTTATAACCGCAAACAGTACAATCGGAAATTCTTTCGCCTTTCGTCTGACAGGTAGCTTCCTTGATAACAGTATACTCAAAAGTATGAGCTTCCATATCGACAGATTTGGTCTCTGTTTTACCGCAAACCTTACATTTCTTTTCAATCTCTCCCTCTGACGTACAGGTTGCTTCAAGTATTAGCGTTTCTTCATAGTCATGTTTTTCTGTTGCAGGAACGAGACCTTCTTTTTCAAAGCCGCAAACGGTACAAGTAAAATGACCTTCTCCGTCTTCGCCGCAGGTCGGCTTTTTGTCAACTACTTGTTTAAAATCATGTTCAAGCATCCGAAGCTCCTGATACTCAACAGCTCCGCATTCCGTACAAACATATTCCATTTTACCGACTTCTGTACAAGTAGGCTTATTTATCAAAGTTCCATCATCCAAAACATGCGAACAAGGTCTTGTAAACAAATACGTCAACAATCCTGCTACAAGAATTACAATAACTGCAACAATTGAAATGAATGCAATTATCATACCCTTTTTTTCGTGATTTTTAATCTTCTCAAATAGTTTTTTCATCTTTTTTCTCCTTTACAATTTTTAAACGCACGGCAAAATGACATTCAGTAAATGTCAGATGTGACATTAGTATATCATATAATTTTATTATTGACAAGCACTAAATGTCAAAAAAGGAGATTTTATGTTTATAAATAAAACCGAAGACGGATTAAACAATAAATGCGGCAAAAACATTGCACGACTGCGTTTATCTTTGAAAATATCTCAAAGAGAACTGGCAGACAGAATGCAGCTTGTCGGTATAGACATTGATAAAAATGCCGTACAAAGAATTGAGTGCGGAAAGCGATTTGTTACGGACATTGAAATCATTGCTTTTGCAAAAGTATTTAACGTATCTTTCGACGAATTACTGACATAACAAAAAAACAAAACAGCGGCGATATGCTGATTTACAAAATTATGTAAGTCCACACATCACCGCTGATTTTGTTGGATAAGGGGTCCTCAAGTTGCCGTAAGGCGACTTGGGGTTCTCGGATAAGGGGTCCTCAAGCTGTCGCAAGACGGCTTGGGGTTCTCGGATAAGGGGTCCTCAAACAGACTTGTCTGTTTGAACGAAAGCCACAGGCTTTCTCATAACATTTGCCGCAAGGCAAATTCATAACTCTAAACTCATAACTCAAATTGCCTTCGGGTCAGAATGACAAAAAAGGGATAATTCTCCCAACATTCAGATACTCACGCCAAGCCGTCGGGCTTGGCATTTCACTTTTTCCGAAGGAAAAAATTTCACGTTTGCAAAGCAAACATTTCATTTTTTGACCATCCGCCTTGAGATGTCATCAGGAAAGAGCGTCCCCGTATCAAAACACACCCGTCAAAAAATTTCACTAATTAAAAAAGGCACTTCTGTGCCTTTTTTAATTAATATGAGATTTCATCCATTATCTTATAAAGATCAACAAATCCCTGATGCTTAGCATCACAAACAGCCTTCATAGCTGCGATCTCTTCTTCGGAATACTTATCAAGGTCGCCTTCCTTCAGCTTGTTCTTATACATTCTGTCTGTAATAAGAGCATAATTAATATCAGTAGTAACGATCTTGCCGCCTTTTTCGCAAACAACAAGGTCACTCTTACCTGCGAGAAGCTCTTCAACAGCCTTTGTTGCCATTCTTGCAGCAGTAACTCTGTCGCGGAGTGTGGGAGAGCCGCCTCTTACAACGTGAGCGAGACGTGCGAACTTTGTTTCGATACCTGTAGCCGCTTCAATTCTCTTAGCGAATGCTTCTGAGTAGTAGGGGTTACCTTCAACTACAACAACGATGAACTGACGTTTTCCTTCTTCGCGGAGCTTTATCATCTTCTTCATAAGAGCCTCTTCGTCGAAAGGAAGCTCGTTGATCATACAGCCTACAGCACCGCAAGCAATTGCTGTGTTAATAGCGATACCGCCTGCATCACGACCCATAACTTCAACGACGTTACATCTTGCATGGGAAAGACAAGTGTCACGAAGTCTGTCTATCATCTGAACAGTTGTGTTCATGGCTGTATCAAAACCGATAGAATAATCTGTTGCTGTAATATCATTGTCGATAGTACCGGGAATACCTATCGTGGGAATACCGTGATTGGAAAGATCTGTAGCACCTCTGAAGGTACCGTCACCGCCGCAAACGATAACGCCGTCAATGTCATACTTTTTACATGTTTCGATTGCCTTCTGCATACCCTCTTCTTCCTTGAATTCGGGGCATCTTGCAGAATAAAGGAATGTACCGCCGATGTTTACGATGTTGGAAACGTCACGTGCACCGAGATGAACCACTTCATCGTGGATAAGTCCGTAGTAACCGCCCTTAACACCGATAACTTCTACACCGTGTTCAATGGCGCTTCTTGTTACGGCGCGGATAACAGCGTTCATACCGGGAGCATCGCCGCCGGACGCAAGAACACCAATTCTTCTGAATTTCTTTTCCATGATTTTTACCTCTATATTCGATCTTATTATTATTTTTTCAAATTATATATATTTTAATACAGTTATATGAAAAAATCAAGGGAATTTGCGGAAAAGTTTGGTATATCAGGCGATTTTTGAAAAAAACGGTCGTCGGGCAAAGCCCAACGACCGAATTTTATTAATTATCAGTTTTTCTTACGCCAAATTCAATTATTCAGCGATCTCACAGTACATGAAGTACTTGTATCCGAGAGGATTGCAGAAGAAGCCTTCTACGGACTCGTCGATCATGTAAATATCTGTGTAGAAGTAGAGAGGTGTGATACAGCCTGTATCCATAAGCATATCTTCAGCGATGTGCATGAGCTGGTAACGAACTTCATTATCTGTGCAGCTCTTGATCGTAGAGATAAGCACGTCGTATGTTTCGGACCACTTGCCGTCTTCAACCTTGATGTCATAGCCGAGAGCTGTGAGGTCGAGGTCGTACATAGCGAGGTCTGCGTGTGCATCCTTGCCGAACTGAACGTCGTTGTTACCGGAATCTGTGATCCACATGTCGAGGAAGCAGATAGGATCGTTGTAGTCAGCGAGCCAACCGTTACGAGCTACTGTGTAGTCGCCGTCCTTACGTGTGTTAAGGAATGTGTTCCATTCCTGGTTTTCAAGCTGCATATTGATACCGACAGCTGCGAGAGCACTCTGGAGGTATTCACCGATAGCCTTGTGGCCGTCGTTTGTGTTGTAGAGATAAGAAATTGTGGGGAAGTCTGTGAACTTGCCTGTAGCTTCGTCAAATGTGTAGTACTTCTTGAGCACGTCCTTAGCTGCTTCAAAGTTAGCTTCAAAAGCTTCCTTTGCTACGTTGTAGTAGCCATCATATTCTTCGCTGTCGCCAGCTGTCTGGTAGAACTGTGTACCGTCGGGGTTAGTCATACCCATAGCAACGAAGGAGGAAGCGGGAACCTGTCCTGCCTGACCGATCTCTTCTACGATGTAGTTACGGTCGTAAAGAAGGCCGATAGCACTTCTGATCTCTGCCATAGCAGCCTCAGCTTCAACGCCTGTGAGTGTGGAGGATGCAGGAAGAATGTTTTCGTTTACGTTCCAGTTTACGTAGTAGGTACCGATCTGACCTGTTACTACGAATTCTTCGGGATATTCAGTCTTGAGTGTCTGAATTTCGTTTGTGGGAACATCGTCGATAACGAGCCAGCTGCCGTTTTCGTAGTTAGCGAGCATATTGTTAGCATCGTCAGAGAGGTAGAATTCGATCTTGTCCATAAGAATGGAGTCTGCATCTACGTAGCTTTCGTTCTTTTCAAGAACGATAACGCTGTCGTGTTCCCAGGATGTGATCTTGTAAGGACCGTTGCCGATGTATGTTGCAGCTTCTGTTGCCCAGTTTTCGTTTGCAACTACGTCTTCACGTACGGGGAAGTATACGGGGAATGCGAGAAGCTCGTTCCAGTAAGCAACTGCGTTGGAAAGAGTTACTTCGAGAGTCTTGTCGTCAACAGCCTTAACTGCCAGCTTTGCATCGGGGTTAAGGGGGTTACCTTCGTCATCAACTTCGGATACTTCAGCATAGCCCTTAACTACGTCAAACATATAGCCGTAGTCAGCGCCGAGAGCAGCGGATGCCGCACGGTTCCACGCATATTCATAGTCAGAAGCCTTAACGTCCTGACCGTCGGACCACTTGAGACCGTCTTTGAGTGTGTAAGTGTAAGTTACTGTGCCGTCTTCGTTTGCTACGCCTTCAACGAGTTCAGTTGCAGCGTCAGCTACGATTACGAGGTTGCCGTCAGCGTCCTGAGCCCACTTAGCGAGACCGGAGAACAGATGGCTTACCATTGTTGCACCGTCAACTGCGGAGTTGAGTGCGGGGTCAAGTGTGTCGGGTTCGGAGGCGAGACATACTGCCATGGATGTAGGAGCATCAGCAGGATCGCCTGTGTTTGTCTTATCACAAGCAACAAGGCTTATAAGCATTATGCCTGCGAGAAGAAGTGCTAAAAACTTTTTCATGAGATAATATCCTTTCTCAATTTTTTATTTTCAAATCCGCCCCACAGGCGAAATCTGAATCGGTTGGGAAGATGTTTTTATGATATGCATAGAGTGCATATCATAAACCTGAAAGGGCCCTTTCAGGTCGGCACAAAGTGCCTTTCAGTTTATTTTTTCCATGTTGTGACACGCCACGAAATGTCCCTTTGAGACCTCCTTGAATTCGGGCATTGATGCCGCACATTCTTCAGTCGCATATCTGCAACGTGTACGGAAGGGACAGCCGGAGGGAGCATTCAGGGGGCTTGGAATGTCGCCTTCAAGGGCAATTCTCTGATTTGCTCTTGCAATTTTAGGATCGGGAATAGGTACGGCGGAAAGCAGCGACTTTGAGTAAGGGTGCAAAGGTCTTTCATAAATCTCCTCTGCATCTGCAAGCTCTACCATCTTGCCCAGATACATTACCGCAATCCTGTTACTGATATGACGTACAACGAGAAGGTCGTGGGCAATAAACAGATATGAAAGATTTTTCTGCTTCTGCAGTTCGTCAAACATATTGATGACCTGTGCCTGAATTGAAACGTCAAGGGCAGATACGGGCTCATCGCACACGATAAAGTCGGGGTTCAGAGCAAGTGCTCTTGCGATACCTATACGCTGACGCTGACCGCCCGAAAATTCGTGTGCGTATCTTGAAGCGTGCTCGCTGTTAAGCCCGACCTCCTCCATAAGCTCAAGAATTCTGTTCATTCTTTCCTGCTTATCTTTATACATTTTGTGAACGTCAAGAGGCTCACCGATAATATCGGAAACTGTCATTCGGGGATTAAGAGATGAGTAAGGGTCCTGAAAGACCATTGTCGCTTTTTTACGGAATTCCTTTATCTGAGCCTTCGTCTTAATTTCTTCTCCGTTATAGAGAACCTCACCCGCCGTGGGCTTATAAAGGTGAAGAAGCGTTCTGCCGACGGTGGTCTTACCGCATCCGGACTCACCTACGAGGCCGAGCGTTTCGCCCTTGTCAATGGTAAAGGAAACACCGTCTACCGCTTTGAGAGGCTTGGTCTGAAAGGCGCTGATACTTACGTTGAAGTGCTGCTTTAGGTCTTTTACCTCAATGAGAGGAGCTTTTCTGTCACTCACGCCTTATCACCTCCTTTATTTTCTTCAAAAACAGGCTCTATCGTACCGTCTTCAACGCCCCTTTTAATATTCATCCAACAAGCCGCACGGTGATCGCAGTTGATGTCAAGTGCGGGACTGCGGTGTTCGATACACACCTTCATCGCCGCATCGCATCTGGGTGCGAAGGGACAGCCCTTGGGCATATTGAGAAGGTCAATGGGAGTGCCTGTTATGGGTTCAAGCTTTTTGCCCGCCGTTGCAGTTGATGGAATGGAACGCATAAGACCCTTCGTATATTCGTGGCAGGGATTGTAGAATATTTCATCTGCCGTTCCCTGCTCACAGATCGAGCCTGCGTACATTACTATTACCTCGTCACACATCTGTGCAACTACTCCGAGGTCATGGGTTATCATAATGATAGCCATTCCGATCTCTTTCTGAAGTCTCTGCATCAGCTCAAGTATCTGTGCCTGTATGGTCACGTCAAGTGCCGTTGTAGGCTCGTCCGCAATAAGAATATCCGGTTCACAGGCAAGTGCCATAGCTATCATAACTCTCTGACGCATACCGCCCGAAAGCTCAAAGGGGTACTGCTTCAAACGCTTTGCAGGCTCATTGATGCCTACAAGCTCAAGCAGCTCGGTGGCTCTTTTCTTAGCCTCCTTACCCTTTTTATCCGTATGGAGCTCAAGTGCTTCGACAAGCTGATGTCCTATTGTGTACGTGGGATTGAGAGAGGTCATGGGGTCCTGAAAAATGATGGACACCTTATTTCCTCTCACGTTTTTCATTACCTTTTCACCTGCGCCTACAAGCTCTTCACCGTCAAGCTTTATGGAGCCGCCGATGATCTTGCCTGTGTCTGCAAGTATCTGCATGATGGAATATGCCGTTACGGATTTGCCCGAACCGGATTCACCTACTATACCGAGGACCTTTCCTCTTTCAAGCATAAAGGATATACCGTTTACGGCTTTTACCTCTCCTGCAGGTGTAAAGAAGGAGGTTCTGAGATCTTTTACTTCGAGAAGTGCCATAATTCATTTACCTCCTTTACTTTTTAAGCTTGGGGTCAAATGCATCACGGAGTCCGTCACCGAACAGGTTGAGGGACAGAACGATAAGCGAAATGACCGCCGCAGGAATGAGAAGCTGATAAGGATATGATCTGATACCGCTGAGTGCATCCGATGCCAGAGAACCGAGAGAGGGCATGGGTGCATTTACACCGAGACCGAGGAATGAAAGATAGCTTTCGGTGAAGATGGCACTGGGTATCTGAAGTGCTGTTGAAATTACTACTACGCTGATGCAGTTGGGAAGCAGATGCTTTCTGATTATCCAGGAGCCTTTGGCACCTGTTGCACGGGCGGAAAGAACGTATTCCTGCTCACGCAGAGAAAGTATCTGCCCTCTGATAAGACGGGACATGGACACCCAATAAAGAACGGCAAACACGATAAACAGGCTTATGATGTTTGTTCCGAGCTTTTCAAGGGAGGTTCCTCTGATGACCTGCTCAAGAGAAACGTTGAGCACCGATGCCAAGAGAATGACCATGAGCATATCGGGAAGCGAATAGATAACGTCTACTATTCTCATTATTATCATATCCACCTTGCCGCCGCAGTATCCTGCAATGGAGCCCATGAGAAGACCTATTACAAGAACGATAATACTTGCGAAAAAGCCTACGGCAAGAGAGATGCGCGTTCCGTATACCACACGGATAAAATAGTCTCTGCCGGCGGAGTCAGTTCCGAAAATATGGGGGAAAACGGTTTCTCCCGCTTCTATTCTCTCTTGTTCTGTCGTTCCGTATTCAAAGGGAGCGAGATTTTTAAAGGAAGGGTCAACAGGCTTACCGGGAATAACACCCAGCTGCTGCTCGTAGGTATAAGGCCATACCGCAGGAATTATTATAGACGAAAGGGCAATAATAATAACCACGAAAAAGCTGATAGTTGCTATTTTGTTTTTAAGAAGTCTTTTTACGCCGTCTTTAAAAAATGTCGATGACGGACGCATTTTTACCATGTATTCCTTATCCTCTGCGGATGCAGGGAGGAACGCATCAACGTTCACATGAAAACTGAAAGGCATTTTTTTCATTATTCTATACCTCCTTATTCCAATGTGATTCTGGGGTCGACAACTTTATAAAGAATGTCTGTTACCAAATTCATTGTTACGATAAGTGTTGCAAGCACGATGGTCGTTCCCATGATAAGCGGATAGTCTCTGTCCGTGATACTGCTTACGAAGGCTCTGCCTATACCGGGAACTGCAAATATCTGTTCAACTACAAGGGAGCCTGTTACGATATACGCAAGCATGGGACCGAAATATGTGAGAACGGGAATGAGCGAATTTTTAAGAGCGTGGCCGAAAATAACCTTCATACCCGATACGCCCTTTGCTTTTGCAGTACGGATATAATCCTGCCCCAGAACGTCAAGCATCGAAGAACGGGTAAGTCTTGTAATATACGCCATAGGATAAAGAGCAAG
>JAZSLF010000127.1:0-18421 GCA_045535205.1 Eubacteriales bacterium
TGATGCTCACAGGTGGTATATCACTGCAAGGTGTAAGAAATAAGTCTTTCTTTTTGTAATATTTGTGCAATATAAGCGGGCGTGTTTTGATGTTTGTTACAAAAATGTATTTATAGCCTTGACAATGCGGAAAAATGGGAGTAAACTCTGTTTATCTTAGGAAAGGAAATACAGGTCATGTTTTTTGTTAACACATACTTTTACTTTATAAACACGGACTGCCTGTATTTTTGATTTAACAAAAGTACATACAGCCCGCTTTTCGCATTGTATTTGCAAGGAAAAGCGGGTTTTTTAATTTGAAAAATTGTATGTGAGGTAACTATGAACGAGCTTGAAAATGCAAGAAATATAATAAAAGAAACCGATGCCGAAATGGCAAAGCTGTTTGAAAAGAGAATGGCGGCTGTAAAAGAGGTCGCTTCATATAAGCAGAAAAACGGTCTTCAGGTCTTTGATCCCGTAAGAGAAGCACTTCTTGTTGAACAGAACAGCACTCTCATTGAAAGCGATGAGGTTCGTCCCTACTACGTGAACTATCTTCACGGAGTCATGGATATTTCAAAGGCTTATCAGAAAAGACTTCTTGAGGGTATGAGGGTTGCCTACAGCGGGGTGCCCGGAGCATTTGCACACCTTGCGGCAAAAAAGGTGTTTCCCGATGCGGAGGCGGTTGCATATCCCGATTTTGAAGCGGCATATAAGGCTGTTGAAAACGGAGAGTGCGACTGTGCACTTCTGCCCATTGAAAACAGCTACAACGGAGACGTGGGACAGGTCATGGATCTTGCCTTTTTCGGCAGCCTCTTTATAAACGGTATATATGATGCCGAGGTCACACAAAACCTTCTTACCCTTGCCGACGTATCTATAGATGAGATAAGAGAGGTAATATCTCATCCGCAGGCATTGGGACAGTGTGCCTCATATATTTCCCGACACGGTTGGAAAGTAACCAAGGCGGTAAATACCGCCGTTGCGGCAAAAACAGTTTCCGAAAGCGGCAGACGTGACCTTGCGGCAATAGGAAGCGAGGAGGCGGCACGTGAATACGGCCTTGTAAAAGCAGAGGGACATATTGAGGAAAGCCGCAGTAATACAACACGCTTTGCAGTTTTTGCCCCTACGGCAAAGGCTCCTTCAAGCGATGACAGCCGATTTGTAATGGCTTTTACGGTCAATAACGAAGCAGGCTCTCTCGGACGTGCCGTTTCCGTTATCGGATATAACGGCTTTAACCTGAGAGCACTTAAAAGCAGACCTACGAAGGAGCTGACCTGGGATTATTACTTCTTCGCAGAGGGCGAAGGCAACATAAACGGAATTGACGGAAAGCAGATGCTTCAGGAGCTGGCACTCTGCTGTAACAACGTAAAAATTCTCGGAAGCTTCGAGAAAGAGAGCATGATATGAACTGTATGAAAAGCCTGCCTGTAAACGTTTTGGGTGCACCGTATGAGGTGACCGTGGCAAAGGGCGGAATTGAGAGACTTTCTGAAATATGGGAGCTTGACAGAAAGGTCATGGTAGTAACGGACAGCGGTGTCCCCGATGAATATGCGAAGACTGTGGCAGAACAATGTAAGGATTCCTTTACTGTCACAATTCCGCAGGGCGAAGCATCGAAAAGTACGGAAATGCTCATACACCTCTGGGATGAGATGGCAAAGGCTAAAATGACCAGAAGCGATGCGGTCATAGCAGTCGGCGGCGGAGTTGTCGGTGACCTTTCCGGCTTTGCGGCGGCAACCTATATGAGAGGCATTGACTTTTACAACGTTCCGACTACCGTTCTGTCTCAGGTGGACTCATCCGTAGGCGGAAAGACGGCGGTGGATTTTTCGGGGTATAAAAATATAGTCGGTGCATTTCATCAGCCAAGGGGAGTCATGCTTGATGCAGACACTCTGAAAACTCTGCCTGAGCGTCATGCTTCAAACGGAATAGCAGAAGCCGTAAAAATGGCGGCAACCTTCGATAAAGAGCTTTTTTCCTTCATTGAAGAGAATGATATATTTGATAATTTGGAAGAGATCATTACACGTGCCGTTCAGATAAAAATAAAGGTCGTTGAGGAAGACGAGAAGGAAAAAGGACTTCGCAAGGTGCTCAATTTCGGACACACTCTTGCCCATGCCCTTGAAAACCGCTACTGCTTCGATGAATACTATCACGGAGAATGTGTCGCACTCGGTATGCTTCCTGTATCAGCTCCCTCTGTAAGAGAAAGACTCAGAAGGGTTCTTGAAAAAGCGGGTCTTCCCGTAGAATTTCCCTGTGAAATGACCGTTCTTTCCGAGGCGGTGACCCATGATAAAAAAACTTCGGGCGAAAAGCTTACGTACATCGTCTGCGAAGAAATAGGTTCTTATAAAATGAAAACTGTTGAAGCGGCTGAGTTTTGCAGCCTGCTTGTAAAGGGGGAGCTGTGATGAAGAATACTTACGGAAAAGCCGTTTCGGTAACTCTTTTCGGTGAGAGTCACGGTGCGGCTATAGGTGCTGTGATCGACGGACTTCCCGCAGGAATACCGGTCGACAGGGACAGAATAGCAAAGGAATTGTCTCTCAGAAGACCGTCAGGTGCCATCTCAACCGCAAGAAGCGAAAAGGATGAATTTGTAATAGAAAGCGGTGTGTTCAGAGGATATACCTGCGGAACACCCGTTTGTATCCTCATTCCCAACAAGGATACAAAAAGCGAGGACTATGAGGATATGAGCCGCAAGGCAAGACCCGGTCATGCCGATTATACAGCTCACGTCAAATACGGCGGCTTCGAGGATTTTCGGGGCGGAGGACATTTCAGCGGCAGAATAACTGCGGCACTCGTTGCGGCGGGAGCTGTTGCCAGATGTGCTCTTGAAAACAAAGGTATTTATATCGGCACACATATAAACGAGCTTGCAGGTGTCTGCGACGGGAGCTTTTCCGACGTTGAAAATGAGATTAAAGCTCTTTCGGAAATGAACTTCCCCGTTCTTTCAGCCGAAGCTGCAGAGAAGATGCAGAGCGAAATACTGAGAGCAAAGGAAGACGGTGACAGCGTGGGCGGTATTCTTGAATGTGCCGTCTGCGGCCTTCCCGCAGGACTGGGAGATCCCTTCTTCGATACGGTCGAGGGCATCATAGCAAAAGCCATGTTCGGCGTTCCCGCAATAAAGGGAGTTGAGTTCGGAGGCGGATTTGCTCTTGCAAAAATGAGAGGAAGTGCGGCAAACGATTCCCTGGTAAACGATAACGGAAAAATAGTCACAGAAGGTAATAATTGCGGCGGTATCTTAGGCGGAATTACAACGGGAATGCCCCTTGTTTTCCGTTGTGCAGTAAAGCCGACTCCCACCATATTCAAGGAGCAGAATACTATTGAGCTTCATTCCGGAGAGAATACCGTGATCTCGGCAAAGGGACGGCATGACCCTTGTATAGTTCACAGGGCGGCATCGGTCGTAAATAATCTTACGGCACTTGTTCTTTGCGATATGCTGACTCTTAAATTCGGAGAGGAGTGGCTCAGACCGTGATGCAGTTCGGACTTGTGGGAGAAAAGCTTTCTCACAGCTTTTCCCCCGAAATACACAAAAAACTCGGAAATTATAAGTATGAGCTCTGTGAGGTGGCAAGGGACAGAATAGATGACTTTTTCAGAGAGAAAGGATTTTCGGGGCTGAACGTTACCATACCCTATAAGGAAACGGTGATACCTCACCTTGATGAAATAAGCGAGGCGGCAAGGGAGATAGGGGCTGTCAACACCGTAGCTGTGCGTAACGGAAGACTCTTTGGAGATAACACCGACTGGATAGGCATGAGAGACACCTTGCTTCGTTCACAAATTGAAATAAGCGGTAAAAAGGTTCTCATCTGCGGAAGCGGCGGCACGTCAAAAACGGCACGTTACGTTGCAAAAAAGTTGGGTGCTTCGGAAATATTCTGTCTGTCAAGAGCGGACAGAGAGGGCTTTATAACCTATGAAGAAGCATACAGCCGTCACGGTGATGCAGACGTTATTATCAACACCACACCGTCGGGAATGTATCCGAATATTGATGGCTGTCCCATTGATATTTCCCGATTTGAAAAGCTTTCGGGAGTGTTCGATGCGGTTTTCAATCCTCTCAGAACAAATCTTGTTCTTGAGGCGAAAAAAAGAAATATAAAAGCGGCAGGCGGCCTTTTCATGCTTGTGTCACAGGCGGCGGCAGCATCGGAGATCTTCACGGGCGTGCCTGTTCAGTCTTCGCTCACCGAAGAAATATATAATGATTTAAAAAACAAAAAAGAAAATATAGTTCTTACAGGTATGCCCTCGTCGGGTAAAACAAGTGTCGGAAAAGCAGTTTCAGAGCTTTTTGACAGAGACTTTGTCGATACGGACGTATCTATCGTCGAAAAAGCGGGCATGGAAATACCCGAAATATTTGAAAAATACGGTGAAGGATATTTCAGAGAGCTTGAAAGTGCTGTAATAGAGGAGCTTTCCTCAAGACAGAGTCTTGTTATCGCAACCGGCGGAGGTGCTGTGTTGAAAAACCAAAACGTACACGCTCTGTGTCGGAACGGAAGAATATTTTTCCTTGACAGAAGTCTTGAAAGGCTTATTGCCACAGATGACAGACCCTTGTCAAAGGACAGGGCGGCTCTTGAAAAAAGATATAATGAAAGAATGCCTGTATACAAAGGCGTTGCAGACGTGACGGTCAACGGAAACGGCACCGTTACGGAAACGGCAAGACTTGTTGAAGCGGCATTCAAAGGAGAATGAAATGAAGCTTCTTGTAATAAACGGTCCGAACCTCAATCTTTTAGGTCTCAGAGAGCCGGATATTTACGGCAGAGAGGACTACGCTTCTCTCTGTGAAAAAATAAAAAAGCACAGCGAAAAGCTGGGCATTGAAACAGAAATAATTCAGTCAAACCATGAGGGTACGCTTGTTGATGCAATACAGCAGGCATACGGAGTCTGTGACGGAATAGTAATGAATCCTGCGGCGTATACCCATACGAGCGTTGCACTTCTTGATGCATTGAAGGCGGTAGGTATTCCCGCTGTTGAGGTGCATATATCCGACGTGTCAAAAAGAGAGGATTTCAGACAGATAAGCTACGTGAGAGCCGCTTGCATCGGAACGGTATCAGGTCACGGGACTGACGGCTATCTTGAAGCTATGGATATGCTCCTTGAGCATATCGGAGGCGGAAAATGACTGTAAGAATAGAAAGATCAACAGCTTCGGGCAGGGTGACGGCACCTCCCTCCAAAAGTATTGCCCACAGAGCACTTATATGTGCGGCACTCAGCACAGGATCAACTGTTAAGGGAATTTCCGGATCAAAGGATATGGAGGCGACCCTTGCAGTTCTTCGGGGGCTCGGTGCAGAAATCGAAAAGACGGGGGATACGGTGACTCTCGGAGGGCTTTCGCCTGAAAATATCGGTGAATGTACAGTAAGCTGTAATGAAAGCGGAAGCACGCTTCGCTTCTTTATTCCTATCTGTCTTTTATCAGATAAAGAAACTGTTCTGACAGGTACAAAAAAGCTTATGAGCCGTCCCCTTGACGAATATGAGAGAATATGCAGGGAAAACGGACTCTTTTTTGAGAAGGGAGAGGACTTTGTAAAGGTGAGAGGGCCGCTGAAAAGCGGACACTATAAGCTGTCCCTTTCAAAAAGCAGTCAGTTTATGACGGGACTGCTCTTTGCCCTTTCATGTCTTGAGGGTGACAGCGTAATAGAGCTCGAAGGGAAAGCGGAAAGTCTTTCTTACGTTGATCTGACCCTGCTGGCCATGACGGATTTCGGCATGGATATATCAGTCGATGATAATAAATATTACATAAAAGGCTCAAAAAAATACAAAAGCAGAGAATATACGGTCGAGGGAGACTGCTCCAATGCGGCTTTTCTTGAAGGACTTAACTTTTTAGGCTCAGAGGTCAGAGTTGAGGGCATTTCGGGGAATACTGTGCAGGGAGACAGAGTTTATCCCGAGCTGTTTGAAAAAATAAAAAACAGAGAAGAAATATGTCTTGAAGACTGTCCCGACCTTGCTCCCGTTCTTTTTGCCCTTGCGGCATACTTCGGCGAGGGACATTTTACCGGAACAAAAAGACTCTCTCTCAAGGAAAGCGACAGAGTCGGTTCAATGAAAGAGGAGCTTAAAAAATTCGGAGCAGAGCTTTATGCGGAAGAAAACAGAGTTGATGTCAGCTCTGACGGACTTCATACACCAAACGGGAAGCTCTGCGGACACAATGACCACCGCATCGTTATGGCACTTTCACTTCTGTGCACAGTATTCGGCGGCGAGATAGAGGGAGCAGAGGCTGTCTCAAAAAGCTACCCCGACTTTTTCAAGGATATATCGTCTCTCGGAATTGAGGTGAAAGGCTATGACGCTTGATAAAAAATATATACTCGGAAAAGACACGAAGATCCTTATAGTAGGTCTCGGTATGATAGGCGGCTCCTACGCCATGTCACTTAAAAAGCAGGGCTACAGCGTTTCTGCCATAACAAGAAGTGCTTCATCCATTGAATATGCTCTTGAAAAGGGGCTTATAGACAAGGGCTCAAACGAAGTGAAATCTGAGCTTGTGGAAGAAGCGGACCTCATTGTTTTTGCTCTCTATCCTCACGTGCTTACGGAATGGCTTGAAAAATATCAGCATCTTTTCAAAAGCGGAGCAATTCTCACCGACGTAACCGGTGTAAAGGGAACGATCGTGGGAGCAGTTCAGAATATGCTGAGGGATGACGTGGAATTTATTGCGGCACACCCCATGGCAGGTAAAGAAAGAAGCGGTGTAAAATACAGCGACGATTCAATTTTCAGAGTGGCAAACTACATTGTAGTACCCTCCGAAAAGAACAGCGAAAGAGCAGTTGAGATATGCTGTGCTCTCGGTGAGACTCTCGGCTTTGCCAACATTTCCGTGCTCCCCCCTGAAACTCACGATGAAATGATAGCTTTTCTTTCACAGCTTACCCATTGTATAGCTGTTGCACTCATGTGTACAAGCGACGACCCCAAGCTGAAGGACTACACGGGTGACTCCTTCAGAGACCTTACGAGAATTGCCCGTATCAATGACGAAATGTGGAGTGAGCTGTTTCTTGCCAACAAGGAAAAGCTCCTTGAACAGATGAATTCTTTCCTCGCTTCCTTCGGAGCGTTGAAATCAGCTCTTGAAAACGAAGACAGCGAAGCTATGCGTGAAATGATGAGACTTTCAACAAAACGCAGAGCTGAATTTGATAAGTAATATAAAAAATAAACTCAAATACAAAGAAGGTATAGATCCCATGAATCTTGAATTTGCAAGAAAGCTTCCCATTCCTCAGGAAGTTAAAAAAATGTATCCCATAAGTGAAAAAATGGCAGAGGTAAAGGCTCAGAGAGACCGTGATATTGCCGCAGTATTCAGAGGAGAGAGCGACAAGTTTATCCTTATTATAGGTCCCTGCTCAGCAGACGCAAAGGAGCCTGTTCTTGACTATATCGGAAGACTGCGTACAGTTCAGGACAAGGTTTCAGACAAAATAATCATCATTCCCCGAATTTATACAAACAAGCCCAGGACCACAGGAGCAGGCTACAAGGGTATGCTTCATCAGCCAAATCCCGATAACAGACCCGATATGCTCAAGGGTATCATAGCTATCCGTGATCTGCACATTTCTGCTCTCCGTGATTATGATTTTTCATGTGCAGACGAAATGCTCTATCCCGAAAATCACAGATACCTCTCCGATCTTCTCTCTTATATCGCAGTCGGTGCCCGTTCCGTTGAAAATCAGCAGCACCGTCTCGTTTCAAGCGGTATGGACGTTCCCGTGGGTATGAAAAACCCCACAGGCGGAGATCTTTCCATAATGATGAATTCCATAACGGCGGCACAGAGCGGCCACACCTTCCTCTACAGAGGATGGGAGGTACACAGTAACGGCAACGACCTCTCTCATGCCATCATGAGAGGAATGGTGGACTTTGCAGGAAGAAATATTTCCAACTATCACTACGAAGATCTGCTTCAGGTGGGTGAGCTGTACGCAAAGTGGGGACTTGTCAACCCTGCAGTTATCGTTGATACCAACCACGCAAACTCCGGCAAAAAGTATCTTGAGCAGATAAGAATTGCCGACGACGTGGTTCACAGCAGAAATGAAAACAACGATATAAGAAAGCTCGTAAAGGGGCTTATGATAGAGAGCTACATCGAAGACGGTGCTCAGAAGATAGGTGAGCACATATACGGAAAATCCATCACCGACCCCTGTCTCGGCTGGGAAAAGACAGAAGAGCTTATTTTCAATATTGCTGACAGACTTAAATAAAAAACTATTACTTTTCGGCTGAAAAAGTGGTATACTGTATTTGTGAAATCCGTATACACGGTAAAAATACTAAAGCAGGTAATAAAAAATGTCAACTACAAAGCTTACGCAAGAACAAATTACGCAGGTAAAGGGACTCGGATGTCTTCGTGACAAGCGTTTTGACGATATATTCAACGTTAGAGTTATCACACGTAACGGAAAAATAACGACAGACGAGCAGAGAGCTATTGCCGAAGCGGCAGACCGCTTCGGATCGGGCGAGGTTGCCATGACGAGCAGAATGACCGTTGAAATTCAAGGCGTTGCTTATGATAAAATCCCCGGGCTTATTGAGTTTTTGAAGGGTCACGGACTTGAAACGGGCGGAACGGGTGCAAAGGTGCGTCCCGTGGTTTCCTGCAAGGGAACTACCTGTCAGTTCGGACTTATCGATACTTATTCTCTCAGCCGCAGAATACACGATGTGTTTTACGTGGGTTATCATGACGTGGTGTTACCTCATAAATTTAAAATTGCAGTCGGCGGCTGTCCCAACAACTGTGTAAAGCCCGATCTTAACGATATAGGAATTGTGGGGCAGAGGGTTAAAAGCATTGATACGGATAAATGCCGAGGCTGTAAAAAATGTGTAATAGAAGCGGCTTGTCCCATGAAGGCGGCGGTGCTTTCAGAGGGAAAAATTGCTGTTGACGAAAATGCTTGCAACAACTGCGGCAGATGCGTTGGCAAATGTCCCTTCGGTGCGTTCGATGAAGCCGTTTCGGGATATAAGATTTGCCTCGGAGGACGCTGGGGCAAGAAGATCGCCATGGGAAAAGCTCTCGGCACGATCTTTGCAAGTGAAGACGAGGTAATGGCAGTTATCGAAAAAGCGATATGTCTGTTCCGTGACGAAGGAATAAAGGGCGAAAGATTTGCCGACACCATAGAAAGACTTGGATTTGACTATGTTGAAAACAAGCTTCTCGGCAGATAGATTTGCGGCATTTGTTCTTGTATTGGTCCTTTCTTTGTCGGTCTTTACTTCGTGTAAGGCTGAAATACATAAGGAGATTTCAAAGGAGAATGTCACCTTTACAGATGCTCTCGGACGTGAGGTTGCGGTGGAGAAAAATCCCGAAAGAACGGCGGCACTTATCGGCAGCCTTGCTGAAGTTTGGACTCTTTCGGGCGGCAGGCTTTGTGCAGCTCCCGACGATGCATGGACAGATTTCGGACTTGATATACAAGGTGCCGTCAATATCGGAGGTGCTCACTCTCCCGTTCTTGAAACGCTGATAGCTTCAAATCCCGAGCTTGTTATTGCAAGTGCCTCCACGTCTTCAAACGTTGAAATGCTTTCCGTTCTTGAGAGAATGGGAATAACAGTTGCTTTTTTTGACGTTGACTGCTTTGAGGACTACCTTGAGATGCTGAACGTCTGTACCGATATTACAGGCAGAAAAGACCTTTATAAAACGAACGGAACGGATATAAAAGAAAAAATTGACAGAATAAAAGAAAAGGTTGAAAAAGCACAGCTTCCCGAAAAGGAAAGAACGGTGCTTCTTCTAAGAGCATCTTCGGGCTTTGTGAAGGCGAAGGGCAGCGAGGGAACTGTCCTCGGCGAGATGCTTCGGGAGCTTGGATGTATCAATATTGCAGACAGCGAAACGGCACTTCTCGAAAAGCTGAATGCCGAAAGCGTTATCCTGAGTGACCCTTACCGTATTTTCATGGTCACAATGGGCGACGACACGGAAGCGGCAATACAAAACTTTAATGAGCTTTTAAATTCAAGTGCGGCGTGGCGTGAGCTTACTGCCGTAAAAGAAGGAAGAGTGCACGTAATGGAGCGAAGGCTCTTTAATATAAAACCAAATGCAAAATGGGCAGTTTCTTATGAACAACTCGGAAAAATATTGCTTGAAGAATAACAACAGAATAACGTGGCTTTACGTGGCGGGTGCGGTGTTTTTTCTTGTGTCCTTTGCACTCGGCATGATGCTGGGAAGTGCCCGCATACCTCTTAAAGATATATTTAACAGCGTTTTTTCGGATACGGCACAGGCGAGAATTCTTCTCTACGTAAGACTTCCCAGAGTCCTTGCAACGCTTTTTTGCGGAGGTGCTCTTGCGGTGTCGGGTGCCGTTATACAGAACGTTCTCGGTAACAGACTTGCCTCCCCCGGAATTATCGGGGTAAATGCAGGGGCAGGTCTTGCGGTTACGCTATGCTGTGCTTTCGGAATAATAGGCGGTTTTACGCTGTCTTTTTTCTCCTTTGCGGGAGCTTTTCTGACAGCTCTTGCGGTCAGTATCATCTCGAAAAAATGGGGAGCCTCAAGGGGAACTGTCATTCTTTTGGGCGTTGCATTGAACAGCCTTCTGGGTGCCGTTTCCGATGCCGTAACTACCCTTGTTCCCGAAATCAGCGTAATGAAAAATGATTTTAAAATAGGAGATTTTTCCGCTGTTACTTATGAAAAGCTGTTTCCGTCAGCGGCAATGATCTTTGCGGCTCTCATAGTACTTTCGACTCTGTCGAACGAGCTTGAGCTGTTTTGTCTCGGCGAGGAGACCGCCAAGGGATTAGGTATGAATACGTCGCTTATGCGTTCGGTCTTCCTTGTGCTTGCGGCACTTCTTGCAGGGTGTGCCGTGAGTGTTGCGGGACTTTTGTCTTTTGTGGGACTTATCGTTCCTCACATCATCAGGCGGCTTGCCGGAAACAGAGCTTTTCATCTTAACGTGCTCAGCTTTTTGCTTGGAGGGGCATTTGTGTGCATATGCGATACTTTTGCCAGAGTGCTTTTTACCCCCTATGAAATTCCCGTAGGAATTATAATGGCGTTTATAGGAGCACCCTTCTTTATCTTCATTCTCATTAAAGGGAAGGGGGGACACGGTAATGCTTGAGCTTAAAAATATAAGTGCTTCCTACGGTAAAAGCAGAATAATAGACTCTCTTTCCCTTGATATACCGAAAGGGAGGATAGTGTCCGTTATCGGTGTAAACGGTTCGGGCAAAAGCACACTTCTTAAAGCGACAGCGGGGATAATTCCCATTGAAAAGGGTGAAATAGAGATCGACGGCAAAAGCACGTCTGATATGACCGATAAAGAGACAGCAGAGAAAATTGCCTATCTTGCCCAGGGAAAAAGCATTCCCGATATTACGGTTTCAAGGCTTGTTCTTCACGGCAGGTTTCCACACCTTTCTTATCCGAGAGTTTATTCTGAAATTGACAGAAAAAAGGCAGAAGAAGCCATGAGGAAGACAAAGGTTATTCATCTTGCAGATACCCCCGTGTCTGCTCTGTCGGGCGGCATGAGACAAAGTGCGTACATCGCCATGGCACTTGCACAGGACACAGACTACCTTCTTCTTGACGAGCCCACCACTTATCTTGATATTTCCTGTCAGACACAGCTTATGGGGATGCTTTGTACTCTTGCAGACGAAGGTAAAGGTATTCTTGCGGTGATGCACGACCTGCCGCTTGCTTTCAGCTTGTCCGATATTGTGGCTGTTATGGATAAGGGAAAGCTTTTGGCTGTTGATACTCCTGAGGCTGTTTTTGAAAGCGGTATTATAAAAAAGCTTTTCGGAGTGTCAATGGAGTACTTTCCCGAATATGACAGCTACAGCTACAGATATACGTTTCCAAGAAACAAGAAACGGCAAATATAATATTACCGTGAGGTAAAAATGAAAAAAAGAATTCTGATAATTTATACGGGCGGTACTATCGGAATGGACCGTTCGGACAACGGATATATGCCCAAAAGCGGTTTTCTTGCCGAAATGCTCAGCAAGATCCCGGCTCTCTACGATGAGTCGATGCCGAGCTGGGAGCTTTATGAGATGGAGCCCATTCTCGACTCCTCCAACATGACGGTGGTGGAATGGAACCTCATCGGAGACGTGATAGACAAGAATTATCACGGCTTTGACGGATTTGTCATACTTCACGGTACCGATACCATGGCTTATACGGCTTCTGCACTTTCTTTTTCTCTTGAAAATCTTGATAAACCCGTAATTATAACGGGTTCACAGATACCTCTTTTTGAGGTGAGAAATGACGGTCTTGACAACCTTCTGTCTTCCGTCATAATTGCAGCCGAGGGCAAAATCAGAGAGGTTGCTCTCTGCTTCGGAAATGAGGTGTATAGAGGAAACAGAGCCACAAAAATAAGTGCCACAGACCTTCATGCCTTCGGCTCACCTAATTTTCCGCCTCTTGCCGTCATCGGAACAAATATAGTTTATAATCCCATGATACCCGAAAGAAAGACCGATGTTCCCTTTAAGGTCCGCCGGCTGAAGAAAATACCTATCGGTATAATCAAGGTCTTCCCCGGCATCCAGTTTGAGCTGTTTGAGGAGATAATGAGTGAGTCACTCAGAGGAATAGTTCTTGAGACCTTCGGTGCAGGGAATATTCCGGGCTCGGCAAACGCAATCCTTCCTATTATAAGAAAAGCTCACGAACACGGAACTGTCCTTGTTATATGCTCTCAATGTCTTAAAGGCTCCGTGTCATTGGGAACGTACGAAACCAGTGCCGCACTTAAAAATGCAGGTGCGGTATGTGCCTTCGATATGACGACGGAGGCTGCTGTCGCAAAGCTTTATTACCTGTTTTCCTGCGGCTATGATGCAGATACGGTAAAACTCAAGATGGAAGAGAATATTTCGGGAGAGATAAGTAAATAATTCATAAAACATTTCGTTAAAAATGTAATAATTACTATTGATTTTTTCGGTAAAATATCATATAATACTATTGAACAGAGATGTTTACCGGTCGCTACGGTCAGAATATAGCGAACGTGTATGTTTTACTTCCGCAAACGACGGGGTGCTGCAAAGCGTAGAATATCGTTTACTTGTAAGGGCTTGCTGATGAGCAGGCCCTTTTTTAAGGACGGAGAAACCATGAAAATAGTGTCAATTAAAGATAAGCTTTTGAATGAGTTTTCAAAGGATAAAGAATTTCTCAAAAAACAGGAAGACCTTGTGTTTTGATAATTCGATTGAAATATAAAGGCAATAATCGGGACTTTGCAGTTCCGATACGTTCAAATATACCCGCTTCTGCACCGAAAAGGGAGTATTTTCCTCTCCCGCCTCGTTCGTCAACACGCCCTAAAAACAGACACGGACTACACTACATAAAAATGTTTCCCATAAGTAAAAAGTATCTTGAACGGTATAGAATAGAAGGGAATTCGGCAGCAACAAGAATACAGAATATCATTGATAAAAATTCAAAAACCATAATCAGTTCTTGTCAAGAGTATTTGAATGATTACGAAAATGGGATCATTTCGGATTTTGCGACAGATTTGGATATGTTAATTGAAATATTGGAGAAGCTATAAAACATGAAATACAGTATAGAAATTTTATCAAAAGAATGCTTCGGGCTCGGTCACTATGCCTGTAATTACTCCGTTTCAAAGGACGGAAAGGTGATAATTCCCGTATGGGCGTTCGGTGAAGATTATATGTTAAGATCGGAAGATTTCGGTGGGAAATTTGAAAAATGCCCCATGCCCGAAAAAATGAGAGGGCTTCAGTTCAGAGAGCTCTCCGACGGGACCTTTATGGCTCTCGGCGAAAACAATGCGGTATACAGAGCCATTTACGATCTTGATAACGGAGAGATCCCCTTCGCCCTTGCCGTATACAGAGCAAACAGTATTGACGATATTATAAAAGGAAACGTTTCAACCTCCGTTTGCATCGTTGACATTCCCGGCCTCACCGCAGGCTACGGCGATTCGGGAAACAGACACACAGGTGACGCAATAAGCTGGATACAGCTTTCAAACGGCGACATCTACGTTATGATGTACGGTCAGTTCAGAGATGACACTACCCTTTGTCCCTATTTCACACAGTTCGGAGACTATAAATTTTATCTCTACCGCACCTGGACAATAGTTTCTCACGATATGGGAAAGAGCTTTGAGTTCGTGACTACAGTTGCCGACTGTCAGACCTATCCCATAAAGGATGTCAATGCGGAGGGATACTGCGAAGCGGAGGCAATAGAGGTCGAAGACGGACACCTTGTTTCAATGATCCGCACAGGCGGCCATGAGGTGTATTCACCCCTTTACTGCACACATTCCTTCGACTACGGTAAGACGTGGGAAAAGCCTTATGAGATCTGTGACTGGGGTGTTCTGCCCCGCCTTCTTAAAATGAAGGACGGAACCTTGGTCTGTGCTTCAGGTCATATCCATACCATGCTCCTTTTCTCCGGCGATAACGGAAGAACCTGGAGTGAGCCTTACATAATTGATGAATGTGACGGCAAGTGGGACCGTTCTCCCTCAGGCTACACCTCTGTGTTTGAATGTGAGCCGGGCGTTATCTCCCTCGTTTACGATGACCCCAAGGAAGGACTTTCCGAAAACAGAGAAGCAGGTAAGGTCAGAAAGGTCTATGCGGTAAAGCTCAAGGTTACAAAAGAATAAAAAGAAACAGACTTTAAAATTCGGAATGTCACAGCATAACCGTTTTTAGAGAATAATCAAAAAATCCATCACAGATAAAGACCTGTGATGGATTTTTTGATTGCGGTATTCCGTTTTGCCGTTCTGCAGTTCAGCTCTTACATTCCGAAAGCTTGCGTACAAATTCTGTTATTTCGTTGCCGATTTGTGTCAGTTCTTCTAAAAATTCGTTGGCTGTCATGCGTGAGATACCGGAATGTACGGCGGAAAACTGTAAAAGCTTATCGCCTGTTACCATTCGTATGCTGTAATCCGGCCCTAATTTGTACATCATCCTTTCGATGTATGCATCGGCGGTCTCATCTTCCTTGGTAAATACCACCTTGTAGCCGTCGTGCATAAATTCTGAGCCGCAGCCGTCTTCAACGAGATAAGCATCAAAAACAAGCACGACCTCGTTTTTTGTATAGGAAACGTAGCTGCTGAGCAGATTCATAAGATCAAGGCGGGCTTTTTCAAGGTCACAGTCGGCAGTTTTTTTCATGGCATCATCGGAGTAGATAAGATTGTAGCCGTCAATAATTACCATGTTCCTTTTGGACTGTATTATTTTTGACTTGCGGGGTTTATCCTTCTTATCGACAGATATACGTTTTGGTTCGCTGTATCTTTTTCGTTTGATGGGACCGTATGTGCGGAGCATGATTGCTTCAAGCTCCTCATCGCTTATGCTGTATTTGCGTGCCAGCGTGGAGGCACTTGGTATTATTGCCTTGCCCGAGGGAGCTTCTTTTATATTTACTTCGAGATGCTTGTAGCTGTCAACCTCACTCCAATGCACAGTAAAGCCTGCACCGTGAGCACAAAATACGGAATGGACAGGGTTGTCAAGGTCACCCTCAGGGTCATAGCCTGTAGCAGCTACGACCGTCTCTTCATCGTGGCATGGTTCATAGCCGTCTGAGGTGCAGAACAGTCTGCCCTCGCCGTGTGTGAAGGAAATTACTTCTCTCGGATAATCGTGAAGAGTCGAAACCGGTGCTGTACCGCATATTACGGTGTTTTCCGTGTCAGAGCCCTCAATTTCAAAATTTGCAAAGCGGGCCTGTAGGTCGGACATGGCTCTGCCCACAAGGGAGGTGGGAACCTCAAGTCTGAACTTGTAATACGGTTCAAGAAGCGTGCATCCCGCTTTCATAAGGCCGTGTCTCACAGCTCTGTAGGTTGCTTCACGGAAGTCACCGCCTTCGGTATGCTTCAGATGTGCTTTTCCTGCCACAAGCGTTATTTTCGTATCGGTAAGCAAAGCTCCCGTGAGCGTTCCTCGGTGGGCTTTTTCGTAAAGGTGGGTCAGTATAAGCCTTTGCCAGTTGAGATCAAGCATATTGTCGGGCAGGTTAGTGTCAAATATAAGTCCGGTACCCTTGGGCTGAGGCTCGATAAACACCTGCACCTCTGCATAGTGGCGTAAGGGTTCAAAGTGACCGACACCGACAGCTTTTCCCGCAGCCTTTTCCTTATATAATATTCTTCCCGCGCCGAGTGTGCAATCAACTCCGAATCTATCGCTGATAAGCCTTTTTATAAGCTCGGTCTGCACCTCACCCATAAGCCGCACCTCTATTTGAGAAAGCTCCTCGTTCCACATGAGTTGCAGCGAGGGCTCCTCCTCCTCAAGCTCCTTGAGCTTCGGGAAAAGCACCCTTGCATCACATTCGGGCGGAAGGTGAATGGCATAAGACAGTACAGGCTCAAGAAGCGGTCTTCCTGCATCCTGCTCAAGTCCGAGACCCTGACCTACGTATGAGGAAGAAAGTCCGATGACCGCACATATCTCACCCGCTGAAGCTGTATCCGTCTGTTCAAACTTATCGCCGGAGTAAAGTCTTATCTGACTCACTTTTTCCGTGATATGAACACCTTCTGACGAAAGGTAGCTTATTTCATTACGTGCGGCAAGTGTGCCGCTTGTTATTTTCATATAAGTAAGTCTTGTCTGACCTATATGTGAGATCTTATAAACCCTTGCCCCGAAAATATCACCTTCATAAACAGGTGACAGCGTGTATCTGTCCAAGGCATCAAGCAAAAAATCAATGCCTTGCATTCGCAAAGCAGACCCGAACAGACAGGGAAAAAGACCCCGTCGGCTGACAAGATATGATATATCTTCGTCGTCAATTCCTTCTCCCGCAAGATAGCTTTCCATAAAATCTTCGTGAACGAAGGCTAATTTTTCAAACAGCTCCTCCTGCTTTTGAGCCTCCAAAAATCCGACACATAAAGGAGAGAGTGTGTTCTGAATCTCTTTTTCAATATCTTCCTTCAGATTTATTGAAATGTCACACTTGTTGACGAAAATAAATGTAGGCACATCGTAATACTCAAGAAGCTGCCAAAGAGTTCGGGTATGATTTTGCACACCGTCTGAGGCGCTGATAACAAGAACTGCATAGTCAAGCAGGGACAGAGTGCGTTCGGTCTCGGCAGAAAAATCCACGTGCCCCGGTGTATCAAGGAGGATAAAATCACAGTTTTCGCTTGAAAAACGTGCCTGCTTTGAAAAAATTGTGATCCCACGCTCACGCTCAATGGCATTTGTATCAAGATAAGTGTTTTTATGATCCACCCGACCCAAGCTTCTGATTTTTCCCGATATATACAAAAGTGCTTCGCTGAGAGTGGTTTTGCCTGCATCAACGTGAGCCAGAATACCTATAGTTATCTTCTTTTTCACAGCCTGTCCTCCCTTCAATGGATTTATTACTCATTATATCGCATTATATTCAGTTTTTCAATATTTTAATGTTTATTTTTCGGCGTTTGGATGATCGGCAGTGTGGTTCGTTCTCTATTATATTCTTTTATTGGGAAAGGCCCTTTTCTGCTTTGTGACCACGCTTGCGGTACCCGTCGCTTCGAGTTCAAATCTTCCCCGAAAAACAAAAAAGACCGTCTGAGATGGTCTTTCAGAGTGTAGACAAAGTCTACACTCTGAGTCAGACTGAGAGAAACGCAGGTAGATTTGGCGATTTTTTCCTCGTCAGCGTAGTTACCTACGGTAGAGGGAAAAACTCGCCAAAAGCAGATGTGGCGGGCATTTGCCCGCCTTTTCTATGTCAGATAATTTCACCTTGAAATATTTGTCTTATACAAGCTTTTCTTTTCACATCTGCGTTATACCAAGTTTGTCTTCGGTCTGAGACCATCTGAGATGGTCTTTTTTTGTTCGAAGACTAACCCTAATTTTAATACAAATGCCCCCCTTTTTGAGGTTAGGGGGTGCAAAGTCATTTTAAGGGGTGCATATTTGAGTCAGGGGGTGCAAAATACGAATTAGCACATACCTAATTCCTTCATTGCCTTCAAGAAAACATCGGCTTCTCCGTTAATATTTGCATTTTGGGTTGCTTCAATATCGAACCATGCGTATTCAAGACCGTGAATAATGATGGGAAGTTTTCGACCGAATTTTTTCTCAATAAATGCTTCTTGCTGCAGACGTTTGGCAACATTAGAAACAAGACCTAATAATTCATAATGACCTACGGGACCTTTCCCAATGTAGTTATAGTTTTCATCGTAGCAGTCATCATCTTCTTCGCCAATGTTTGTAATGCCATTTT
>JAZSLF010000046.1:0-13873 GCA_045535205.1 Eubacteriales bacterium
TAAAGAAAATCTTACTTATATCGGAACTATAGCTGTTGCTTACATTCCCGTTGCTTTCGTTGTATTTGCAGAACACATCGCAGACCACAAGAACATTTCTTCAATAATCGAAACTGACCTTCTTGAAGAACCCGGTCTCCACCGCACACTTCTCGGCGACGGTATCGGTTCTGTTGCAGGCGCATTTTTCGGCGGCTGTCCCAATACAACATACGGTGAATCCGTCGGCTGTGTTGCCATCACAAAGAACGCTTCCGTAGCTACTATCAGAATGGCAGCTTTTGAAGCTATCATCGTTTCCTTCCTTGCTCCCCTCGTTGCATTCGTTAACTCCATTCCCTCTTGCGTAATGGGCGGCGTGTGTATGGCACTTTACGGATTTATCGCTGTTTCAGGTCTTAAAATGATTCAGACAGTTGACCTTGGAAAAAACAAAAACCTTTTTGTTGTTTCCGTAATTCTTATCTCCGGTATCGGCGGTCTCTCCCTCTCCTTCGGTCCTATCTCCCTCACAACCATTGCTGTTGCACTCATCCTCGGTATCCTCACAAATCTTCTCGTATCTAAAAAGAGCTCCGATGACGACGAGATTGAAAACCAGATAATTAAATAAAAAAACAATAAGTATTAAGAAAGGATGCGGCAAGACTGCATCCTTTTTTTTGCGGTCAACATTATTTTTCATAAGACGACTTTTCTGACTTGATTTATATTATAAAAAAGTGTATAATAGATTAGATTATTGTCCCTAAAAATAAAATATATAAGGAGAAACCCATGCAAAGAGTTTCAAAAATCAATTATTATCTCGACATCGCACAGACTGTTTCCGAAAGAAGCACCTGTCTCAGACGCCGCTTCGGTGCCATCATCGTCAAGAACGACGTTATCGTTTCAACAGGCTACAACGGAGCTCCCAGAGGCAGAAAAAACTGCGACGACCTTCAATACTGCATGAGAGAAGAACTCGGCATTCCCAGAGGTGAGCGTTACGAAATGTGCCGCAGCACACATGCAGAAGCCAACGCAATCATTGCCGCTGACCGTGAAAAGATGCTCGGTTCCACTCTTTATATGTGCTGTACAAATCCCAAGGATGCAAGTATATACGGCGGTACCTGTTCATGCATGATGTGCAAAAAGCTCATAATCAACGCAGGTATCGAAACAGTTATCGTCCGTGAAAACGAAACGGAATATTCCGTTTATCCCGTAAGTGACTGGATTGAGAATGATGACAGCCTTTCGGGAAAATTCGGTTATTAATATTCAAAAACACAGAACACTCAAACGGAGAATTATCGTGAAAAAATTCTTATGTTTTATTGCTGTAGTTACAGCTTGTCTTATATGCTTTAATTCATGCTCTGTCAAGTTTGAATACGTTGACAATCAGCTTCTGAACAAAAAGACAGGTGAAAAGTACAACGCTTTGCCCATAGGCTTTGAGCCTTGCGGTGTCGGCGAAGAATACGGGAAATTCGGAGAATTCATTCTTTATAAAATGACTGACATCGACGGTAATGAGGCAGATCCTGAGCTTTGGGTCACCGAAGGATATGCAGGAGGCGCAACGACTGTTTTCCTCAACGAAAAAATGCCTCTTCCCTCTTTTACGGAAATGAATTTTGATGTATTTTATATATGTGAGGAAGATCAGAGTATTATCTCTATTGCAACTGTTGAAAACAGTGACGAGATAGCAGAGCTCGTTTCAGCTTTTGAAAAAGACAATGAAACCATCTGGCTCGGAAAGGCGGATTACACATACACCGTAAAATTATATTCTGCCGAGTATCCCGCCGTATTTTATTCTCTCAATTATTACGTGACAGAAGACGGTAATTTCCTCCATGACAGAGGCTCTGATACCTATGTAAACGTTGGAGATATGCTCAGCGAATACGTGGTAACCGAAAATGAATGAAGGCATCGCTATAGTGAAGGCAGAAAGCTGTCATACCGACAGTATCATAACAATTGAAAAAAGCTGTTTTGCTGACCCTTGGAGCGACAGATCAATTGCGCTTGCAGTCGAAAACGATACCGTAAGAACCGTTTGTCTTACACAGAATAATGAGGTATTGGCATTTGCCATGTATGTTTTTGCCGCAGACGAGGGTGAGATACTCAATATTGCAGTAAGCCCCGAATATAGAGGCCGGGGCTGTGCAAAAAAGCTTATGGCTCATATTCTTGACGAGGGAAAAAAGGAAGGCTGTAATACTGTTTTTCTTGAAGTCAGAGAATCAAACTCCTCTGCCAGAGGTCTTTACAAGCATTTCGGCTTTTCTGAGATCGGCATAAGAAAAAACTATTACAGATACCCTGTCGAAAACGCCGTATTAATGGCACTTGAAATCAACTGAACGGAGAAGGACACCGATGCTTCGGTGCAGAACATATAAATGCTTATTTTATCCATTGAAAGCTCCTGCGATGAAACGGCTGCCGCCGTTGTCGAAATGGACACGGACAAAAGAATAATACATTCAAATGCTGTTTTTTCCCAGATAGCTACCCATGCTCTTTACGGCGGAGTAGTTCCGGAGATAGCCAGCAGAGCACATATTGAAAAAATTTCCTCTGTGGTAAAGGAAGCCTTTGACAAATCAGGCTTTGCCCCCTCAGATATGGATGCCGTTGCCGTTACCTATTCACCCGGACTTATCGGCTCTCTGCTGGTCGGACTCAGCTTTGCGAAAAGCCTTGCTTTTTCTCTCGGCATACCTCTTATACCGGTCGATCACATAAAAGGCCATACTGCCGCCGCATATCTTTCCCACCAAGACCTTAACGCTCCTTTTCTGTCCCTTATCGTGTCAGGCGGCCACACCTCCATTTACAAGGTGACCTCGCCCTGCGATTTTGAAGAAATCGGCTCAACGAGAGACGATGCCGCAGGCGAAGCCTTTGACAAGGTAGGCAGAATAATGGGTCTTCCCTATCCCGGCGGTGCCGCCATGGACAAGCTTGCAGGCGAGGGCTTCCGTCTAAGAGACGAGGGAATGAAGTTTACAAAAAAATTCCCCTCTCCCGCAATTGCAGACGAAACTCTTGATTTTTCCTTCAGCGGACTCAAGACCTTTGCCGTAAATACCATTCACACCGAAAGACAGAGGCTGTCCCTCGGCGAAAAAGAAGAATTGCCCTTTGAATTCAGAGCTGAGGTTGCCGCAGGCTTTACGGAAGCCGTAGTAAGCGGTATCGTTCAGAAGCTTGAACGTGCTCTTGAGGAAACCGGCTTTAAAACAGTTGTGCTTGCAGGCGGAGTTGCCGCAAACTCACATCTCAGACGCAAAATCACCGAGCTTTCCGATAAAAAAGGCGTTCGTCTGTGTATCCCCCCCATGTCCCTTTGCGGCGACAACGGGGCCATGATAGGAGCACAGGGATATTTTGAATATCTAAACGGCATTACCGCCGACACCTCTCTCAACGCCTTTGCCTCAGAGGAAGGTGCTCTTTTCGCATCAAAGAAAGGATGCGACGGAATTAGTCGAACGAATTCCAAATCGGAATGATCCATTCAAATTACTAAATCGGAGATCAATTAATTATGAAAATAAATCCGAAATACAAGGATTCAATAATCAGTATTCCGGGCACACAGGTTCTTGAACATCTGAAGGAGGCAAGCGAAGCGGAGCTGAAGGTTCTCATATACGCTATTGCCCGTCAGAATATCACCTTTAAGGAAACGGAGGCTGAGCTCGGGCTTTCCTCAGAGGAGATACGCCATGCACTTGAGGTATGGAAGATGCGGGAAGCTGTCACGGTTACGGGCCTTTCAAAAAAAAGCACAAAAAAAGATGCTCCCGAAAAGACTGACGGTGCATCGGAAACAAAATCCGACGAAGCGGAAACCAAAAACTTAAACGAAAATAAAAAGTCCGCTGTCATTCTCATGTCCTCAGACCTGCCCGCATACAGCAGCGACCAGATCAACAGAATACTTGAGAAAAACAGAGAAACAAAGACGCTTATCGACAACTGCCAGCAGATACTGGGAAAGATAATGTCGGTTCATGAGGTCGAGGTCATAATGAAGCTTATCGACTTCCTCGGTCTTGACCACGACTATGTTCTGCTTCTTTGCAACCACTGTGCAAATATAAACAAGACCTCTCTGCGTTACATAGAAAAAACAGCCGCCTCCCTTTATGATTCCGGAATTACCGAATATCTGCATCTTGAAAAATATATCGAAACCTATAATTTTGCAAGAAGCCGTGAAGGAAAGCTCAGAAATCTTCTCGGAATAGGCGACCGTTCTCTCACAAAAAAAGAACGGGAAACGTTTTATAAATGGGCATCCTGGAATATGCCCATGGAGGTCATAGAAAAAGCCTTTGAAATAACAGCAGAAAACACAAAGCGTTTTTCGCTGAGCTATATGAATACTATTCTTGAGCGATGGTTCAAGGAGGGACTTGTAACCCTTGAAGCTGTAGAAAAATCACTTTCGGAATATAAAAACGCTAAAGCTGCAAAAAGCACTAAGGCTTCTGCAAACGGAACAAAAGACGGCGGAAGCTTCGTTACGGAAGACTTTTTTGAAGATGCTCTCAAGCGTTCATACAGCACGTCAGGCTCAAAAGACAGCTGAGCACCCCCTATTATGACCGACACCATAAGTAACAGAAAAGGAGTATAAACTTGAAAAGCAGTTATACCGCAAAAATACTTGAGGATTTCTCTAAAAAAAGACTTTCTGCAATCGCAGAAAGTGAGAGAAGAACCACAGAGGTTCAGGCTTTCATTCCCGAAATTTTCAAAATAGACAAAGCTCTTTCCTCAACCTCGATAAATATTATGGCGGCGGCTATGTCGGGAAACGACGTAGAAGAAAAAATAGCCGCTATCAAAGAAGAAAATTCAAAGCTCAGAGCTGAAAGAAAAAAGCTTCTTGTAAAGAACGGCTATCCCGAAGATTATACGGATATTAAATTTGAATGCTCACTTTGCAACGACACGGGCTTTATCGGTATCAATATGTGCTCATGCCTTAAAAAGCTTGTCGCTCTCGGTGCCTTTCACGATTCAGGTATCGGTGAGCTTGTAAAAAAGCAATCATTTGAAACATTCTCTTTTGATTACTATACCGAAGATGCTCTTAAGTTCGCGAAAATGAATTACAACACGCTGAAGGAATTTGCCGAAGGCTTCTCAAAAGGAGAGAGCACCTCTTTTATTCTTATGGGCAACACGGGACTCGGTAAAACCCACCTTTCAACGTCAGTCGCAAAAACGGTCATCGAAAACGGCTTCAAGGTTGTATATGACACAATAAGCAATATTATGGCAGATTTTGAAGCACAGCGTTTCAGAGGTACGCTCAGCGAAGACGACATCCGAGACAGATACTATGACTGTGATCTTCTTATAATAGACGACCTTGGCTGTGAGGTAACAAATCAGTTTACGGTCTCCTGCGTTTACAATCTTCTGAATACAAGAATAAACAGTGCACGCTCCACCATCATAAACACAAATCTAACTCATAACGAGCTGAGAGAAAAATACGCTGACAGAATTACCAGCCGTATTTTCGGCGAATTCCGCCCTCTCCTTTTTAAAGGACAGGATATCAGGTATCAGAAGCTGACAAGATAATCCCGTATTCTGAAACATATAAAAAGCGGGGATTTTTCCCCGCTTATTATTTTTGTAAAGTATCGGGTTGCTTTAGCAGCAGCCGTGATTGTATGTGCGTGTTTCTGTGCCGCAGCCGCATCCGACTGTGCCGCAGCCGCAGCCGTAGCCGTCGTTACCGCAGAATGCATAAAGAAGAATGAGTGCGATGATAACGAGCCAAAGAACTTCATTATCAAAAATATTGCAAAGACAATTCATATTATTTTTCAAGGCTTTTCGCCTTATTCCTTTCATTTTTTCAGAGTCGGTTTCCCGTCTCTGATACTATAATATGCAAAGGTCTTCATTTGGTTACAAATAAATACACACTCTCTCAAAAGAAATCAAGTGAGAGTCAGCTCATCACAGTGCAAAAATGCGTTGGCGGCAAGGGTGCTGCCCGCTGATACCTCCACCTTCTTGTTACACTTCTTACAGGTGACGATAACGCTGTCGTCGGTAACGGATACTTCGTATTCTCCTTTTCCATCGGTACAACCGCAGTATATTTTACCTTCTTCCGCAAGGTCACCTATAACGTAAAGTATTATATCAAGTATCTGGGGATCATCGAAAACACTTTTCTTATTTCCCGTTGCCACGTCTTCAAAGTCAGCTTCTCCGAGAAGCTGTTCAAGCATAAGGTCAGACTCTTCAATGGCCTTTTCAACACTTTCGGCATTTCCGACAAATCCTATGTCAAAGCCTATATACGAGCAAGGGAATGAAAAAAGCTCTCTCGTATAAAAGATATTTTCAGAGATATTATATACGTGGGGCTTGGGACAGAGAAAACACGGAACGGTAAGACGCATTTTTCCGTTTCTGACTTTTTCAACGGTCATTTCGCTGTTACCGCAGGGACACCTCAGTCTGACAAGGTCTCCTCCGAGAATAAATGCTCCCATGGCACTTTTTACCGTAGTTCCGCAAGAGGGGCATCTGTATGCTACGGTAGTCATCTTCTGATCAAGTATCATAATTAAACCTTCATTTCATCTGATAATAACACACTTAGTATACCACTTTATATTAATTTATGCAACAGTAAAGCTTTTGCTTTTTACATACATTTTCCGAAAATAATAAAGGAGGGGATAAAATGAACATAACTTTGTCCGAATACGGCGAAATAACCGTTTTTGCCGCCGAGCTTTGCACTATGCCGCAGATACCTGTCGGAACATATCCCCTTTTTTCCTCTGCTTCTCCGCCCTTTGAAAACCGTGAGGTTCCGTGTGATATTTCACACAGAATGATTTTTGAAGGCGAGACTTTTATAATAAAAGGCTCACACGACGGAGTGTGCAAAACCAAAAACGGTTATATAATTGAAAAAACAAAAAGAGTAAAACGTGCCCCCATGCGTATCTTCTCCGACTCGGAATTTGTTGCGGAGGGCTGTGTTACGGCATATCTTCTCTGCTGTGAAAGAAAGCTTGACGGCGTTTTTCTGCAATTGTCTTTTATTGACAAAAACGACACGGTGACCGGCTACAGAGCCTTCTTTACGGTAAAAGATCTTAAAAATATACTCACAGAGCTTTTGACTCAAAACGTATACTTCGCCAAGGTCCGAAAGGATTTTCTGACAAACGGTATATCTCAGCTCAAGGCTATGCCCTTTCCTTACAAGAGCATAAGAGACGGTCAGCGGGATTTTATAACCAAGGCTTTTAAGTCCATAAAAAACGGAAAGAGAATGCTTGCCGTTGCTCCAACAGGAATAGGCAAGACTGTCTCTGCCATGTATCCTGCTCTCAAAGCTGTGGGTGCGGGGTATGCAGAAAAAATATTTTATCTTACGGCAAAGACCGTCACCGGTAAAGCCGCCGCTGAAACAGCAGCCGCAATTAACAAATATGCCCCATCGCTTAGAACCGTTACCATTGTTGCCAAGGAACGCATATGTCCGTCAAACGATAAGAAAAACCCTTTCACCGTTGAAAGCTGCACCTATGAATGTCCCCGTCTTTGCGACTCTGCTGAAGCTCCTTACTCCGTAAGAGTGAAAGCAGCTCTCAAAGAATTGCTTACAGGCGGAACTGTATACGGCACAGCAGAAATTAAGACAGTTGCCGAAAAATATTCTCTATGCCCTTACGAGCTGTCTCTTGACCTTAGCGAATACTGTCAGATAATTATTTGCGACTACAACTATGCCTTTGACTCAAGGGTGAAGTTCAGACGGTATTTCTGCCCTCAGACCGTTCCCTGTATCTTCCTGATAGACGAAGCACACAACCTCCCCGACAGAGTCAGGGAGATGTACGGAGCTTCCCTTGACATAGCTGTTTTGGAAGAGGTGAGAGCTGCCGCATCCGAGGAGCAGTTTTTCAATGCAACGCTTCTCGAAAAAACAAATTCTGCAATTGCAGAATTTGATGCTATAGCGAAAGCCTGTGCAGAAAACACACAGCTTGGAAATAACGGCAGTTACGGCTACTGTATGCTTTCGGAAATACCTGTAAGGTTGATAAAAAGCCTTGACTCTCTGGCAAGAGTGCTTTATGACACGAAGAAGATTTGTGCAGACGAAAAGCTTTTGCCTCTCATTGAAAAAAGCCACTCTCTCATCTCAGACGTTACTCATGCCGCAGAATTTTTCGACGAACACTTCGTTCTGTTCGGAGAAACAATAGGCAAAAGGAGCCGTTTCAGGATCATCTGTCTTGACCCCTCCGAGATCATTGACAATGTTCTGAAAAACACCGTTTCTTCAATTCTGTTTTCGGCAACGCTGACTCCCACCGAATACTTCACAGATCTTTTCGGCTGTAAAAAAGCTACCGTTCTTGAGCTCGACTCTCCCTATGAGCAGGAAAATCTTTGTCTTGCGGCATATGACGGCGTGAGCACACGTTACGTAACAAGGGGAGATACGGCAAAGAAGATCGCTGAAATAATATGTACCGTAGTAGAAGCAAAAGCGGGAAACTACATGATATATTTCCCTTCTTATGACTACATGAATACAGTCGTCAAGGAATTCTTGAGACTTGCACCGAAGCATATAAAAGCCGTTGCTCAGAAATCGGGAATGTCCGTTGAGGCGAGAGCAAAATTTCTCTCATTCTTTGAAAAAGGAAATGACAGCGAGACTCTTGTTGGCTTCTGTGTTTTAGGAGGTATCTTTTCAGAGGGCATCGACCTTCCCGATAAAATGCTCATAGGCGCTGTTCTTGTGGGAATAGGTCTTCCGGGAATCTCCTCAGAGCTCAATATCTTAAAGGATTATTATGACAAAACAAGAGAAGACGGACACGGCTTTGCCTATCTTTATCCCGGTATGATAAAAATTCTGCAAGCAGCTGGCAGAGTCATCAGGAGCGAGGAGGACAAGGGAGTCGTTGTTCTCATTGACGAGAGATACAGAGATCCGAAGATACAAAAGCTTCTCCCTGCCCATTGGAGCCACCTGAGATATATCGGCGACACCTATTCCCTCTCAAAATATCTTGACAGATTCTGGTCTGAAAAATAATATTCAAAAAGCCACTCCCTATTTGAGAGTGGCTTTTAAATTATGTCTCTTATTCAATTCCTACGATTATTTTTCTCAATGTGATGGAATCTCTGCCTGATATTTTACCGTCTACGTCAAGATCGGCATTTTCAAAGATGTACTGATATTCATAAAGTGTTCCGACCATTATCTTCTTCATCATAAGTGAATCAATTGAATTTACCTTGCCGTCATTGTTCAGATCCCCTCTTCTATAAGTATATTCGGGGGTCATTTTTGCATAGAGAACAGTATCGGTATTTTGAACGAGAACGGACTCAATTGCTTCGCCTTCAAAATCTGCATTTGAATACCATCCGTCAAAACGGTATCCCAATTTAGTAGTAACGGGAAGCTCTGTTACATTGTTACCGACAACGGTAGTTAATGAGTCAACCGGAGCTGCACCTGTAGTACTGAACACAATGTTCGCTTCGGGTATCTCAACACCTGAGCGTCTGAGAAGTCTCGCCTGAACTCTTGTAATAATATTTGAAGAACCTGATGTGCGTCCTGCGTAAGCACCTTCCTGTGCCCAGCCTGACCATCTGCCGTTTATCATAACTCTGTACTGAACAATATAGTAGTTAGCAAGATTGCCCGTCAGTCTCATGGCAATACCGTTAAAGGGTGTATCCGGACTTCCGCCGAGAACTACGCCGTCAGCGGCAAAATCGGAATATTTTCTCTGATATACTATGCTATACTCCACAGAGCCGTATATTTTTTGATTATCAAGAGTTGCCTTGAAGCCGGTAACGTTTCCGTTATTATAAGTCATGCAACCGCCGGAATATGTGTTTTGCCATTCACCGCTTGCATAAGTCGTATACATAAGTGCAGGCATATAGCTGTCGTAAGCGATGTCAAGGAATCCCTTTCTGTTTATGATGTACTTCTTCATTTCACCGATGGTGTAATCAAGATATTCATCGGTGGTCTTATCGTAGCCGAGTCTGTCTGCCGCAAGGTCGTTTATCGTATGGAAAACTACCCACTTAACGTGGTTCATTCTGAGAGAAGGACGAAGATATTCTTCGTAAGCATCGATACTTGCGTTTAATTCTTCGGCATCAAATGCTTCACGAATGGTCTCGTCATAAATTTCGTTTACACGCTGTACGAATTCGGGATAACGGAACAGCATCTTGAACCAGTCTACTCTCTGATTGTCGACGTTGTCTGTAACGTTCTTGAGGAAGTCAGCACCCGTATCCTGCTCATAACCGCAGTTCATGTAAGTACCGAAGGAACGGTCATAGTCCCAAAGGGGTCCGCAATGAAGCTTGTCACCGGGGCCTTCGGTATAGAAATATGTACTTGCAAAGGTAGCATCACATTCTTCACTGTATTCCGTGATGAAATAATAGTTGATAAAGGAGTCAACGTCAATAAGAGACTCAACAAGCTCCCAGTTGTCGCCGCCGTAATACAGTTCTTCTTCAAGCGGCTCTATGACCTCGTAGTCCACGTAGGACATGATCTTCCCGACCAGTTCCGCATTCTCCGGATCTTCAAGGTCTTCAAAGTCGGTTACGTATTCCTTATAAACAAATGCTTTATTTGTCGTATACGTAATAAAGTAAATATCTTCGGTAGCGTCAATACGAACGTTTGCATCCATTTCAATAATTACACCGTAATCATTTTCAAGAGGTACTCTGCTGTCGCCGATCTCAACCTTTTCGCAAAGCTGATATACGCCGAGGTATTCTCCGTCCATATAAAGATCGACGAAGACTGACTGACAGGTGTAAGGCATACCGATCTTTTCACCAAGATCGAATATGATCTTATTTCTTACCATAGTACCGTCTACGTAGTTGGCAAGAAGTATCCACTTCTTAGCGGCACCCATACCGAAAAGATCCTTCTTTTTATCAAACTTGATCTGATAAGGCTTCTTATCAAAGGACCAGGTGCTGTTACCTCTCGTCTTTATTTCAATGCTTGAAGGATCAAGGTCATATTCACCGTTTTCGGTACCGTAAATGGAAGCGAGAGCTTTTATTTTCGCATCCTTATCCTTATGGATGGTCTCGGAGGAATATCCGTCACTTATGTCCACGTGAAGTGAGGGCAGACTTCCCTGCATGATATAAAGACGTTCTCCGTCGATGATAAGTCTGTCAGTCTCGGTAAGGTCACAGATGATATACTGATCCACCAAAGGCTCAGGTTCAACAGGCTCGGTCACCTCGCCGTTCTCTCCTAATTCTCCTTCCCCGATTTCTTCATCTTCGGGAAGCTCGGAGTCTTCAGGAAGTTCGGGCTCAAGCTCGATCTCAACAAGCTCACCGCCGATGACATTTTCCATAAGACAATCCTCACGTCTGATTATAAGAGTGCTGAAGTCTATGTTGCCGGGCAAAAACAGATAATAATCCCCGTTTGCATCAAGGTAAGATGTTGTGTCAAAGGGCAGAACGGGGTTATCTTCAACGGTCAGATAAAAGTCGTTTGTCTCTTTAGCAAAGTGAGCCGATGAAGCAAAGGGTATCATGTTTAAAAGGGTAATAAGAACCAGGGTCAAAGAAATGATACGTGCAAAATTCTTTTTCATTTTTACTCCTTTTGGCTTAAAAGCCATAATTATGTATTATACATTAACTATATAATAACTCTTTATTTATACATTTGTCAACAATACTGAAAGAAAATTAACAGTTTTCTTTCTGCTACAACCCAAAAATCTGTGATTTTTGTGAAAAATTGATTTTTTTATAAATAACTATTTATTTTTACGAAGTGCTGTGCTATAATAATTGGGTTGTTTAACAAACACAGCTATTAATGATAAAGGCGGGATAAGCAGATGAAAAGAAATGATCTCAGAAATGTAGCCATTATAGCTCACGTTGACCATGGCAAAACTACGCTGGTTGACGAAATGCTCAAACAATGCGGCGAATACCACGAAAATCAGACTGTTACCGAAAGAGTTATGGACTCAGGTGACCTTGAAAGAGAACGTGGCATCACTATCCTCGCCAAAAACACCTCCGTTGATTACAAGGGCGTTAAAATAAATATAGTTGACACTCCCGGACACGCTGACTTCGGCGGCGAGGTTGAACGTATTCTCAAAATGGTAAACGGTGTAATTCTGCTCGTTGATGCAGCGGAAGGCCCCATGCCTCAGACTCGCTTTGTACTCGGTCGTGCAATGGAGCTCGGTCACCGTGTTATCGTAGTTGTAAACAAGGTGGACAAGCCCGATGCCCGCTGTCATGAGGTTATCGATGAGGTTCTTGAGCTTCTTATAGACCTTGATGCTTCCGACGATCAGCTTGACTCCCCCATGCTTTTCTGCTCCGGCAGAGCAGGTACCGCAAGTGTATCTCCCGACGAACCCGGTGTTGACCTGAAGCCCCTTTTTGATACTATTCTTGAATATATTCCCTGTCCCGAAGGCGAAGACAATGAAGCTCTTCAGCTTCTCGTTTCCTCCATCCACTACACCGATTACGTAGGCAGAATAGTAATCGGCAGAATTGAAAGAGGTACTGTCAAGGTCGGTATGGAGTGCGGCATCGTAAATTACCACAACCCCGAAACAGTAAAGAAGACGAAAATAGTTTCCCTGTATCAGTTTGACGGTCTGGGCAGAGCACCTGTTGAAAGTGCAACCGTAGGCGACATCGTTTGCTTTTCGGGTGCTGCCGATATTACCATCGGTGATACCATCACAGCTACGGACAGACCCGAAGCTCTCGAATTTGTCAAAGTAAGCGAACCTACGATGGAAATGACATTTTCCGTAAATGACTCTCCTCTTGCAGGCAGAGACGGCAAGTTCGTAACCTCACGCCAGATCAGAGAACGCCTTTACAAAGAAACTCTCAAGGACGTATCCCTGCGTGTATCCGACGGTGAAACGACCGACAGCTTCAAGGTTGCAGGCAGAGGTGAAATGCATCTTTCAATTCTCATTGAAACGATGAGACGTGAAGGCTATGAGCTCTGCTGCTCCACTCCCAGAGTTCTTTACAAGGAAATTGACGGTGTCAAGTGCGAACCTATGGAAAAGGTCTCCATTGACGTTCCCGAAGAATACTCAGGTACTGTTATTCAGAAGCTTTCCGCAAGAAAGGGTGACCTTCTTGAAATGTCCCCTGTCGGCTCAAGAATGAAGATAGAATACTCCATTCCCGCACGCTGTCTGTTCGGCTACAGAAGTGAATTTCTCACAGATACGAGAGGCGAGGGCATTCTCAACTCCATTTTTGACGGCTATCAGCCCTTCAAGGGTGAGATCACTCTCCGTTACACAGGCTCTCTCGTAGCTTCCGAAGCAGGTGAGTCCACCTCCTACGGTCTCTTTAATTCACAGGACAGAGGTCAGCTCTTTATCGGTGTTCAGACTGAGGTCTACGAAGGCATGATAGTCGGTGAAAACCCCAAGATCGGAGATATTGCCCTTAACGTATGTAAGAAAAAACACCTCACATCTATCCGTTCATCAGGTGCTGACGAAGCACTACGCCTCGTTCCTCACAAAGTATTCAGCCTTGAACAAGCAATTGAATTTATTGCAGACGATGAGCTTATGGAAGTAACCCCCCACCATCTCAGACTCCGCAAAAGAATTCTCAGCACAGAGCTTCGTCTCAAGGAAGAAGCAAAACGTAAAAAGGCTATGCAGTAAAATAAATATAAACGCAAAAATGCACAAGCGATATTCGCTTGTTCAGTTTTTATTGATAAAAGATTTTCAAGTTGTCGCAAGTA
>JAZSLF010000058.1:0-8213 GCA_045535205.1 Eubacteriales bacterium
TCCCCTTAAACCCCTTCAAAGACTTTTGAAGCGGTTTAAGAGTACCCTAAAAACAGATAATATACATGACGGCGATATGAAGACTACATATTTTTTATGTAACCGACATATCGCCGTCTTGCTTATTATAACTGAAAACCCACAACTGTACTTTTTTACACTTGTATATCCTTATTTTTTCTCCGCTTTATCTTCAATCATCTTTATGGCCGCAAGATAATCTTTTTCAACCTCGCTCAAGATCTTTTGCTGATATTTTTTATATTCCGTAGTTGCCTTGTTTATCGCCTGAGCATGCGTAACAGAACCCGCACCTACAAGCAACTGCTCACCGGACATAGTAAGAATTCTATCAAGATGCTCTGCCCAGTCCTTCATCGTCATAACTTGCTCACGCTCGGCTTGTCTTTCTGCAAAATCAAGATAACCCGAAACCAATTGACCGAGAGAACGCAGCTCTTTTTCATCAAGATAATTCTTTGCAATCTTAATATCACTCAAATGCGGTCTGCCGCCTTTGAAAGATGTGAGTCCCATAAACTCCTTTTCGCTATCAGCACGGTTATATATAATCTCTGCCGCAGTCTGTCCGTGAATGGCATAATGAATTTTGTTTTGAACCTTTTTGAAAAATTCAACTGAAATATCCGTATTTGGATTGTAATCAATACTTGTAGCATAAATATCCAAGATCTGACGATAAAAAACTTTTTCAGAAGCACGAATATCACGGATCCTTTCCAAAAGCTCCTTAAAGTATCCGCCTCCGCCTAAATTTTTAAGGCGTTCATCATCCATCGTAAAACCCTTGCGAATGTATTCATTTAATCGCTTTGTAGCCCATTGTCTGAATTGTGTTCCACGCAAGGATCTCACACGATATCCAACAGAAATAATTACATCAAGATTATAATAATCAACTTGATATTCTTTTCCGTCTGTCGCAGTTGTTGCAAATTTTGCAACAACTGAATCTCTAACAAGCTCGCCTTCTTTAAAAATGTTTTTTATATGTCTTGAAATTGTAGATTTATCTCTTTCAAAGAGTGTTGCCATTTGGTCTAACGTAAGCCAAACAGATTCTTCATAGAAGCGAACATCAACTGCAATCTGATTATCGTCAGTTTTAAAAATAATCATATTATTTGCGTCATTCATTTTATCCACTCTTAATATTCCTTTATTTCCAAATTATCTATCGCAAAGGAAAGACATCTTTGAATAACTTCATTATGAGTTTTACCGGTTACCCTGCAATATTATCAATCTCTCTTATATGTGATAACGATGTATCGCCGTCAATTTAATTATATCTGAAATTCCCTTTATCCTCACTCAATAATCTCCAAATACTCCTCAAGGCAGAGACCGTAGTTGTGGATCTTTTCTGCATGATAGCGGCCGACGAAGCGGTAGTGCCATGGCTCAAACATATAGCCTGTCACAGCCTCTTTATCTTCGGGAAATCGGAGAATGAAGCCGAACTTCCATGCATTCTCCGAAAGCCAGAGATACGCTTCCTGGTCCTTGAAGGCCTGAGAGGCTGAGCCCAGGTTGTGCATATCACAGCAGAGACCTGACTGATGCTCACTTGTGCCGGGACGTGCGGAATAGGTATTAGCCGCAATTTCCGCTTCCTCCCTTGAAGCACCTCCTGCCATTTCATTATTCACGTAGTTATTGAAAAGAGTATCTTGATATTCATAAGAACGGTATGCACTTGTGACGCTGACGTCTGTGTAGCCTGCGGCATACATTTCAGTATAGAGTGCCTCAAGAGCCATAGCGGCGGTATGAACCATCTGCTGAGTGTTTCTGCCGTCCTTTCTTGTGCTTGTAAGGTCTGTAAGATCTTCGGGCACGAAGGTCTCGTCAAGGTGCGTTTCCTTATTGACAAGAAGGAGATAGCCGTCTCTGTCTGCGGGAGCCATATACTCCTCGTAAGCGGAAAGGTCCTCGCTGAACTCAACCGTGTCCGAAAGTGAAAATCCACCGTCTCTGATAAGTTCATCCTCATTCACACGGTAAATATATACGTACTCGTTTCCGTCTTCGTATACTGTGCTGTAGATCTTGGCGTTTGTGCTGTCAGCAATAGGTGCATTGATCTGGAAGCCGTATACAAATTCATTTTTTTCATCATTCCAGAGGTAGCAGAAATAAGGAAGGTTTCCCTCAGAGTCCTCCCATGCCTTTACAAGAAAATCCATGTTTCCGTCAAAGTTCATGTCAACGGCTTCAAAGCCGTAAGTACCGTCAGAGGAGTAAACACCGTCCTCATGTCCAAGCGTGAGCTTCGTCGCCTTGCGGAAGTCAACGGGAGTTTCTTCCTCTCCGTTTACATAGACCTTAGCATTTAAAAGGTATGCGTCTGCTCCCTTAAATTCAATTTTCACGCTGATGCTGTCATTTACGGGAAATTCTTCTGTAAAGAAGACCTCCTTTTCAGCATGATTTGTCTCCTCATTTTCGGAGGCAGTATCATCCCCCTCAGTCTGTTCCTCTTTCTTACAAGAGGCAAGGAGGGTAAGAAGCATGGATAAAACCAAAAGAAGTGATAAAAATTTTTTCATAATATCTCCGTTTTAAGAAAACCCCAAGCATTGACTTGGGGTTCTTTCATTATTACTAATAATCAGTCTCTTTTATTTGTGGAACGCAGCATTACGTCGTGGTAACCGCCTTCAACGATACTTGTGGCTGAAACAAGGGTGAGCTTTCCGTTCTTCTGAAGATCGGGAATAGTGATAACACCGCAGTTGCACATCGTACTCTTTACCTTGTAAAGACTCTTTTGTACGTTGTCTCGCAGAGGACCTGCGTATGTAACGTAGGAGTCAACGCCTTCTTCAAAGGAGAGCTTGCTCTTACCGCCAAGATCGTATCTCTGCCAGTTACGTGCACGGTTGGAGCCTTCACCCCAGTACTCCTTAACGTAGGTTCCGTTAATGTTGAGCTTGGGTGTGGGGCTTTCGTCAAATCTTGCAAAATATCTGCCGAGCATGATGAAGTCGGAGCCCATTGCGAGAGCAAGAGTCATATGATAATCGTGAACGATACCGCCGTCAGAGCAGATAGGTACGTAGATGCCTGTCTTTTCATAGTATTCGTCACGTGCTGCCGCAACCTCAAGAACTGCCGTCGCCTGACCTCTGCCTATGCCCTTCTGCTCACGTGTGATACAGATGGAGCCGCCGCCGATACCGACCTTGATAAAGTCAGCACCTGCTTCTGCAAGGAACATAAAGCCGTCTCTGTCAACAACGTTACCTGCACCCACAAGAACGCTGTCACCGTACTTTGCACGTATAAAGTCAATGGTCTGCTTCTGCCAGCAGGAATAACCCTCGGAGGAGTCTATGCAGAGCACGTCAGCACCTGCTTCAACAAGTGCGGGAACTCTCTTTTCATAGTCAAGGGTGTTGATACCTGCACCTACCATGTATCTCTTCTGTTCGTCAAGAAGCTCATTGGGATTTTCCTTGTGCTGAGCATAGTCTTTTCTGAACACAAGATACTTAAGCTTGCCTTCGTCATCTACGAGAGGAAGGGAATTGAGCTTGTGATCCCAGATGATGTCGTTTGCTTCCTTGAGAGTTGTCGTTGCAGGAGCAGTAACAAGCTTTTCGATGGGAGTCATAAACTCTTTTACCTTGAGGTCCGTAGACATACGGCTGACTCTGTAGTCTCTGCCTGTAACGATGCCGAGAAGCTTTCCGTTTGCCGTACCGTCTGCAGTAACGGCAACTGTATTGTGCCCTTTTTCTTCAACAACTGCAAGAACGTCTGCAAGTGTATTTTCGGGAGTAACGTTTGAGTCGCTTACAACAAAGCCTGCCTTGTAGTTTTTAACACGGGCAACCATAGCTGCTTCGTCCTCGATGGACTGTGAGCCGTAGATAAAGGACATACCGCCTTCTTTTGCAAGGGCAATAGCCATAGTATCATTGGATACGGACTGCATGATAGCAGATACAAGAGGAATATTCAAGCTTATTCTGGGTTCCTCGCCCTTTCTGAATCTCACAAGAGGAGTCTTGAGACTTACGTTTGCGGGAATGCAATCGGGGGAAGTGTAACCGGGTACCAACAGGTACTCACTAAATGTTCTTGAGGGTTCCGAAAATACGAACGGCATGACGTTTCTCCTTTATATTTTAATTCATTATTTTTAAAAAACAATCTTATGTGGATTTATTTATATATTTTATCACAAAAAAACTGATTTGTACATAGAAAAAAAGCAATAAATTTAAAAGAAATATCTGTATATACTATATATTTTTTACAAAGAAACACTTTTTTCGCTTTTTGAAGCAAAAAAGGCTTATGTAGTGAAAATTTACTGCTTCTTCCCTTCGGTGATGTTAAGTCCGGGTGTCTTTGCACTTACCTTCGTATGCTTTCCTACGGAGGAAGTGATAAAGGTATTACCGCCCACAACAGAGCCTTCGCCTATAACGGTCTCGCCGCCGAGAATTGTAGCACCTGCATAAATGGTAACGTTATCCTCAACCGTGGGATGACGCTTCTTGCCGAGAAGCTTCTGTCCCCCTCTCGTAGAGAGAGCACCGAGGGTAACGCCCTGATAGAGCTTAACTCCGTTTCCGATAACTGTCGTTTCGCCGACAACGACGCCTGTACCGTGGTCGATGAAGAAATATTCACCGATAACGGCACCTGAGTTTATGTCAATTCCCGTTTTGCCGTGTGCATACTCCGTCATTATACGGGGGATAAAGGGCACACCGTAATTGTAAAGCTCATGGGCAATTCTGTAAACGAATATCGCAAAAAAGCCGGGATATGAGCAAATTACTTCTTCCTTGCTTTTTGCCGCAGGGTCTCCGTCAAAGCCGGCCTGCACGTCCTTGAGAAGCATATTCTGCAGCTCCGGCAATTTTTCAAAGAAGCCGTTGCATATCTCCTCTGTCATTTTTTCAACAGCGGCGGCGGAAACGTACTTTTTCTTTTTATAAGAAAGACTTCTCTTTACCTGAGTATAAAGACTTTCGTATATCTCGCTGAGTCTGCTTCCCACGTAATACTCTGAGGGTGCACCGTCTGTAACGGCGGTGCTGAAATATCCGGGAAACATCACGCATCTCAGCTCTTTAATTATATTAATTACCGCATTTCTGTCGGGAAGTGCTCCCTCATCATGAAGCATAAGTATCTCAGATGCCTCATAGTTTGCACATATTTTTTCAACTGACCCCATCAGTATAGCTCTCGTACTATCTGTCATACCAAATTCTCCTTATTATTTAATGAAGCCTTCGCAGGAAAGGTATCTTTCTCCCGTGTCGGCAAGAACGACAACGACGGTTTTTCCCTTGTTTTCGGGCAGAAGTGCCACCCTTGCTGCCGCCGCCAAGGCAGCCCCCGATGAAATTCCCACAAGAAGTCCTTCGCACCTTGCCGCCTTCCCGGAATACAAATATGCTTCCTCATCGGTTACGGTGATTATTTCATCATATCCGTTTGTATTCAGAACGGAGGGAACAAAATTTGCACCTATCCCCTGTATTTTGTGAGGTGCCGCATATCCCTTTGAGAGAAGGGGTGAGCTCTCAGGCTCAACGGCTATCACCTTTATTTCGGGCTTTTTCTCTTTAAGATATTCACTGCAGCCCGTAAGTGTTCCTCCCGTACCTACGGCGGAAACTAAAATATCGATCTTGCCGTCTGTATCGTTCCATATCTCAGGACCGGTAGTCTTTCTGTGTGCTTCGGGATTTGCAGGATTGTCAAACTGTCCCGCAATAACGGCACCCTGTGTATTTTTCTTTATTTCCTCTGCCTTATCAATTGCACCCTTCATACCGAGTGCCCCGTCAGTAAGCACCACATCGGCACCGAATGCTTTTATAAGCTGCTGTCTTTCAATACTCATTGTGTCGGGCATAACTATCACAGCCTTATACCCCTTGACAGCCGCAACAGCCGCAAGGCCGATGCCCGTGTTTCCGCTTGTGGGCTCGATTATAACACCGCCCGGCTTCAATGCGCCCGACCTTTCGGCAGACTCTATCATTTCAAGAGCCACTCTGTCTTTTGCACTTCCCGCAGGATTTGCCCTTTCAAGCTTTGCGACTATTTTAGCCGAAGCTCCGATACTTTCTTCAAGACGGCAAAGTCTCACAAGAGGAGTCCCCCCTATAAGCTCCGTCATACTGTTATATATCTTCATCTTAACCACCCTGAAATTATAAATTGAATTCGGAAAAAGGATATACGTCGGGCATCTCTTTCTCAAACACGTATTCCTTTTCACCCATTGTAAAAGAAACTCTGTGTGACCAGAGAGCAATATTACAATTATCGCTTCCGCCGTACTTTCCATCACCCCAGAGGGGCATTTTTCTGCTTGAAAACTGAACTCTTATCTGATGGCTTCTTCCCGTATGAAGCTTCACTCTCACAAGGGACTTTTCGCCGTCAAACGAGAGTCTTTCAAATTCAAGGGATGCCTTTCGTACACCCTTTCTCTCCTTTTTTACAACAAAACTCTTATTGAGCTTTGAGTCCTTGAATAAAAGATCCTCCATAACGCCCGAAGGCTCACACTCGCCGTGAACGACCGTAAGATATTCCTTACCGAAGTCCCCGCTTTCCATAAGCCTTGAAAATGCCGCCGCACTTTCTTTTTTCAGAGCATATATCATAACACCGCCCACAGCCCTGTCAAGACGGTGAACAGGATAGACCTTTGAGGAAAGCTGCTCTGACAAAAGAGAGACCATGTCACCCTCTGCCCCTTCGGACAGAACACCAACCGGTTTTATTACTGCGGCAAAATCGGAATTTTGAAACAGTATTTCAATTTCCCTCTTTTCCATAGCCTCACTTCCCTTCTTTTTCTTCAATTATAAAAATCTATAATGCGATGCACTATCATATACTAATTATAAATATTCTAACATATAATAGCCGGTGTTTCAAGGGAAATATTTGCAAATAGATAAGACCTGTTCCGTTTTTGAAAAAAATATATTGACAAATGGAATTTTTTTCTGTATAATCATATCAGAAATTAGAACCATTCTAAAAACGGAGGTGCTTATGACAAAGAATGCAAAGCTGATACTTGATATTGTCAAAACCTCCCATGAGCACCCTACCGCCAAAGAAATATATGAAAGAATGAAAATTCTTTCACCCGGCACAGTAATGGCGACAGTATATAATAATCTTACACAGCTTACCGAAAAGGGACTTGTCAGAAAGATAGAGATACCCAACGACTCGGACAGATATGACAGAACGGAAATTCCCCATGAGCATCTTATCTGTGAGAGGTGCGGTCGGCTCTGTGACACCATGTTTGAGGATATGACAGAAACCTTGAAGGAAAAATCGGGAGAGAATATAACTTCTTATTCCCTTATAATCAAATACATCTGCAAAGACTGTAAAACAGCTTTAAATAATTAATTTAAAATAAATTTTGGAGGAACTATAATGGAACTCAAAGGCTCAAAAACCGAAAAAAATCTGATGACTGCGTTTGCAGGCGAATCTCAGGCAAGAAACAAGTACACATACTTTGCATCTGTTGCAAAGAAGGAAGGCTACGAACAGATCGCAGCTATTTTCCAGAAGACAGCTGATAACGAAAAAGAACACGCAAAGCTGTGGTTCAAGGCTCTCGGCGAGCTCGGCACAACTGCTGAAAATCTTCTCGCAGCTGCAGAAGGCGAAAACTATGAATGGACAGATATGTACGCTACATTTGCAAAGGAAGCTGAAGAAGAAGGCTTCACAAAGCTCGCTTATCAGTTCCGTGCTGTAGCTGAAATCGAAAAGGCTCACGAAGAAAGATACCGTGCTCTCCTTTCCAACGTTGAAATGCAGAAGGTATTTGAAAAGAGCGAAGAAACAATGTGGGAATGCCGTAACTGCGGCCACCTCGTAATCGGCAAGAAGGCTCCCGAACTCTGCCCCGTTTGCGCTCATCCCAAGAGCTACTTTGAAGTAAGAAAAGAAAATTATTAAGTGATGATAATATGGGGAGGGACTTTTGACAAAGTCCCTCCCCTCAGAGTGTAGACAAAGTCTACACTCTGAGGCAGACTGAGAGAAACGCAGGTAGATTTGGCGATTTTTTCCTCGTCGGCGTAGATTACTACGGTAGAGGGAAAAACTCGCCAAAAGCAGATGTGGCGGGCTTTTGCCCGCCTTTTCTATGTCAGATAATTTCATCAAGAAAT
>JAZSLF010000076.1:0-6404 GCA_045535205.1 Eubacteriales bacterium
AGCTTTGACCACGTACAAGCTATCGGTGAGCCGTCTTTGTAATTATATCTCTGTAAGTTACACCTTAACCCTCTCAAAAGTCTTTGAACAAGGGGTCCTCAAATTGCCTTCGGCGATTTGGGGTTCTCTTGAGGGGGTCTAAGGGGGAACTTTCTGCAGAAAGTTCCCCCTTGATTTATCGCATTAATTTACTTCTTAGGTGTGTACGTGCCGTTGGCAAGCTTCTTCATGCTGAGAGTATCACGGGAGTTTATCTTGCCGTCAAGCTCGATATCAGCCGCTTCCTTCTGCTGTTCCGTAAGCTCGGTAGCAGGGTTGTTTACAAACTTCTTGAGTATTGCTGTGTCTCTGGAGTTGACCTTGGAATCGCTGTTGTAAAGGTTTCCTATAATTACAAATTCCGTAGTGAGAGCCACGTCACCGGAGGGCATTACGAAGGAGTATGTACGTCCGTTTACCGTATTCGCCTTATTGTATGCACTTCTTGTTACTTCAACGTCATCGCTGTTGTATGTAAAGAAGCGTGCAAAGAAGCCGGAAACTGTCTTTCCTGTGACAGCATCGATCTCAACTGTTGTTCCTGCTTCAAAGGTTCCGTATACAACGCCGTCGATAGTAACTGTGTATGAGGATGTGTCAAAGTTTTCTCCCTCAAAGTAGTAGCAGGCGAACATCCATGCGTCTTCGTCTGTGTAGCCGAGCCAGCCTTCTTCGCCGTACCAGCCACGTGCTTCACCTACGTTTGCATACATGGAGATAAGGTCCTCTGTAAGAGGATAGAAGCCGTCTGCGGAGCATTCCCAGTATTCATCAAACGCGGCATTATAATCCAATTTGTAATCGACTGTTCCGTCTTCCTTGTAAACCATTGAGGAGATCTGTCCGGGTTCTCTGAGTGCATACATTGCCATGTTTGTATCTACAAAGTTCACGAAAAGACGGGGACCGTATTTATTGTTGAGATGGTAGAAGCCATCGTCTCCCAAAACGGCAACGTCGTTCTTGCCGTCAGTTACGTCTACGGGCACGAGAGCCGCTGTGTCCTCATCTTCTGCAAAGGCGAAGGGTTCGGGAACAACTGTGTTTTCATACGCAATTGTTTCCATCGTAATTATCTCAATTTCCTTCATTACAATGTTGATGGTAACGGGGGCGCCGTTTGTGAGAGCAGCAACCCATATAGCCTGACCTACGGACTCACAGTTCCAGGAAACAGAGTTTTCCGTTACGGTTGTTTCATCGGGTTCAACTGTCAACCACATACCGTTGTAGCTTACGATACCGAGAGGAGCATCGGAAGAGATAACGTAATTACCTACTTCTGTGGGATCGAACGTATAAATCGTGTATTTGAAATCGCAGGGAGCATATTCGTTTTCGCCGACTTCAAGTGCGCTACCCATATCGTAGGGAAGCTGTTCAGCTTCCAGATAGTAGCAACAGAACATCCATGCATCATCGGCTGTATAGCCGAGCCAACCGCCTTCTCCATACCAATCACGAGCTTCACCTATGTTGATAAGCATCGTAACAAGGTCGTATGTAAGGGGATAGAAGCCGTTTGCATCAGCACAAGCCCAATATTCATCAAATGCAGCATTATAGTCTAACTTATGGTCGACAGAGCCGTCGTCATTATATACGATTGAAGAAAGCTGACCGGGTTCTCTGAGAGCAAACAAGGGCATCACAGTATCGTTAAGGTCAACGAAAAGACGGGGACCGTTTTCGGAGTTGAGACGGTAATAGCCGTCTAAGCAGAATACGGCATCGTCAATCTTGCTGTTAGTTACATCTACGGGGACGAGAGTTGACGTATCTTCGTTTTCTCCAAAAGCGAAGGGCTCGGGAGTTACTGTGTTTTCGTATGCGACGGTGGGAATTGTTACGATCGTAATATCTTCTTTTTCAATGTTTATTGTTACGGGAGCACCGTTTGTCTGAACGGAAAGCCATACCTCCTGACCTACAGAAGTGCAATCCCATGTTACTGTGTTTTCGGAAACGGTGTTTGCATTGGGTTCAACAGTTACCCACATACCGTTGTAACTTGATATACCCATAAGGTTTTCGGATGAAAATGTGTATTTTCCTATTTCTTCGGGAGAAAATGTGTAAACTGTGTATTCGAGAGCAGATGCCTCGTATTCAAATTCGCCAACCTGAAGCGCTGCACCCCTTTCGTAGGTGACGCCTTCTGCGGCAAATACGGCAAAGGGCATAAGCAGCATTATTGCAGCAAGCATTGCCGATAAGATTTTAAGAGAGTTCTTTTTCATATTATCCTCCGGATGTTAAAATAAATTTCCTGTTTATAATGTTCTCATATTTAGCTTAAAAGGAGTTAAAGCAGCTCACGGGTGAGCCTCTTCTATCAGCCACTCTTTAAGCTCCTGCCAGTTTCCGTTTCGGAAATCGTTTATGGAAAGATCATTTCGGTTGACAAGGCAGTTTGTGAGAAGAAAAGTCTTCATGCCGAGCTTTTCAGCTTCCATATCATCGAGGGTGTCGTTGCCTATCATGATGCACTCGTCGGGGGATACGCCGAGCTTTTCGCAAATTTCGGTATAATAGGGAAGTGCGGGCTTGCAAAAAGAGGAGTTTTCGTAGGCGGTTATAAGCTCAAAATCTTCAGGTTCAAGTCCTGCCCAGCGAATACGTTCGTTTGTGGCTTGCAAAGGAAAGGCGGGGTTTGTTGCAAGGGCAACCCTGAAGCCTGCATTTTTTGCAAGAGTTACGATCTCCTTGGCTTCGGGAGCGAAGCCGCATCCTTCCTTGAGCTTTACAAAATGCTTTTCATAAAACTCACCGAATATTTCTTCGGGCGGAGTATCCTCGCCCGTTTCTGCAGCAAACACTTTTTTGAAAAGCACTTCATTTGAAACTTTTCCGTCGTTTGTCATCATGGCAAAAACGGCTTTTTTCATGGCAACGGCGTATTTTTCTCCGTCTTCACGTTTTTCGGCAAGATATTTTACGATAAGCTGAAAATACCGTTTTATGAATTCGTCTTGCTCAAGAGGAAGCAGCGTTCCGTCAAGATCGAAAAGAACAGTTGAAATTTTCATATCAGTTTTTTTCAAAATGCTTTGAAACCTGTTTGAGAAGACTCATAACGGGTAACTTCTGGGGACACATTTCTTCGCAGCTTGAACATTCTATACAGTCGGAAGCTTTGGCGTGAATGGTTGCGAGATTGGAGTAATATCCTTCCTGCGCAGTCCACTTCTTACCTTCAAGCTCCTGCATATCCGCATTGTAGAGAGAGAAGAATGACGGAATGGGAATATCCTTGGGACAGTTTGCAAGGCAGTATTCACAGCCTGTACAGGGAATAAGGATATCTGAATTGATTATGCTCACAGCCTGTGCGATAACTCCCTGCTCCGTTGCGTTAAGGGGCTCAAAATCCTCCATGAAGCCCACGTTGTCAAGCAGCTGAGTCATGTTGCTCATGCCGGAAAGAACGACCTCAACGTTTTCAAGACTTGCTGCAAAACGGATTGCCCAGGAAGCAACCGAAAAATCGGGGTTATAGCCCTTGAACGCCTTCTTTACCGCAAGGGGCACGTTTGCGAGAGTGCCGCCCTTTACAGGCTCCATTACAACAACGGGAAGCCCGTGCTTCTTTGCCACCTCGTAGCATCTTCTCGACTGAATGCCCTCGCTGTCCCAGTCCACATAATTTATCTGCAGCTGAACAAAGTCGAATATGGGGTGCTCGGTGAGGACCTTGTCAAGAAAATCCGCTGTATCATGGAAGGAAAAGCCTATCTTTTTTGCAAGTCCTTTTTCTTTTTTATCAATTATCCAGTTGAAGCAGTCGTGTTTTTTGAATATTTCGTATGAAACCACGCCCATATCGTGAAGAAGATAACGGTCAAAGTATTCAACGCCTGTTTTCTCAAGCTGCTCTGCAAATATTCTGTCGGCATCGCCTTCTTCTTTAAGAAAGCCGTGGTGGAGCTTTGTGGCAAGCTCAAACTTATCACGCTCATATCTTGAAGTGAGTACCTCTTTTACTGCCTTTTCACTCTGATAGCTGCAATACATCCACGCCGTATCAAAATAGGTAAAGCCTCTCCCGATAAACGTGTCCACCATCTTTTTGGTTTCTTCAATATCTATTTTATTTGTTTCTTCGACAGTCGGGAGTCTCATAAGACCGAAGCCTAATTTTTTCATTGTATTTCCTGCTTCCGTTAATTATAGTTATATAAATATATTATACAATTATATTTATCATTTGTCAATATTTTGACAACACCGATTTAATGTGCTAAAATATAAAAAACATACCGAACGTTCCGTCACCTGACGGTGTTCTTCTGAGAGGAGCTCCCCATGATAATAGTTTTATGCATTGATGATAATAAAGGAATGACATTTCTCGGAAAAAGGCTGTCTATGGACAGAGTGCTCACCGAGAGAATAAAAGCTGTTTCAAAAAACAGCCGTCTTCTTATGAACAGCTACAGTGCAAAGCTGTTTGAAAACAACGAAAAGTTGACCGTTTGTGAGAATTTTCTCGAAAGAGCAGGAAAGGGAGATTTTTGCTTCGTTGAAAACTGCGATGCCTCTGCGTTTTTTGATAAATGCGAAAAATTTATTATTTACCAATGGAACAGGGCCTATCCCTCCGACGTGAAATTCACTTTTCCCCTTGAGGAAAAGGGCTTTCGGGCAGAGTCGGTCTTTGAATTCAGCGGATATTCCCATGAAAAGCTGACCGAAACGGTCTATGTGCCCCACCCCTAAATATTGTGTTTTGAAAAAATTAAAAAAATAAGGAAAAATTCATTTTAAATAAGAATATACAGCGTAAAAAACAAGGCTTCAAAATCCTCCGAAATGCTTAATGCATCGGCGTTTGAAGCCTTTTTCGCCTTCTTTTTTTCTTCCGTTAAATGAAAATTTATTCAACAATATGTTGGAAATATCAAAAAAATAATATCAACATATTGTGTTTTTTTGTTAAATCCCCCCTTGACAGACCGACTCCTTCGTGATATAATGAGCGTACACTCCGAAAAAATGCGGAAAACACGGTTGCCAAAAGGTCTTAAAATTGAATATTCTTTGTAAAGCGTGACAGAAACACCGAAGAAGCAACCACAATATATGGTAAATATTCATAAATACAGAAGGAGAAAGATAATGTATCAGGTAAAAAAGAGAGACGGCAAGGTCGTCGAATTTGATCTCAAGAAGATATCCGATGCCATCACCCTTGCTTTTGAAGCACAGGAAAAGCAGGTACACCCCCAGATAATCGATTTTTTGGCACTTAAAGTAACTGCGGATTTTGAACCCAAGATCAAGGAAGGTCTTATCGCAGTCGAAGACGTACAGGACAGCGTTGAATCCGTTCTCGTACAGGCGGGCTATGCTGACGTTGCAAAGGCTTACATTCTTTACAGAAGACAGAGAGAAAAGCTCCGTAACGTTAAGTCCACCATCGTTGACTATAAAGAGATCGTTGACAACTACGTAAAGATCAACGACTGGAGAGTAAAGGAAAACTCAACCGTAACTTATTCCGTAGGCGGTCTCATCCTTTCAAACTCCGGTGCCATTACGGCTAACTACTGGCTCTCCGAAATTTACGATGATGAAATTTCCAACGCTCACAGAAACGCAGACATTCATCTTCATGACCTTTCAATGCTCACAGGCTACTGTGCAGGCTGGTCACTCAAGCAGCTTATCACAGAGGGTCTCGGCGGCGTAACAGGTAAGATCACTTCCGCCCCCGCAAAGCATCTTGCGACCCTTTGTAACCAGATGGTAAACTTCCTCGGCATCATGCAGAACGAATGGGCAGGTGCACAGGCATTCTCCTCCTTCGATACATACCTTGCTCCCTTCGTAAAGTACGATAACCTTGATTACGATCAGGTAAAGAAGTGCATAGAATCCTTCGTATACGGTGTAAACACCCCTTCAAGATGGGGCACACAGGCTCCCTTCTCCAACATCACTCTTGACTGGACAGTCCCCGCCGACCTTGCAGATTCTCCCGCAATCGTAGGCGGAAAGGAAATGGACTTCACATACGGTGACTGCAAGAAGGAAATGGATATGGTAAACTAGGCGTTTATCGAAATTATAATCGAACGCGACGCCAACGGCAGAGGCTTCCAGTATCCCATTCCCACATATTCCATCACACGTGACTTTGACTGGTCCGAAACAGAAAACAATATGCTGCTGTTTGAAATGACCTCCAAGTACGGCACACCCTACTTCTCAAACTACGTGAACTCCGACATGGAGCCCAGCGACGTTCGTTCAATGTGCTGCAGACTCCGTCTTGACCTCCGTGAACTCAGAAAGAAGTCCGGCGGCTTCTTCGGTTCAGGTGAATCCACAGGTTCTGTAGGCGTTGTTACCATCAACATGCC